>JAYTCW010000118.1:0-10214 GCA_043736295.1 Planctomycetota bacterium | reverse complement strand
TCCTGGTCGGCCAGGACCATCACCATTGACTATAGTATCGTGGGCTTTAGCCCACGCGACTCAACTCATCTTCGAAAAAGGCAATTGCCCTGGTCGTCTAGCCACCACATCTTGATTCGTAACTCACCGCAGGGCATGATGTGATGCGGTCATGTCGCTCGGTGGGCGGCGGACTTTCCCGAGCGAACACGCTGACGAACTTTCCAAGAGGGTGGTCACATGGCTGTCATTCGCGTACTCATTTGGACTCTCATATTCGCCTGCGCGAACGTGGTCTCTGCTCAAGAGTTTTACGAACTGACCGTTCCCAGCCGCCCCGACCTCACCTCGCAGGCTCAACTCGAAGGGGCTCGGCTGACGGTCAAGGACTCGACAGGGTCGACGTTCAACTACGAACGGCATCCGGCCTACGACACCGCCGATGGAGAGTTACTCGGGTTTCGGTCGTTGACAGCGGGAACCTCGCTGCGGTGGCCGGTCCTCGGGACGGGAAGCATGTGGATCGGCGACCTCGGCGGGACGACATGGAGGAAGAGTCTGCAAACGGTGAATCGTCTTGGTGGCGGTCCCGGTCTGCCCGGGGCGCCGCCCATCTATGGTCCGGGAGGGATTGCTTGCTTACCCGGTCTGGGCGGCGATTCATGGGTCGCCCATGTCGAGAGCGACGGCACCCTGTGCAGCTTCTACGGGCGGGCGGGGGCCTGGAAACATCGCGATCTACCACTCAAGGCTCCACTGATCCCCGGGGCTCCGCTGGCCATGTACAGCACCAGTGGGGCGTGGCCGGGCATCCTGACCGTGGCTCCGAATGGTCTCCTGATTTCGATTGTCGATGGGTCCGTCGTCCAGCCTGTTTCCACCACGGTGTTGTTCCCACCGGGCGCTCATGTCGAGTACCTCACCATCGGCCCGCATGGACATGCCTTCGCTGTCGATACCAAGGGCCGTCTCTGGGATCTCGATGTCGAGACTCATCTCGGGATCATGGTCGAACCGGCAGTCGGGGCATTCCCACCGGGGGCTCCGCTGGCCGTGCTGATGGATGGGGCGGTGCCCGTTGTCACCGCTGTGAACACGGCGAGCGTGATGGTGGCCTATGGCTTGACCGGAGGAGGCTGGGTGCCCGCCACCGTCGGAGCGGGGTTCACGCCGGGGACGCATATCGCCGTCGCCACACTCACGACTGGTCCCACCCCACAAACTTACATCGCTGCGGTGAACTGGGCCGGGCAGTTGCAGCTATGGAGCAAGTTGGGACTGGTCTGGAACGTGACCACGATTCCCACGGTACTGCTGACACCGGGATCGCCGGTGGAGATCGGGCACGCGTATTTTGGTCCGCTGTTGTCAGCGATTGGCGCGGATGGAGTCTGGCATGCGTGGAGTTACGGCTCACCGGGCGGGTGGCGAGACGAGTCGATCGGACCGGGCTACATGCTGGGGGCTCCGATGGCGATTCTGCCAGAGATCGGAACGCTGTTCACCGTTGACTCGATGGGACGGCTGATGGTGGCGTACTTTGATGCGAGAGGGTGGAACGTGTCGTATGCCCTGCCCGAAGTCGATTACACACCACAACTGGTCAGTCGCCAAGTGGTGCCCAATCCGGTACTGCCTCCGGCTCAAGTCGCCTTCGTGAACTCCTCGGAGGACGACATCATTTTGCAGATCGTCGACCAGTTCCAACCGCGTCAGCCGGAGGAGATCAAGATCCCCAAACACGGAGAGGTCGTCCGCTCATTGGCCCGCGATTCCGGCAGCACCCTGCAAGAGGTCTACCTCGCCCCCGGCCCGCTCGGCTCACTGATCGAGCAGACCCAGAGCTATCCCATCCCGCCGCAGCAGCGTTACACGCTCGTCGCCTGGTCCGACAAAGTCACTTATCGCTACGTCGACAATCGCAAGAACAAACCGCTCGGGGCCACCCCTAGCTTCGACCTCAAAACGCATGTCAGTCTGGGCGTGATCCCCGTCCTGCCCGGCCCGCTGTTGCAAGACGGCGAGACGCTCGACATCCCGCTGATTGCCCAGCAGACCAACAATCCCGGAGCGGTCCGCCACTTCCCCCGACCCGTGTCGCCACCGGTCACGGTCGAGGTGCCACCTCCCAAGTAAACTTCGCGATCAATGACAAGCACTCACACCCAAAGAGCGTGAGGCTACGGCCAGAGTCTGCTTGGGCATGCTGAGTGTGACAAAGACCGTCACACACGCTTCCCAGTCTGCGGGGTGTGATGCCCAATCTTGTGAAGTCGGCATGGTTCACTCCTGATTGCAGAACACCTTCAGCATTCTTATGATCCTGCCCGCCACTGGGGCTGCGATAACTGGACTGAATCTGCCCCGGCGGACTGCATCAGTTGTGATAAGTTTTCGCTTTGTCCGATGTACTCCAGGCGTGATCGACATCCCCCCCGTCAGCAGCCGTTCTGAGATGAATCAACTCTATTTCGGCGACAACCTGCAGGTGCTGCGAGAGAGCATCGCCGATGAGTCAGTGGACTTGATCTACCTGGATCCTCCGTTCAACTCAAAACGCGATTACAACCTGTTGTTCAAATCGCCGAAGGGACAACAAAGCGAGGCCCAGATTGAGGCATTCAAGGATTCGTGGCACTGGGGCGAGCAAGCGGAGGGGGAACTCGATGAACTGACGAAGCAGAAGAACACCGACGTGGCACTCGTGATGAACGCCCTGGTGTCATTTCTCGGGCGCAATGACATGATGGCCTATCTCACGATGATGGCCAACCGGTTGCTAGAGATGCACCGCGCCCTCAAGTCGACTGGGTCTTTGTATCTGCATTGTGACCCGACGGCCTCCCATTATTTGAAGATTGTGCTGGATGCGGTATTTGGGAAGGAGAATTTTCGAAGTGAGATCAGTTGGAAGCGTTCCAGTGCGCACAACGATGCCAAGCAGGGGCGAAAACAATTTGGCAACATTCGCGACACACTCTTTTTTTTCACAAAGTCCAGTGATTGGAAATGGAATTGGCTCTACTCACCCTACACTGATGAATATCTCCAGAGCGAGTATCGCCACCAATCCCCAGAAGGAAGGTACTTCAAAGAAACCGACCCGACTGCGAATAAGGCGGGGGGCGATGTCAGTTTTGAGTGGCGAGTGAAACGTCTGTTATCAGACGGGGCCCGTTGGGAATCGGACATTGACGAGGAGTTTCGTACTCCGAGGGAGGGGTATGAATACAAGGGTGTACGTCCATATCAAGGGCGTTTCTGGGCCTATTCTCGTCAAAATCTCATCGACTTTGCACGGAAAGGTCAACTCAGGCATCGCAGTACCGGAATGCCTCGGATCGTCCAGTATGCCGACTTGATGCCGGGTGTTCCTCTACAAAATGATTGGCAGGATATTCCACCAGCGTTGGGCAATGAATCTCTAGGTTATCCGACGCAGAAGCCGGTTGCTCTGTTGGAACGCATCATTACCGCCAGCAGCAACGAAGGCGATGTGGTACTCGACCCGTTCTGTGGATGTGGCACCGCTGTTCACGCAGCTCACAAACTGAAACGCAAGTGGATCGGCATCGACATCACTCACCTCGCCATCTCACTCATCGAGAAGCGATTGAAGGATGCGTTTGGGGCGACTTGCAAGTTTGACGTGCATGGCACCCCGAGCGACCTAGAGGCGGCTCGCAATCTGGCCGAGCGAGACAAGTACCAGTTTCAGTGGTGGGCGGTTTCACTCGTCGAAGCTCAGCCATTTCAAGGGAAGAAAAAGGGCGCTGATACCGGGATCGATGGCCTGAAGTTCTTCTACGACCTCACTGACGAGGAGGCCCGCAAAATTGTCGTCAGCGTGAAGGGCGGCAAGCTCAAGGCCGATGACATCCGTGCCCTGAATCACGTCCGCGAACGTGAGCAGGCCGACATTGCTCTGCTGATTTCGCTGAATGAACCCACCCCCAAGATGAAGTCCGACGCCGCTTCAGCGGGTTTTTATACCGCGAGCAATGGCAAGAAGTATGCCTGCGTCCAACTCTTGTCGATTGATGGCTTACTCACTGGCCAACAGCGTGCCGAACATCCTGACCATGTGAAAAACGTGAACTTCAAGAAAGCCAAACGCGAGCCCAAGAAGCAGACGCAGAAGGAACTGTTCGACGAAGCCGATTGACGGCTGTATCTCGTTTCACCGAGCAAGTCCCAAGACATCTGAAATCAAGACACATCTCGCTGTTGTTGACACGGTCGCCATCTCGCCTGAACCGGCTGACTTGGGCGTGGAGCGTCCAAATCAACCAGTCAACTCTCCCAACCTGTGGTGCTGCGGCAATATCAACGGATCGACTACTTCAGTCCCGAGGTCGTGAACTGTGAACCGCCGAGGGTCTGCCGCGAGTTGGCTCCCTGGCCTGCGGTGGGTTTCTGGAGGAACTTCGGCAGGATGACTCCGTCGTAGAAGCTGATGTTCGGCTTTTCGCTCGCCTTACGCAGCACCCCTTCAATGTTCTCGCCCTCTTTCAGTGAGATCATGAACGGGATGTTCGTGCTGCTGGCGACCCAGGCCGCAGTCCCCTGGTACACGAAGCTCAGCTGCGTGAAGTACTCCTGGACCTTGTAATCGCCGGATCGCATGTAGGAGATCTGGCGTTCCTTCGGCCCGGTCACCGAAGCCACCAAAGAAATGGTCCCGTTGTCGGCCACGGTACACTTCATGTCGGTGAGCTTCTTGGTCAATGCTTCGCGGACGTGAGCCTGGTCAGCCTGCGGAACTCCGGAGACATCCAGCTTCACGGTTGCCCCCTCGCGATACACGAACAAGTCTGGCTGCGTCAGGGCCTTGCCCAGCAGGTCGCGGGCCTCCTTGTGAGGCAGTTCCAGCGACACCAGGGCACCGGGGGCGTTATGAGCTGCCATGGCGGCCACAGTGATGTTCCCAAGCTGAACCATCCGCTCGGCCCCGTTGTACTCCCAGAGCTTCAGTTGGTTTTGCAGATCGACCATGAACTTGTTCCCACCGAGCAGGAAGTTGTCATCCGGAAAAGCAATGGCTCCCGTCAGATGCAGTCCCGTCGCCTCGAAGTCGTTGAGCATTTTTCCGGTCGCTGTGTCCCAGACCAGAATGCGGTTTTGAGCGATGCAGGCGATCCGCTTCCCCGAGGGACTGAACGCCGTGATCGGCCACGTCAGTGTGCCGGGAGTCGCAGCCATCCCGATCACCTTGCGGCTGGCAATGTCGAAGATGCCGACCTTCTCGCCGTTACAGAACCCGATCATCTTGCGATCCCCACTGAGGCAGGGGGCGGCTCCGTTAGCCGTCTCAAAGTACCACAGCGGTTTTGCCGTCGCCAAGTCCCAGAGAGCAACCTTGCCGTTGCGGCTGCTGGTCAGCAAGTGGTCGGCGTCAACGAACTCGGCCCAGGCCACATCGCGGTTCGGCTTCCAGCCATCGTCATAGGGCATCCAGGAGATCCCTTTTTGAATGGTCTTGCCCTTGATCGTCCAGAGTTCCAGCATCTCCTGATTGCCCGACCCAAAGCCGTCATGCCGCATCAGGATTTGCTTCCCGTCGTCGTGCAGAGCGATCGGAGACATCAGGGCCTGAGCCTCGGCGATTCCGGATGTCTTCCCGGTCTGCAAATCGCACATCACCAGCCGCACCTTGGAGTCCTTCTCGTCGCGTCCCAACCGAAAACAGACGACGGCTTTTTGGGCCACTTGATTCGCGACCATACCGGTCATGCCTTCGAAGAAGTCAATCTTGGGAGGCAGCACGACCGTCTTGGGCTTCGCGGCGAAACCGGGGTGGGCGGCGACTTCCGTCTGCCATTCATCCGGAGCTTCCAGCAGGACTGCTTCCGCAGCTGTCCAGTCGACGGTGACGGTCCTGGGCTGACCGGGGGCCATCGCTTCGCCGCCCTCTCCTTCGGGCTTGAACGGATCGTCCCCTTCCGTCTTAAACGGATTGTCGGCATCCAAGGACTCGACATACTTCTGGTCCGCTTCACTCAGCTTCTTGAGGTCGATTTCCATCTTCTTACCGGTCTTGAGTTCCAGCTTCACTTTGGTGCCCGCCATCCCGGCGAATTTGCCTTCCATCTTGTGTTTGCCGGTGGAGTCAGTCCACGTCCGCAACTCCTCCGCCCAGGCGTTGACTCCGACAACGAGAAGCAGGGCAACCAAACCGGTGAGTGCCAACAGAGTGCTCGCGAACGAGCGATGTGTGGAGTGTGAGGCCATCGGAAACTCTCCCAAAGAACACGTTCAAACAAGGGGGCCGCAGTATGCTTACCCGTGTAAGATAGCAGATTTCCAATCCTGTCAAGTCTTCTTTTGGACACTTCTCGCTGAAGCCGACAGAGTCTCTTGAGTGTTCCCCGCCAATGCCCGCGCACACCGCAATTCAATTCCGGTGGCAGAGGCAGGTTGTGGTACACAGATTCCACAGATTTTCACAGATTCAGCGCCAACGGGGGCGGTGATTGGTGGCAGGAGATCTCTCCTCTCCCCCCTCTGAATCTGTATCTGTGCCAATCTGCGAAATCTGTGTACCAATCCACTCTTGGGCGAGAGGTTTCAGGGAACAGGCGATGGGCTCTCACTCGATCTGTCATGTGCTCAGTGAGAGGCTGTCGGCTTGCGCGAGGAGTGTCTTTTATTTTGTCGTCAATTCACGAAGTTCCCCGAGTCTGCCCAAGGATTCGCCCGAGGCCGACAGGCGAATCTTGAGTCGTTCACCCGCCGCAGGTTTGGCCGACGTACTCGCGATATGCAGTCTGCAACTGGCGAGTGATTGACCCTGGGGGGCGAGCTGGCCACGTGTGCCCCTCGATACCGATCACCGGTAGCACCTCAGCAATCGTGCTGGTCACGAATACTTCGTCGAGCGAGTTCAGTGAGGTGATTGTAAAGGGCTGTTCTTCGACACGTATCCCGCAGGTGTCGGCCAGCTCTAGCACCAGTTTGCGAGTGATGCCCGGCAAGATGTTGGAGTCGAGCGGAGCGGTCACCAGTGCTCCGTTCCGCACTCCGAAGACGGTTGAATGCGAGCCTTCCGTAATGGTGCCATCGGCGGTGGCCATGATGGCTTCGCCACAGCCCGCTTCCGTGGCGGCCTGCGATGCTAAGACGTTGCCCAGCAGGTTCAGCGACTTAATGTCGCAGCGTTTCCACCGCACATCCGGCACCAACAGCGCGCGGATGCCTGACTCGCGCGAGGCTGCGTACGGATCGCTGTCGTACTCGCGCAGGAAGATCAGCTCATTGGGAGTGACCGGTGGATTGGGGAACGGGTGGGAGCGTGGAGCCTCCCCGCGCGAGACTTGCAGGTACACCTGCCCCTCTTGCACCCCACTGTGAGTCAGCGTGTCGCGGACCCGCTGCTCCAACCTGACCACGTCGGTCGCGATTCGCAGCTGGGCCAGCGAGTCTTTGAGGCGGTCGAAGTGCGGTCGGTCGAGGAACATCCTGCCGCTATAGACGCGGAAGACCTCATAGACACCGTCGCCGAACATGAACGCCCGGTCGAGAACGGAGACCCGCACCTCGGAGAGGGGCATCTCGGTGCCGTTCCAGTTGGCGAATTCCGGTCGTGGCATGTGTGATTCCTTCTTGTCTCGTATCGACTTCCGAATGTTTAGGCGCGACGCGAGGTCTTCGCAGCGGAGCGATCGTTGCGATGACCGCGCTCCGCTCCGAAGACTTCGCGTCGCGGCTAAACGGTTCTCTCGACGTTCTCTTATCGCGATTTCCAGTCGATGCCGGACATTTCCCCGAGGGCCAGCATGAGTGCATGCGTCCCGTTGCGGCCCCAGCCCTTGGCCTGCACCGAGAGATACAGCTGTTCCGCGAGAGCCAGACCCGGTAATGAAAGCCCCATCCGTTTCGCTTCGGAGAGTGCGATCCCCATGTCCTTCACGAAGTGCTCGACATAGAAACCGGGGTCGAAGTTATTGGCCAAGATGCGTGGCCCGAGGTTGTCGAGCGACTTGCTGCCCGCTGCTCCGGTGGAGACCGACTTAAAAACTGTTTCGAGATTGAGTCCGGCCTTGTAGCCATAGAGTAGAGCTTCGCAGACGCCGATCATGGTGGTCGAGATCAGGATCTGATTGACCATCTTCGTGTGCTGTCCGGCCCCGGCGGGACCCTGGTGGATGATCGTCTTGCCCATCGCATTCCAGCAGAGGTTGAGGGCGTCAATCGTCTCCTGGTCGCCGCCGATCATGATGGAGAGGGCGGCGTTCTTGGCTCCGACATCACCACCCGAGACGGGGGCGTCGACAGCGTGAACTCCCTTGGCCTTCGCGGTGTTGTAGATCTCGACTGCTAAGCTCGGGTCACTCGTCGTCATGTCGACAAGGACGTTCCCGGCCTTAGATCCAGCCAAGGCTCCCTGCGTTCCGAGGAACACCTCTCGCACATCGCGCGGGAAGCCGACGATCGCGAAGATGACATCCGACTTCTCGGCGACCTCCTTCGCCGATGCGGCCCACGAAGCCCCCTGATCGAGCAGGGCCTGCGACTTCTTCTTCGTGCGGGAGTAGATCGTGGCGGCGAACCCGGCCTTCATCAGATGGCCGCACATACTGTTCCCCATCACGCCGGTGCCGATCCAGCCAATGCGTGTCTGTCCGGGAGTGATCGTCAGGGCGGCCATCAGGTGGTCCTTCTTCATGTGGCGTGTGTGAGCTTCGTCGAGCGAGTGAGTATAGGACACACTCTCACAACCGTCACGGGTTGCTGCATGGCTTCACATGCGGAAGCGTCGCGATCATAAAAAGCCCGTGGGTTGCAACCCACGGGCTTTCGTGACGCGATCAATGCGCTGGCGGCGGGCTGTTCTGATACGCCCGCGCGCGGAACAGGAAGTCGATGATGTTCCCTTCGTGCGGCTGCATCCAGTGCAGCTGGTTGGTGCGGATGGCTCCGATGTTGAGGCGGTCGATGTGGGTGGCGTCGACGAGCTGGCTGGCCCACTGTTCGTTCTTGGTGATGGCGGTACAAACGAGTGTCTGGCCGATGCGTTTGAGCATCTCGTCCTGCGGGCATTCGACGACCGAGGCACAAGGGAACATGTATTCCGGGTTGGCCAGGAACGCGTCGAGATTGGTCACGTGGAAGATCGTCGGGCGCAAGTAGTCGCACCGCTCGTGCTTCACCAGGCGTGGTCCGCCGCGGTACTTCGCGGTGACATCGGAGCAACCGGCCTCGCGGAGTTTCTCCTCGATCTGGCCATCGACGCCCCCCGCGACACCGGCTGTCGTGAAGGCGGCGAGTCCGGCCTTCGGATCGGTCATCGGGAGCGGGGCGATCGGGCCGAGATTCTTGGCGAGGGCCTCCGCGATCTCTGCGGTATGGCGACTGGCCCAGACACCCGAGGCATTGATGCACGACCGCCCGCCGTTGAGGTAGATACTATCCGCCATCAGATCGATGTACTGCTCCCAGTCATCCACGCAGTCATCACCCAGGATGATCTTGCTAAACCCGGGGCCGTGAGCCTGCACCTTGGGGTCGCCCTTGTACTTGTCGACGGTCGCCTGGCCGCCGAAGATCATCGAACGATTGCAGGTCTCCATCACAGCTGGGCCGCAGTCGTGGCCACCGGGGTACAAGCAGAACGCCTCGCGCGGGACACCGGCCTGGGCGAAGGCTTCATAGACGCGATACGGTGTCCACGGCTCGCTCGAACCGGGCTTCAGCACCAGCCCGATTTGCAGCGGAATCACCGGCATCCACAGCGTATGCACCCCCGGCGAGTTCGATGGCAGGACCATGCCGAGCGTTGGGCTTTGGCACTGATAGCTGAGCATCACGCCCCGCGACTCCATGCCGTACCCGCGAGAGAGGATGTCGAACGGCAGCCCCCGCGTGAGGGCTTCGAGTACCTCCCGCATATGCGTCAGCACGTACGAGTTCTTCCGCATGTTGGCAGCGCACATCGCCTCGGGAAGGCCGGTCGTGGCCGACTGGATGCGGCAGAACTCGGCGGGAGTCTGCGTCCCATTCCCCAGCGGCAAGGTCGCGTTCAGATACAGATCCGCCGCCTTGGCGCACATGTCGCACAGCTGATCGATCGTGAACTGTCGCAGCAGTTCGCGGGCCTTGCCCTGCTTCCGCCCATCGAGCTTGATCTGCCCGGCCGTCGCTTGATGCAACTGGCCCAGAACCTCACCCGTCTCAAAGTGGACGACGGGCTGCTTATCGATTGACTCGTAGGGCTTACCCCAACGGATGACGGGGAT
>JAYTCW010000117.1:0-28115 GCA_043736295.1 Planctomycetota bacterium | reverse complement strand
CCGCCCCTCCATGGCCAACTCCCCAACAGGTTTCCAAAACCCTGGAAGGGACTGTCCCATAAAGCGTTAGGTTAGGTAAAGAACAACGGACAGTAGAATTACACTGCATGGGGGGGGGCAGACGAATCAACAAGCCGTGCGGACGGAGTTTGAGCCGTGCGGAGTCGGAGGCGATCCGGGCCAGCTTGCAGCAATCGACAAGAACCGGCGGCTAGCGCCATGCCGCTCACTCGCCGGAGCGTCTGTTCCAGTGGATTGGAAAACACGTCCGCCGCAGACTTTCCTCTCCGGCCCGCTTGATTCCGCTATTTCGCTTACCCACAATGCGTCGACGGGTGGCGGTGGGGTGCTATTCAGATTCCCCCCGGTTACTCTCCAGTCACAGTCAGTCGACGAGTCTTCGCGCTTCGCATACGAACCAGATCAAGGTCACGCACATGAATATCCTTCCGGGGAACACTGTCGGTATCGACTTGGGGACGACTTTTTCGGCGTTGGCCCAGATGGACCCGAGTGGGGAAGCAATCTCCATCAACAACGCGGATGGTCGCCCGATCACTCCCTCGGTGGTGCTGTTGGGTGATGACGGTAAGGTCATCGTCGGTCCCTCACTGGAGCGGATGTCGATTGAAGATCCCAAGAACATCGTTGAGGCGATCAAGCGCCAGATGGGCAACAAAGACTTCTTCGTCGTGTATCAGGGAAAGAAGCTGACCCCCGAGTTCATCTCGGCCTTGATCCTGAAGAAGCTGAAGCAGGATGCCGAGGCTCAGATCGGTCCGGTCGTCAACGCCGTGTTGACCGTGCCGTACTACTTCAACGACGTGCGGCGCAAGGCGACGCAGGACGCGGGTAAGATTGCCGGCCTGAACGTCATCGACATCATCAACGAGCCGACAGCTGCGACCCTGGCCTATGCCTGGCAGAAGGGAGAACTGGGACGTCCCGATCGGATGACCAAGGAACGCACGATCATGGTCTATGACCTCGGCGGCGGCACGTTCGACGTGACTGTCGTGCGGTACACGCCCACGAACTTCCGCGTGCTGGCGACCGACGGAGACGTGATGCTGGGGGGAATCGACTGGACCCGCCGCATCGTGGACCATGTGGCCGAACAGTTCCACAAGAAGCACAGCGATGACCCGCGCTCCGACCCCGAAACCCTGATGATGCTGACTCAGGAATGCGAGCAGGCCAAGCGCGACCTGAGCCAGAAGCCGCAGACGCAGATTACCGTCTACCACAAGGGCAAGAATCTGTCCGTCGCCATCAGTCGTGTCGACTTCGAGCGGATGACAGCTGACTTGATGCAGCGTACCCGTGACACGACCGAACTGGTCATGCAGCAGGCCAGCGTCGGACTGGGCGAACTGGACGATTGCGTCCTGGTGGGTGGATCGACTTACATGCCCGCCGTGGAGAACATGCTGAAGGAAACGACCGGTCTGACGCCGTCTCGCGATGTGGTGAAGCCGGAAGAAGCAGTCGCTCAGGGAGCGTGCATTCACGCCGCCCTGCTCGAAGCCCGGGCGACGGGTGACGCCTCACGACTCGGCAAGGCGGTCCGTGATCGCTTGCGGTCGGTCAACGCTGTTGATGTGAACTCGCACTCACTGGGAGTCAAGATCACCGACCCGAACAATCGGCAGCGGAAGATCAACCACATCATGATCCCCAAGAACACAGCTGTGCCGAACAAGGTCTCGCAGCGGTTCGCCACGAACTCACCGAATCAGCAGCGGATTCACGTCTGCGTGCTGGAAGGGGACGCCCTCGATCCGGATGCTTGCACCACGATCGGGGACTTCCGCGTGATCAATCTGCCACCGAATCTGCCCGCAGGTTCTCCGGTCGAGATCACGTACGAGTACGACAAAAATGGTCGCATCGGAGCCACGGCGAGAGAGCTGACTAGCAATCGCGAGGCGAAAACGGAGATCGTCCGCGACTCCGGATTGACGAACGACAACGTCGACGCCTTCGAGACGCTGGCCCACGACTACAGCGTCGAGTAGGTCGGGAGCGGTCAGCGGGAGGGCGAAGCTCCTGCTGAGCCGCGATCCAGAGTTGACGTCATCTCGTAAAGCGGCTCGGCAGGAGCCTCGCCCTCCCGCCTAATGCCTCAACAAGAGGAACCCACGCATGGACTTCTACAAGGAATGGCTGGGGATCCCGGAGGGGCCGCGTCCGCCCGATCATTACGAGTTGCTGCGCCTCAAGCAGTTCGATGACGACACCACCAAGGTGCGGGCGAACTACAAGAAGCTCAATGGGCACGTGCGCAAGTACGCCACCGGGCAATACTCGGTCCAATCGCAAGAGTTGCTGAACGAGATCGCCAAGGCAATGCTGTGCCTGACCGATCCCGAGCGCAAGCGCGACTACGACGAGAGCCTGGGGCGGGTGTTTGCGACCGTGAAGGACGACTTTGGTCGTCAGCCGTTCCTCGACATTCTGGTCAAGCAGGGGAAGCTGACCCGAGAGCAGAGCCGGGAGGCCGAGGAGTTCTGCAAGAAGCGGGGCCTGTCCGAGCGAGACGGCGTTGTGCAGATGAAGTTTGTTGAGCCCGATGTGGCCGCTCAAGCGCTCGCGCTGCATCATGGAATGTCGTACGTTGACCTCGACGATATGATTCCCGAGGACGATGTGCTCGATGCGACGCCGAGATCACTCGTCAAGAAGCAGTCGATCATCCCGCTGTTCGTCGATGATGATCGACTGTTAGTGGCGTGTATCGACATGCCGGATCATGAGGTCGAGGACGAGATGCGTCTCCGGTACGGCGTCCCCATGCGAGCCGTCCTCGCCACCCCTCGGGCCATTAGCCAAGCCATCGCCAAATACTACGCACCCGGCATGCGCGACGACGCCCAGCCCTACGCGAACGCAGCTGCGGCCGCTCCGCCAGCCACGAAGTCCGGAAGGCCAGCCAAGTCGAGTGCGAGCGAGCCTGGTAAGCCCGCTAAGCCAGCTGCGAAATCGGGACCGGCTCCGAAGTTCAGCGAGTTGAGCGAAGACGACAAGGCCAAGCGGAAGCAGATGGGCATGCTCGCGATGACTTGGAGCATCATGATTCCCGCGCTGCTCCAGTATTTCTTGCTGAGTTCGACCATGCTCTGGCAGATCCCCTGGTTTGGTTTCCTCACCGGAATTCCCGCAATCTTCTACGTGACGCAGAAGTACTGGAAGTAAGCCCGGATTCGAGCTTCGTCATGAGCATTCCAGTCGAACGCCAATCACACTCTCAATTCCCAAGGAGCCTGCGATGCCAATTCCCGTAACCTGTTCCTGCGGTAAGTCTCTCAACATTCCCGACCAGTACGCCGGGCAAAAGGTCAAGTGCCCCAACTGTAGCTCGACGGTGGCCGTGCCTGCACCGGGGGCGGCTTCCACGAAGCCATCACGCCCGATGGGAGCCCCGCTGCCTTCGCATGCGGAAGACGGTCCCGAGGATGGTCGCTACTCCCTCGACGAGTTCGTGCGTCGCAGTTCGGAGCGCGATCATGGGCAGGGGCTGTTCGAGCTGGAGAGCGAGCGGATGCTCGAGATCAATCTCGACGGGATGGCCTGGACCAAGAAGGGCTCAATGGTCGCCTATGTCGGGGATGTGAAGTTCACGCGCGAGGGGATTCTGGAACACGGGATCGGCAAGTTCCTCAAGAAGGCCCTCACCGGGGAAGGCACGGCGTTGACCAAGGCTGAGGGCACGGGCAAGGTCTACCTCGCCGATGCGGGCAAAAAGGTCACGATCCTGGAACTCGATGACGATTCGCTCTACGTGAACGCCAATGATGTGCTGGCCTTCGAGGACGGCATCGAGCATGACATCAAAATGATGCGCAAGATCACCGGCATGATGGCGGGCGGGCTGTTCAACATGAAGCTCTCGGGCACCGGCATGATCGCGATCACCACCCACTACGATCCGCTGACCCTGCGGGTTCGCCCCGGCAAGCCGGTCTGCACCGACCCCAACGCGACCGTCGCCTGGTCCGGCGGTCTCTCCCCCGGCTTCAAGACCGACATCTCTCTGAAGACCTTCTTCGGTCGCGGCAGCGGCGAGTCAATTCAGATGCTGTTCGAGGGGGATGGGTTCGTGGTGATCCAGCCGTATGAAGAGGTCTACTTCCAGGCCCAGTGAGACTGGCCGTGGCTACGTTCGCCAGAACGTGGGCGAACGGAACCGACTTCCGCCCCAAGCCGTCGACCGGAGTGCCTCGTCAAGGCTCAGATTGAGGTTTGGCCAGTCCCCCGGGAGGGCGAAGCTCCTGCTGAGCCGCGAGCCAGAGAACACGTCATTTCGCGGTAGCGGCTCGGCAGGAGCCTCGCCCTCCCGCGGGAGGCGAACCCTGAAATCAAGCATTGACGAGGATTCGCCAGGGTGAAGATTCGGGATGCCGTCCCTGATCGCGAATGTCGTCACCCACTCGCCCACCTTCTGGCGAAGGTGGCTACGCGAGGACGGCTGACGCATCGGCTTTCCTGAGCCAGATTCCGCTTGTACTCGTCCCTAACCACCCGGATCGGTACACTGGCGGCAACACTCCTCAGTAACTCACCCACTGAGTTTCACTTTCCACTCACTTCTGTACACGGACGGTCCACACATGTCCCGCATCACTCACTGGCTGATCGCACTCACTGCACTGGCGATCGGGACGCTCGCCGTCTCCGATCTCCTCGCCGCCGATGACAAGAAGCCCGACGCCAAGCCGCCGATCGCTGCTGTGTTCGGGATCAAGGGGACGTTGCTGGAAACACCGATCCCGGATGACCCGTTGTTTGGAGCGGTAGGGCTCGAGTCGCTCAATACGATGATTGCCCGCCTGGATAAGGCGGCGACCGATGAGAACGTGAAGGCGGTCGTCTTCATGCTCAGCTCTCCCGACCTCAACTATGCGCAGGTGGAAGAGCTGCGCGAGGCGATGGACCGGGTGAAGGCGGGCGGCAAGAAGATCTACGCCTTCTCGGATAGCCTGGACACCAAGAGCTATTCACTGGTCGCCGGGGCGAATCGGATCAGCGTGGTGCCGACCGGCGATTTGTGGATCACCGGGATCTATGGCGAGCAGATGTACCTGCGCGGGATGTTCGATCTGCTGGGCGTCGAGCCCGACTTTCTGACGTGCGGGGCGTACAAAAGTGCCGCCGAGCAGTACACTCGCAGCGGCCCCAGTGCCGAAGCGAAGGAGATGTATACGTGGCTTTATGACGGACTCTACGAACACGTTCTGGAGCTAATCGCCACCGGTCGAAATGTGCCGACCGAGAAGGTGCAGGAGTGGATCAAGGCGGGGCTGTACTCGGCGGAAGGCGGCGTGAAGGCCGGGCTGATTGACGCTGCGGAGGAGCGACTGGCTCTGGAGCAGTTCCTGCGAAAAGAGTACGGCGAGACCCTGGTGTTCGACAAGACCTATGGCAAGCCGAAGGGGTTGCAGGTCGACATGAACAACCCGTTTGCGCTGCTCCAAGTCTGGGCACAGATTCTGAACGGGCCACAGACTCGCAAGTTGACGAAGGACCAGATCGCCATCGTCTATATCGAAGGCGCGATCTCGCTGGGCAACCCCGAATCATCGCCGCTCTCCCTCTTGGGATCCTCGGGCGGGGCGTATAGCGAACCGCTGCGGAAGGCGCTGCAAGCAGCTGCGGATGACCCGCTGGTGAAGGCCGTGGTGCTGCGAGTCGACTCCCCTGGCGGATCGGCGACCGCCAGTGATGTGATCCTGCGATCGGTAAATCAGGTGAAGGCCAAGAAGCCGGTCATCGTCTCGATGGGCAGTGTCGCGGGCAGCGGCGGGTACTATGTCGCGTGCAGTGCGCAGAAGATCTACGCCGACGCGACCACGATCACCGGCTCGATCGGCGTGCTGGGCGGTAAGCTCGGGACACAGAAGGTCTGGAACCGCGTCGGGATCAACTTCCAGGGGAACGAGCGCGGCGAGAAGGCCGGGATGCTCTTCTCCGGTCGCAAGTTCACTGACGACGAGCGGGTGCAGATGCAGTCGTGGATGGATGAGATCTACGGCGTGTTTAAGGGGCACGTTATCGCTGGTCGCGGTGACAAGATCAAGCAGCCCATCGACGACATCGCCGGCGGTCGCGTCTACACCGGCAAGCAGGCTCTCAAGATCGGCCTAGTCGACGAAATCGGCACCCTCAAGGACGCCATCGAATTCGCAGCCGCCGAAGCCAAGGTCGCCAAGGACTACGAACTGCAAGTCCTCCCCCGCCCGACGAACCCGCTGGAGACCCTCTTCGGCGACCTGTCGGCTGGGGCTCCGAAGAAGGATGACAAGCACCTCGATCTGCCCGGCGGACCAGACGGCGTGGGAGTCTTCACCGGGTCGGAATCAATCCAGAATGACACCCTCGTGAAGCAAGCCCTCCCCCTCCTAAAGGGCCTCGACCCGCACCGCACCAAGCTCGTCCTGCAAGCCCTACTGCACCTCGATCAGATCCAACAGGAACGAGCCGTGTTGGCGATGCCGGGGGTGTTGGTGGATTAGGCGAGTCTGCTCGCGTTCCGGAACTGACTGCCAACACCTTCCAATCGATCCGCTGAAAGAACCAACGCATGGATAGCAAGCGGAGTGCCAGCTCTCGAATTCGTGGGGCAATTGGGTTGATCAAGCCTTCGGATGACGCACACGCATTGCCTTCCGTTCAACGTGTCTTTTCAGGAATGACAAAAGAATCCACACCGTGGAAGGTGTATCACGGAGATGCAAGTGACATCCTTCAGACCCTACCTGAAAACAGATTCTCGTGTGTGATCACATCTCCACCATATTTCTGGCAGCGTGACTACTCTGCGAAGGGACAGATTGGTCAAGAGTCGAGCATCGATGAATATGTCGATGCGATTTCAAACACCATGGATGGCGTCAAGAGAGTTCTCAGCAAAGATGGAGTATTGTTTCTCAATCTGGGGGACACTTACTACTCTGCAAAGGGGCAGCCAAAAGGGGAGGATCGTAAGAATAGCGCTCGCAGGTTTGGTCTAAGAGCAGTAGATGCAAGCGGCCTTGGAGTTCCCAGGAAGACGACCATTGGGATGCCTTGGAGAGTCGCATTACAAATGATTGAGCGAGGATGGGTACTACGGTCGCCTATCATTTGGCGTCGAGATGGATCGATTCCCGAACCGACCGCGCACGACCGACCTTGGCGAACCTATGAGAGTGTGTTCATGTTCTCGAAGTCACCTCGCTACTACTTCAACCGAAAGGGATTAGGAGCAGAGGAAGATATTTGGACGATCTCTTCTCGCCCAAAGAACAACAATGGCCAGCACTCCGCCGCATTCCCAGATGAACTTGTGGAGCGTTGCCTTGGAATTGGATGCCGAAAAGGTGGAGAAGTGTTGGACCCGTTCGCGGGCACTGGAACCGTGCTGAGAGTTGCAGCCTTGTCAGGACATCCGTCAACCGGAATCGACATCAGCCTGAAGTATGCAAAGTATATGAAAGATGAGATGACTGCTCATTAGCGTTTAGCCTTGACCTTGCGTGGTGCCTTCGTTGCAGGAGTCTTCTGAGCCTCTGCACATTGCTTGATGATCTTTGCCAAAATGGTTGCACGATTGACCCGCTGGTGTTTGTCGTTGGCGGCAGTTTTGGAAGCTCTCCAGTAGGCTAACACATGCGGCTCATGGTGTTCTGCATCAGGAGTCTTGGTCACATTGTCGACATGAGCAAAGAAGTCCGTCAGGCGCTCGGACAGTTTTGTGGCAGAAATGACCAGTCCATTCACAATTGTGCTGTCGTACAACTCGACAAGCAATGAGAATAGGTTGGTGAGTTTCCAAGCCGAGGAACGAGGGGAGACTTTTGAGAATTCGCATTGGTTGATAATGTCAAAGACAATGTCAAGCCCTCGTTGGATTTCACCTTCCTTCGGAAACTCATCATTATACCGTTCCAGATACTCTTGATTCAAAGCGTCTCGCTGATAGTACCCTGCCATGATGGTGGTTACGAGAATGACGCAAAACGCAAGGTCCTCCATGCGTTTTTCTCGCCCTGCTGGAAACACACCCTTGAAGAACTCTTGAGAACTCAGCGTGAGGCAGTATTGCTTGAATGCGCCACTGAATCGAGCGTTTCTTCTTTCCATTGATGTCAGGCTGTAATCCGTAGAGTTGATTCTGGTGAATATCTCTTTCAGCCTGTCATCATCCACACTCCCGAGATCGCGTACGGCAACAGTCGTGTCAAGAAACACCACCTGCTCCTCATCGGACAGGCTGTTGAAGGTTGGTACTGTTTTGCAGAGGATGTCCTTTTCTGACCCGTGGTAATATGCCAAGAGGGTTGTGAGTCTTTGCTGTCCATCCACAAGCCATCGCTTGCGTGCAGACTTACCTGCAACACTTTCTCCGGTGCAAATGAATATCTCAGGAAACGGATACCTCTTCAGGACCGTGTCTATGAAGAACTCCTTGTCTTTGTTGGTCCATACCAGCCTTCTTTGGAAAGCAGGACGTACAATGAGTCTCCCCTCCTCAATGTCAGTCAAGAGGTCGCCCAATCGTGAGTCACTTGCGCTCATTGGCTTGCTCCCTTGAGAAACTTCTTGCAATCGGAGACATGGATCCCCTGGTATGCCTCCAGTCGATCCCAATCGCGATACAACCGAGCAGAGATACGACGAATGCCGCAGATGCGAGACCGAGATAGAAAATCGAAAAACTCAACCCATTCTCGGCTGATCGTGAATGACGGAATTGGTGGCAATTTGCTCGGGGATATCCACCCCGAGAACAGTGAGCGGACGAACTGGCGATGCCTTTTCTCTGAGGTAACCCACCCGCGATTGCGCTGGACTTGATCAAAAATGAGGTTCCAATACTGATTGAACAGCGGTTCGGAAACAATCGCCAAGTCTACGTCGGCTGGCTCGATTGGAAGAAATCTCTTCTTAGGTTTAAGGCTGAATCCTAATCTTGACGATCCAACAACAATGACATCATTCGGATGCAGATTGAACTGCGAAGCAACTTGGCTCCGCACCTCAAAGTACGATCCTGCATCAATTGTATGTGGCACCCCAGTGGTAATGTGCTTGCGAATAACATCAGACAGAGTCAACTCGACAATGTCGCGTTGAAATTCGGAAACGATCCTTGCGTGATCAGATTGAACAGGTGGCATTCGTTCTTTCCACACAAAGCAAGTCGTCCGCAGAACAACTGCTGGAGGATAGTGTGGCCTCTTTCTGGGAGCAAGCGAGCCATGTGAAGGACATGTTGAATTCAAACACGCGAACGAAGGAGACTCAACTGGGGCTTCCAAGTTATGGATGGTGTGAAACATGCAATTTCACATGGAGCAACCTCGGAGGACACTCAACTACTCCGCCCGCTGCGCCGTGGTAGCTGGCGGAGTCCAACTGCCGGTGATTTCGGCCATGCGGAGCAGAAGTGACTTGTTATCGATGAACGGTTGATGTCCCGTGTTCGCCCACACGACTTGCCCCTCGGGAGAGACCAGGAAGGTGCCATGCAGCGAGACTTCGCCTTGCTCACCCACTTTCGGCGTGTAGGTCCCGTAGAGTTGGGCGACGGCGTTGTCGGGGTCGGACAGTACGGGGAAGTCGAACTGGCCGTACTCCTTGTACTTCTCGGCGGTATGCTCCGGGAGGTCGGACGAGATCGCCACGATCTGAACTCCCAACTCCTCGAAGTGCCGTAGGTCATCATTCAGACCAAACAGCTGGGCGACGCAGTGGCTGCACCCGTAACCGTAATAGAAGACGACGATCACGGGGCCACCTCCGGCTATTTCGGACAGGCTTTGCAGCTGGCCGTCGACGTTTCGCAGCTGGAATTCAGGGGCGGCCTGATTGAGCAGCGGGTGCTCTATCGTCGGCACGGGCGAGAGTGAGCGATCCGACAGAATGGAGACCAGCCCTTCGGAGAGGTCCGTCTTCCCAACCTTATGCAAGTAGGCCCGCGCATCGTTCGCGACATGCCCGGTGGTCAGCAGTCCGTACTTCAAACAGACCTGCCGACACTCCTCCATGAACCCCATCTTTTCAGCGAAGGGGACAGTCTTCGGCTGATTGATGGCCGTCAGGTGATAGACCACGATCACGGCATACAGACAGGCGACCGTGGCCAGGAAGCCGAGGAACACTCGCTGCCCGAACTTGGATGTAGGCCCCGGGATTGATGGTGCTTCAGTCTCACTCATGCTTCGGGCTCCGGCGTTCTGCGGTTGGATGGGCTTCATGGATCATCATTTAGAACTCACCAAGAATCTCACCACCGGCCCGCGTGCCCAAGCCACGCCAGATCAACAGGTCGACGTTCTCGCTGACCGACCGGACGGAGCCATCACACAACAGCACATGCACGGCCCCTTCATGGCGACTGCGAGCAGCTGTCAGGCCGAAATTGTGACTCTTGTTGCCGCAGTCGAACTGACGTGAGTTGGGTCCATAGTAGTGATTGTAGATCGTGTCGCCATAGTGACCATTGAGCCACTTGGCCCCGCGCAGTCCGTTCCAGGTGCCTCCGCCCGGGACACAGGCGGCATCCGTGGTCGCGGTGGCTCCGACGAGTTCCAGGACTTCACCTTCGGCGTTCGCGGGAGTGGCTCCGGAACTCGATGGGTTGCCGCCGATCCCCAGAGTGTGTTCTGAGAAACAGACCGTATTGGACATTCCGTCCAGAACATCGCGAAACCGGACGCTGGAGCGGGAGAACATCACCCCATCCCCCGTGTTGATGCTGTTTGCAATACCGGTCCCACTGCCCGCACTGGCCACATAATTCGTGGGTCCGAAGACATTGCCGTTGATCTGTCCGAAATCACTCGGACACAGGTAGGCCGGGATGATCGTACGGGCTGCGATCTCATTCTGAGTCATCGGCATCGCCGGTATCCCAAAGTTCGGGGCCTTGTTGAAGTCGAGCAGGTTGTAGAGGCCCGCGCCATCCATGTACGGGAGGATATGAGCCTGGACCGAGAAGACCATCGGGAAGCCCAATCGTCCGGGCGGGAAGACCCGCAGACTCGACTCGTAGTTGTGAATCGCCAAGCCGATTTGCTTGAGGTTGTTTTTGCACTGAGCCCGGCGGGCGGCCTCGCGAGCTTGCTGCACGGCGGGGAGTAGCAACGCGATCAGTACCGCGATGATGGCGATGACGACCAGCAATTCGATCAGCGTAAAGCCGCACCGTCGTCGCGAGACGGGTTGATGAATGGGCATGAGTGGTCCTGATTTAAGAAGTGCGAAAAACGAGGCACATGATGACTGGAAGGGCCATGATTCGCCCCAACCCCGGAGGGCACTCCCACGACTTGAAACGGACACTCGTCTTGTGGAGAACGAGCCATTCACAGGCCGTGAGCGTGCTGTCCCAGTTTGCGAGGAAGTGTGGCTACGTTCGCCAGAACGTGGGCGGCTTAGACCGGCGCCGAACAATGGAGTGAGTCACTCCGTCATGGCTTTCACCGGTCGAGAACGCCGCTGCCGTCGCCCCCGCCTTGAGGCGAGGGTCGCAACGAGCCACAACAGCGAGAGCAGTTCGATCGCAGTGTGCGTCTTCGTCGCCTGGACCCCTCGGTCCGGGCAGAACGGACGTGGGCGTCCGTTCTACAAATCACTCGCACAGCCAAGCGTCACTGCTCTAAGCAACACCCAGTCGCGGCGGCGGCGTGGGAGGCTCCTGCTCACAGGGAGCCAGCAGCGAGTCATGAAGCAGCCAGACCTCGCCCGTATCAAGATTCGTGATCACAACGGTCAACAATTCAGGCGGCTGAAGGCTGACCAAGACTCCGGCGATCGTCTGCTCGACGCCCTGACATTGCAGAGCCTCGATCCCGACGACGACTCGCACGCGAGGACGCTGTGCTGGGAGGGCGAGGCTCCTGCCGAGCCGCTTTGGCGATTGCACGTTGACCTTGGCTCGCGGCTCGGCGGGAGTCTCGCCCTCTCGACGAACACTCTTTACAGCGTGCGATGTGCAGCAGACCTCGGCCCCCTGACACGCCGCTTTCGCGACTGGAGCTTCCCGCTTCGCAGCTGCCACCACAAACGCCGGCAGCGTGACGCGATTCGCCTTGGCCCAGGCGACCTTCTGGGTATCCGTGAAGCAGCAACACTTCTTCCAGCACTGCTTCGCCGATTTGCAACCGCACCGGCGACTTTGGCACGGAAAGGGCTCGGAGAGGTCTTTCCCGTTCGCTTCCTCGCTCACCTCGGGAGCTGCAAATCGCAGGGAGATCGGCAACACCATCAGCAGCGACGTGACCAACAACACAATCGCTGTCAGCCGTCGGCGAGTCATCCAATCTCTGAGGTGCTGGACCACAAACATCATCTCTCGCTCATCCCCCACAGGGAGAGCCATTGGTCGCCAGCTCGTTCTCCACACCTTTCACTCTGTCGATCTTCTTGACAATCTGCAACGATCAACCGACGAGATTCTCGGGCACAAGAAGGGGGGGGATGGTTCACTATCAACGCCTGACTTGTTCATTTGTTCCCCTTTTCTGTGTTTGGTTTGACTTTTCAGGTGTTGAGGTCGATACTTCAATCAAGAGGATCACAAACGTATCTGCTCCCCGTCGGACACGCCGCAAGGCCTCCGGCGGGGTTTTTTGTTACTGGTCCCATTCTTGAGAGCCAACCTATGCCTGCCGAACCCACAGTCAAACGTGTGCATGCCTTCTTCGATGGCCAGAATTTGTTCTACGCCGCCAAAGATGCCTTTGGATACTCTTACCCAAACTACGATCCTCTTTTACTCGCGAAGTCGGTATGCCAATCAAAGGGTTGGCAACTAGAGAAAGCTTGGTTTTACACTGGAGTTCCAAGTCCGCAGGACGATCCACAGAAGAATCATTTCTGGACGGCCAAACTTGCCCAAATGGGGCGAGTCGGAGTCAAGACTTTTTCCAGGCACCTGAAATACCGCAACCAAACGGTGCAGTTGCCGGGCGGAGGAACCACAACAACGCTCGTCGGAAACGAGAAAGGTGTCGACATCCGCATCGCCCTAGATATCGTGGCCGCAGTTCGTGATAATCGTTGCGATATAGCACTCATTTTCAGCCAGGATCAGGACCTCTCGGAAGTTGCAGATGAGGTACGAGCGATCTCAATTCAACAGAATCGTTGGATAAATGTGGCTTGCGGGTTTCCTGTCAGCCCAACTTACCCGAACACTCGCGGGATCAACAACTCCGTTTGGATTCGAATTGATCGCAAGACCTACGATGCCTGCATTGATCCCCGAGATTACCGACCAAAACCAAAGACTCCTTGAAACACTCTTCAGCCTTCATTCTGGACTGTTTCTAAAACCGCCCCCTAATCTGTCTTCGTTCGCTTGGCATCCGCCCCCACGCTTCGTAAAGTGGTCGAGATTTTGCCCCCACGGCTTCCTCGTCGAGGTCACAGCTGCTGTCTGGGGGGAAAGTCCGCGCGGAGTCGCGGAAATCGCTCATGGAACGTGCGTTCTGGCACCGTCCCGGCCTATTGAGGCTCGGGGGTCTGCAATGACTCCCGATCACGGACGCTGAAGGTTCGCGTGGACTGTGGCGAGTCACTGGCCTTGCCTCTGCCTTTAGCCCCCTGTAAACCGTGCCACGACGCAACGACATCAAGAAGATTCTCCTCATCGGCTCCGGTCCTATCGTGATCGGCCAAGCCTGTGAGTTCGACTATTCCGGGACGCAGGCCTGCAAGGCTCTGCGCGAGGAGGGGTACGAGGTGATCCTCGTGAATTCCAACCCCGCGACGATCATGACTGATCCGAGTACAGCGGACGGCACCTACGTCGAGCCGCTCACCTGGCAATACGTGGCCAAGGTTCTGGAGCGGGAACGCCCCTGCGCGATTCTCCCGACACTCGGTGGCCAGACCGGTTTGAACATCGGGATGGACCTGCACCGCCGGGGAATCCTCGATCAACTGAAAGTCGAGATGCTGGGAGCGAAGCCGGATGTGATCGCCAAAGCTGAAGGGCGCGAAGAATTCAAGCAGGCGATGATCAAAATCGGCCTGGATGTGCTGAAGTCTCGCACCGTCCAGAACATGGACGATGCCCGGAAAGCGATCAAGGAACTCGGCCTGCCGATCATCATCCGCGCCAGCTACACGCTCGGCGGGACTGGCGGCGGGATCGCCTACAACAAGGAGGAGTTTGAAGAGAAGGCCAAGAACGGCCTCGACCTCTCCCCCGTCCACGAAATCCTGCTCGAAGAGTCAGTGATCGGGTGGAAGGAATACGAGATGGAAGTGATGCGCGACGTGGCCGATAACGTCGTCATCGTCTGCTCGATCGAGAATTTCGACCCGATGGGGGTTCACACCGGCGATTCGATCACCATTGCCCCGATTCAGACGCTGACCGACAAGGAATACCAGCGGATGCGTGACGCCACGATTTCCGTCATGCGGGAAATTGGCGTCGAGACCGGCGGCTCAAACGTCCAGTTCGCGATCAACCCCAAGACCGGACGGATGATCGTGATCGAGATGAACCCGCGTGTCTCGCGCTCCAGCGCCCTCGCCTCGAAGGCGACCGGATTCCCCATCGCCAAGATCGCCGCCAAGCTGGCGGTGGGGTATCGCCTCGACGAAATTCAGAACGATATTACTCGTGAAACACTGGCCTGCTTCGAGCCGACGATCGATTATGTCGTGACCAAAATCCCACGCTGGGCCTTCGAAAAATTCCCCGAGGCAAACTCCGACCTCACCGTGCAGATGAAGTCGGTCGGCGAGACGATGGCCATTGGACGCACCTTCAAGGAATCCCTCCAGAAGGCCCTGCGCGGTCTGGAGATCGGCCACTTTGGTCTCGGCGGCGGTAAGAAAGACTTGTGGGGAACCGACAAGCAGCCCTCCATCGACGACATCCAGGCCGGTCTCTCTCGACCCAACGCCGAACGTATCTTCTCTATCCGCTACGCCATGAAGGCGGGCATGTCGGTCGAGGACATCGTCCAGCTGACCAACATTGACCCGTGGTTCCTGCGACATATTCGCGACCTGCTGAAGAGCGAAGTCGAGATCCAGCAGATCGGCCGACTGTCGAACATGACCGCCGAGCAGATGCGGTTCTACAAGCGGCAGGGCTTTTCCGACAAGCAGCTCGCCTCGTGGCTCTCGTCGACCGAGATCGATGTCCGCACCCGGCGTAAAGCCTTGAGAGTCATCCCGACGTTCAAGCAGGTCGATACTTGCGCAGCTGAGTTCCCCGCCTACACTCCATACTACTACTCGACGTACGAGCAGGAAGACGAAACCCCCATGCGCCGCCGCTTTGCTCCCGGTGGAGTCGGCTTGTTGGAAGACGATGGAACTCCGGTCCAAGGCAAGGAGAACCTGCAAGCCACGGCGATCAATCATCAACCGGGTTCACTCGCGCAGAAGCGAGTCATGATCCTCGGTGGTGGACCGAACCGTATCGGCCAAGGGATCGAGTTCGACTACTGCTGCTGCCACGCCTCGTTCGCCATGCGCGATCTCGGCATTCAGAGCATCATGGTCAACTCCAACCCCGAGACCGTCTCGACCGATTACGACACGTCCGACATCCTCTTCTTCGAGCCACTGACCACTGAAGATGTCCTCAACATCTGTGACAAGCTCCAACCCGATGGCGTCATCGTCCAGTTCGGCGGACAGACTCCGTTGAACCTCGCCAAGGGCCTGGAAGCTGCGGGCGTCCCGATCATCGGCACCAGCCCCGAGATGATCGATGTCGCCGAAGACCGCGAAAAGTTCACGAAGCTGCTGGATGATCTGGGGCTCCGACAGCCGCCCAACGGGACCGCCTTCGTCATCAAGGAAGCCCGTCAGTCCGCCGAGCGAATCGGCTACCCCGTCCTCGTCCGCCCCAGCTTCGTCCTCGGCGGTCGCGGCATGGAAATCTGCTACGACGACACCCAGCTCGTGAAGTTCATGATGGAGGCGATCAACATCTCGCCCGACCATCCAGTGCTGATCGACAAGTTCCTGGAAGACGCCATCGAGGTCGATGTCGACGCCATCTCCGACGGAGAAACTACGCTTGTCGGCGGCGTGATGGAACACATCGAAGAAGCGGGCGTCCACAGCGGCGACTCCGCCTGTGCCCTGCCCCCCTTCTCATTGCAAGCTCCCGTCATTGAGGAGATCAAGCAAGCCACCTACGCACTGGCCAAAGCGCTGAACGTTCGCGGACTGATGAACATCCAGTTCGCTGTGAAGATGAACGGAGATGTCCCCGCGCCCGGCGAACCCGACAATCGCACCACGACGGTCTACGTCCTCGAAGTCAATCCCCGCGCCTCGCGCAGCTCCCCCTTCGTGTCGAAAGCGACCGGCCTGCCACTCGCGCGCATGGCCGCCAAGGTCATGGCCGGCGTCTCCCTCAAAGAGCAGGGCATGACCCAGGAAGTCTGGCCGCATTACACCTCGGTCAAGGAGAGCGTCTTCCCTTTCAACCGCTTCCAGGGGATCGACATCATCCTCGGGCCCGAGATGAAATCGACCGGCGAAGTCATGGGGATCGCCAACGATTTCCCAGCCGCCTTTGCTAAGAGCCAGATCGCAGCTGGGACCAATATCCCCAGCAGCGGCAACGTCTTCATCAGCATGGCCCACGGCCACAAACAGCTGATCGTGGAACCCGCCCGTCGGCTGATCGAACTCGGCTTTAAGATCCTCGCCACGTCCGGAACCGCCCGCGTCCTGCAAGCAGCCGGGCTCGCCGTCGAGACCGTACGCAAGCTGCAAGAAGGCCGCCCGAACCTGCTCGACTATATGGCCAATGGCGACATTCATCTGATCTTCAATACCCCCAGCGGTAAGGGAGCCAGAACTGATGAGGGCAAGATCCGCGCCTCCGCCGTCACCAGCGGAGTCCCCTGCGTCACCACCCTGCCCGGCTGCCTCGCCATGGTCCGCGCCATTGAGTTCCTCGACACCAACCCCGCCCCCCAGGTCAAGACGTTGCAAGAATGGGCGGCGGAGTTGTAAAGAGGAGACTCACCAGATCTCTTTGCAAGGAGACCGCTCTTCACACTACCGGTGACGGGATACCCGCGGGATGTGCGTTCGCCCTCTCCCCGGTGTAGACTGACATCCGTTCCTGATGTCCTCGAATCGAAGACCTCACGGCAACGGACGAGGGAGGGCAGCGGCATGCTGGACCGATTGAAGAACTGGTTCGGTTGGACGAGCCTCACCGATGAGCAGTTTGCGCAACAGCAAGCCGCCCTGCTGGAGAAGACGCCCGTTCCGGTGATGTGGCTGTTTGGGAAGACCGGCAGCGGCAAGACCTCCATCGTCCGGTATCTGACCGGAGCCACGACAGCAGTCATCGGCAACGGTTATCGACCGCAGACGAAGACATCGGTGCAATATGACTTCCCCACTGCCGAGGACACGATCGTCCGGTTCCTCGACACGCGCGGAATTGGTGAAGCGGGTTATGACCCCGGCGAGGACATCGCGGTGCTCGAGTCGCGGGCACACGTGTTCATCGCGGTCGTCCGGGTGATGGACCATGCCTTGGACGAGATCGTCGCATCGCTCAAGCGAATCCGGGCCGCTCGTCCCAGTCTGCCGGTGGTGCTGGCACTCACCTGCCTGCACGAAGCCTACCCCATGGAGCAGCATCCGGCTCCTGATCCGTTTCTCTCCGCCTCCTCGACAGGAGCCATCGCCAGCAGCCCGCAAGACTTCTCCTCACTGGGGCTGCATCCCGTTTTGGCCCGGTCACTGGTCGAACAGCAACGGCGGTTTGAGGGGTTGGTCGACCGCATTGTTCCGCTCGACATCACCAAGACCGAAGAAGGGTTTCACTTCCCGGACTTCGGAGGCCACCGACTTGAAGAGGTCCTGATCGAGCTGCTCCCCGCAGCCTGTCGCCAAGTGATTCTGCACCTCGACGATCTGCGCACTTCGTTGAAAGACCTGCGAGAGCAACGGGCACTCCCCACGATCTTGACCTACAGCAGTCTGGCCGCCACAGCTGCTGCGGTCCCGCTGCCTTGGCTCGACATCCCGGTGGTGATCAGCTTGCAATCGAGGCTGATCTACGTGCTCGCCGATCAATACGATCAACAGATGAACGTGGGAGTGCTGACCAAGATGGCGGGAGCCGTCGCGGGACAGTTGGCGTTGCGGTTCGCCGTCCGGGCACCGCTGAAGCTCATCCCGGTGCTGGGGCAGACGGCGAACGCGGCGATGGCGTTTGCGTATACGTACTCACTCGGCAAGGCGTGCTGCTGGTACTTCGGCGAATGTCGCCAAGGGAACACCCCCTCGCCTGAAAAGCTGAAAGAGGTTTGGGGTGAGCAGCTTGAACAGGCAACGAATCGTTGGCGAGAACGCCGAGGCAGTTCCCACTAATGCCCGTCGAGACCCGCCGAACACTTCCGAAGTCTTCCGAGACTTCGGAAGTTTGTGACCGAGTTCTCCCCCGCTGACTCCGGTCCACCAACCCAAGGATTTCCGCATGATGCCCCGCTGGCGTTTGATCTTGATCGCGGCTTTGATGCTGTTGCCAGTGCTTTCGCTGGTGGGGATCGGCTTGTGGATGGCCTTGCAGTCGGGACATTGGATGTGGCTGGCCTGGCTGGTCCCGTGTTGTTGGGGAGGCGCGTGGCTGCTGCTCCGCAGAACGAAACGGACGAGCGTTCCGCTCCCCGAGATCGGGTCACGGGTTCACTGGACGCCTCACGACCAAGCCGCTTCGGCAATCATCACTGCGGAACAAAGTCGCGTCGATCAGGCAACTTCGGCCCAGCTGATCGACCCCGAGTTCTACCAGCAAGTGACGCTCGACTTGGCGACGAAACTCGCCCGGCATTACTACCCCAAATCAGACGACCCCCTAGGCTCGTTGTCGATCGTCGAGTTGGCCACCGTCTCTCACTTGGTCTGCGAAGACCTGGAGGGCTGGTTCCAGAAATATGTCCCAGGCAGCCATCTGGTGACCGTGTCTCAGTGGCGGATGCTGGGGAACCTCCCCCCTTGGCTGAACGTCCTCAGCAATGTCGGAAGCCTCGCTTCGGTCGTCTGGGATCCGACCAAGATCCCCCGCTACTTGGCGATGCGCGGGGCCGGTGATCCGTTGATCAGTCTGGTGAAGTCCAATCTGCTGGGAGCCTTCTTCCGGTTCTATACTCAGCGCATCGGTTACTACCTGATCGAGCTGAACAGCGGTCGGCTGCGGGGCGGATCGTCGCGCTATCGCCAGACGATGGAGCTGATCAACCCCACCGATACGACTTCGTTAAGAAGGAACGCAACAGGCTCTACCGAACAGAAAACCGTCACGGTCACCATCGCCATCGTGGGGCAAGTGAAGGCCGGAAAATCGAGCTTGGTCAACTGCCTATTGGGCGACCAGCAGGCCGCTGTCGATGTCTTGCCCTTGACACGCGACGTGAAGAGGTACGAACTGACCGGAAGCTCGGTCACCGATCGCACATCCGATCGACTGATTCTGCTCGACACACCGGGGTATAGCGATGCCGGGACCACAGCTGCGCAGAAAGAGGCGACCCGTGAAGCCGTCCGGCACGCTGATCTGGTACTGCTCGTCCTGGCCGCCACTTCACCCGCCAAGCAGTCGGATGCCGAGATGCTGGCCGAAATGAATCGCTGGTTCCAAGAACGTCATCAACTGAAACCACCTCCCGTCATTGGAGTAGTCTCGAAGATCGACGCCCTCAGCCCGATCATGGAATGGTCGCCGCCGTATCAGTGGGAGGAACCCTCTCGACCGAAGGAGCACTCGATTCGCGAAGCGGTCGACTACGTCTCGGAGACGCTGGGCTCAAGCCTCTCCGCAGTGGTGCCCGTGGTGACGGATCGGGAACACGGACGAGTCTATGGGCTGGAGGAATGGCTACTCCCCACAATCGCACTCCACTTAGAGGACGCCCGCGCGGTGTCACTCGTGCGCACACTCCATCGCGAGTACAACCAACAGCGGGCATGGCAGGTCGTGTCGCAATTGATTCAGGTCGGTCGCCAGATCCGAGACGCTGTCACGCCCCCGCAGCCGTGATGCCCGAAAGCGAGGAGACTTGCCCCCGACATCGCAGTGTTTCACGTAAGGCAGCTCTTCCCTGGCTGATGGCTGTTAGCTGATGGCTTACGCACCTTGAAGAAGTGCGTCGCCGAGGCACTTGCCCCCGTCCTGAGAGACATTCGGTCCGTCGTTCGTTACCATTTTCCGTTCGTTCTGAAGTCTCGCATGTTGGTCCGGGCGGCAACGCCCACGCAAGAGGTTTACCATGGCCCGCAAAGGGGAGCTGTTCGCTGGTCTGTCCGTCGCCATTGTCACGCCGTTTTCGAACGGCAAAGTCGATGAGGCTGCGCTGCGGAAACTGGTCGACTGGCATATTTCGCAGGGGACCGATTGTCTCGTCCCCTGCGGCACGACTGGCGAGAGCCCGACGCTCGATCACGAAGAACACGATCGCGTGATCGCCATCACATGCGAGCAGGCAGCGGGCAAGATCAAGGTCATGGCGGGCACTGGTTCGAACAGCACCAGTGAGGCCGTTCGCCTGACCAAGGCCGCTGAAAAGGCTGGAGCGGACGGAGCCCTCGTCGTCGGACCGTACTACAACAAGCCGATGGCCGAGGGGTACTACCGCCACTTCGCCGCCATCGCCGAGGCCAGCTCCCTCCCCATCGTGATCTACAACATTCCCGGTCGGACCGCGAAGAACATCGAAGCCGACACGATCTGCCGTATCGGGGAAATCCCGACCGTGGTCGCTGTCAAAGAATCGACCGGCAACATGGATCAGGCCTCGTGGATTCTCGCGGGGAGCGAACTGAGCGTCCTCTCCGGCGACGACAGCCTGACGCTGCCGCTGCTGGCTTTAGGAGGGAGTGGAGTCGTCTCCGTCGTCGGCAACATCGTCCCGAAAGATGTGAAGGCTCTGCTCGCCGCGTGGAAGTCCGGCAACATCGCCGAAGCCCAGAAGTGGCACGGCAAGCTCTTCCCCCTCTGCCGAGACCTACTCTCACTCGCCACGAACCCGATCCCGATCAAGGCGGCGATGCAACGCCTGGGTCGCGACACCGGCGATGTGCGGCTACCTCTGACCGAACTGCCGGAAGGTGATCGCGCGAAGCTCGAAAAGACACTCACCGCCTACGGTCTGCTGTAGCAGAATTCGTTCTCGGTCCCAAGCTCCGCTTGGGACCGCATATCCCCGAAGCTCCGCTTCGCCCGCGTGCCAAGCCGCTCCCTCAAAACTGTACTTCGAATGTGTGATCGTAATTTCGATCAACGGTCGAAGGGCCACCACCATTTCTTGCGCGGAATACGAGCCAGAACCCGCCATGGGCGCGGTCCTGCCCCGACGATGTCTTCCGAGTATCGAATGCCCCCGAGGGCTGCAAACAAGTCGACTGGGATGTCGAAGATGTAGTCCGCATCATCCAATTCTTCTTGTCGAGAGAATAGAGTCGCCCGAATCTGTTCGATCTCCTTCGGAAGTTCCCCCTCTGTTTCCAGGTGATGCGGCCCTAGCTGGCAGTCGTGAAGCACCATCCAGCGTTCAACGCCGTTCATCCAACAGCAGGCGTCACTACTACCGACCGTCTCGTTCACGCGGCAGGCGATCAACGATGCTCCCTGAGACAGCTTTTGAAAGACCTGCTCGTCAGGATAAATTTGATCGTTGATGTAAAGCAGATACCCGCCTTCCGGAATTTCCGCACCACAAACTGGTGATTCCGGAAACTCTTCATGCTCCTCAGTGGCAGTGACTTCGTATTCTTGGTGGATCTGCTCGACAGTCTTGCCATCGATTTTGAACAACACAACACGAAACCCCATGATCTGGAACTCCAAGAAGCCGAGACGGCAGTGGAAGTGATATAAGGTTTGGAAATTCGACAGTGGATTGGCACGCGACGAAGCAGAGCTTCGCGGATATGTAGTCCCAAGCAGAGCTTGGGACTGAGTACACGGGTTGCACAGCAGAATTCTGACGAATTCTGCTACTCACCCAGAGCCTTGTACCCGGCGTCCAACACCCGAGCAATCGCAGCTGTGTCATACACACACCCGCCCCACGTCCCGCCGCCGGCTTTTTGGAGCATGGCCCACAGGAGAGTGTCGGAGGGCATTTGCGGATCGGGCTGGAGGGGGACGCTCGGGGTGCGTTCGGCCAGAAGCTTCGCTCCCTCTTCCGGAGTAATCCGCCGCGAGCCATCGCCGACGAGGTTGATCGACCCGGTGAGGTGGATGCGGTCGACGATGATCTCGATCAAGTCGCCGTCTTTGACCTTGCCGATGGGGCCACCAGCCAGCGCTTCCGGACCGACGTGCCCGATGCAGGCTCCGGTCGAGACCCCGGAGAAGCGGGCGTCAGTAATCACTGCGACATGCTTGCCGAACGGGAGATACCGCAAGGCCGAGGTAATCTGGTAGGTCTCCTCCATCCCGGAACCGAGCGGGCCACGGCACATCAGCACGATGATGTCCCCCTCTTTGATCGGGGTGAACGGACCGGCAGGAATGTCGCCCCCACTGCGACGCGGCCGCCCCTTGATCGCGGCGATCGCATCCGGCTCGCTCGTGAAGACCCGCGCGGGGCCGGTCTTGCGATAGACGCCATCGGCATCGACCACGCTCGCATCGATCGCGGTACTCTTGATGACCGAACCTTCGGGAGCCAGGTTCCCGACGGGGAACGTCACCGTACTCGTCATCCCGCGTGCCTTGGCTTTCGCCGGGGCCATGATGACATCGTCTGGGTCGATCCCATCTTGTTCTTTTAGTATCTCGCGGAATCGCGTGCGGCGTTCCGACTTCTCCCACCACTCCAGGACATCTCCCAGCCGTGATCCCGCAGCTGTGAGGACATCGAGCTTGAGGAGTCCCAATGCTCTCAGATGCAGCATCACTTCTGGCACGCCGCCCGCAAGAAACACGCGCACGGTGGGATGACCGATCGGGCCATTGGGGAGCACATCGACGATTCGCGGCACCAGGCGATTGACCTTGTTCCAGTCGTCCACCTGTGGCCGCTTAAGCCCCGCCTCAAAGGCGATCGCGGGAATATGAATCAAGAGATTCGTCGACCCGCCCATCGCCGCATGGACCACCATCGCATTGTGAACGGCATCGGCAGTTAGGATGTCCGCCAGAGTCTTCTTGGATTCGGACAGAGCGACCACCGCCCGCGCGGATTGCACAGCGATCTGCTTCCAAATCTCCGCCCCGGACGGCGAGAGCGCGCTGTGCGGCAGGCTCATCCCCAGAGCTTCCGCGATCGCTTGCGCCGTCGCCGCTGTGCCAAAGAACTGACAACCTCCACCCGGCGATCCGCAAGCTCGGCAGCCCATGTCGGCAGCGTACTTTAAGTCGATCTCGCCGTGAGCAAAACGAGCCCCGATCGACTGGGCCTTACCCGCATCTTCTCCGTCATTGGGGGGGAGTGTGACTCCACCTGGCACGATGATGCTCGGCAGGTTCTTCTGCCCGGCGAGAGCCAGCATCATCGCGGGTAGACCTTTATCGCACGTAGCAACGCCAATGACGGCTTTGCGATGCGGCAGCGAGCGGATCAACCGCCTTAGCACCAGAGCAGCGTCGTTGCGGTAAGCCAGACTATCCATCATCGCAGTCGTGCCCTGCGACCGGCCATCACACGGGTCGGAGACATACGCCGCGAACGGGAGCCGCTCCAACCGATCAAGCTCACGGGCAGCTGCCTGCATTAGCAGCCCGACCTCCCAATGCCCGGTGTGATAACCCAGCGCGATCGGGTGGCCGTCCTCGGCGCGGATACCTCCCATCGTGCTGAGGATCAGGACCTGATCGCGGAGCATTTGGTTCGGATCCCAGCCCATGCCGACGTTCTGGGTCATCCCAAAAAGATCGCCGCTCGGACTGTCGAGCAGCATCTCCGGAGTCAGCGGCAGCGCCCCTTCCGGACCGGGTGCATTGGAACGCACGACGTAGGCTTCGGGAGAGCAGTCGAGAAGTTGGGAGAGGGGCATAGTGGGTCGAGGGTGAGTTGAAGTCCAACGAGAGAGGCCGGGTAGTGGCCTCCCGAACAAGCGTATGGTATCGGCTTCCCCGGGAAGAGACACTCTTCTCGGCTTCGCCTGGAGTCCAGACGTGAAGCGAAAACTTCTACGACCACCGTCTCAACGAGTGCCAATCCCCGATCAGCTGCACTCCTACGAGAGAGGCCACACCTGAAGACAAGTCGCACTTTTTAGCGAAATCTTTCGCCACCCCTCTTGCGTTAGCGAAGACCTTCGCTAGACTCACTGGCGAAGAGCTTCGCCATGCGAAGCCGAATGGGCATCTCAGCCGTATACAAGGAGTCCGCACGATGACCAAGGTGAGTCCCTCGCAGCCGACGGAAGTCGAGTTGCAAATCCTGAGAATCCTCTGGGAGCTCGGCCCCAGTCCCGTGCGCGAGGTCCACAAGCGGCTGGAGGCCGAGAAGGGGACCAACTACTCGACGACGGTCAAGATGCTGTCGGTGATGCTCGACAAGCGGCTCGTCAAACGCGACGAAGCGGCCAGCCCGCACATCTACCGCACCACGGTCAGCCGTGAGAAGACCAGCCAGAAGATGCTCACCGACTTCGTCGAGAAGCTCTACGCCGGGTCGACGATGAGCCTCGTCTTGCAAGCGCTGTCGTCGACGAAGGCGACCCGCGCGGAACTCGACGAGGTCCGCAAGCTGCTCGATCAGATGGAGAGGCCGTAGGCGATGTCGCTCCGCGACTCGCATTTCGAGCGTCCTGCCTTGTCAGGATTCAGGGTTGGAGTCCAGCCTTTAGGCTGCTCCGGAGCATCCTAAAGGCTGGACTCCAACTCAAGCATCAGTTCGTGAGAAGTGTCGGGTGGGACCAGCCGGCTCGGCGGCGCAGGCCCACCATTCGGAAGTCACATTGCACATGGTGGACTACGTTTACCTGTGCCAAATTGACTTCTCTGTCAAAGAGCCGCAATTCAGGACGGCAGAATTCTTACGAATTCTGCTACGAAGGCGAAAGCTCAGTCGCGGAACGACTGAGCTACAAATCCCCTACCGGGAGTGACCGATGTCGAATTTCATTGAACGACTGGGTTGGGTCTTGGTCCACTCACTGTGGCAGTTCGCACTGCTCGCAACGGTGGCGTTTGTCCTCCAACGGGCGCTGCGGCGGGCCAGCTCCTCAGCCCGCTATCTCGTGCTGCTCGGCATGCTCGCCTCCATCGTCGTGGTGGCCCCGTTCGTGACATGGGGGTTGCTCCCCGTCGAGGCCCCGCAGCCGGTGATCGCGGCGGTCGAGCCTCCTGTCCTGCCGAAGCTGGTCGCCTTGCCTAAAGTCGCTCCAGCCCCGGTCGCTATCGAGGTGGCCCCGCTCCCCGCACCGGTGGCCCCGGCTCCCATCGAGCCGGTTGAAGCTTCCCCGCCGGTCGCCTCGGCTCCCCTGCCGGAACTCCCAAGGCCGACTTGGAGCGAGCGCATTCAAGAGGCTCTGACCCCTTGGCTGGCGACGATCGTGTGGGGCTGGTCATTCGGGGTGCTGGCGTTTGCCATGAGGCCGCTGCTGGGTTGGCTGACCGTTCGTCGTTTACGAACCGTTGGAGTCTCGCCAGTCCCCGAGGCCGTGCAAGCCGCCCTCGCGGCGACGGCTCAGCGTCTCGGCATCACGCACGCGGTCCGCGTGCTGCAATCGGCTGTGGTGCAAGTGCCGATCGTGGCGGGGTACTTCCAGCCGGTGATTCTGCTCCCGGTCAGCATTGTGACCGGTCTCCCGGCATCCCAACTCGAAGCGATCCTCGCGCACGAACTGGCCCATATCCGGCGACATGATTATGTGGTCAATCTGGTGCAGACGCTGATCGAGACCGTCTTCTTTTACCACCCCGCCGTGTGGTGGCTCTCGCACCAGATCCGCTGCGAGCGCGAGAACTGCTGCGACGATATCGCTGTGAGCATCATCGGCAATCGAGTCGATTACAGCCGGGCACTGCTGGCTCTGGAGGAGCTGCGGGCTGTGCTGACACCGCTCGCCATAGGGGCCAACGGTGGGTCACTGCTCAGCCGAGTGCGCCGCCTGTTTCATCGGGAGCCGGAGCCAGGCAATCTCTCCAACGGCAGCGTGGCTCTGGGGGCAACGCTCATCGCGGGAATCCTGACTCTCGCCGCCATTGCAGCTGCGGCACCGAGCGAGATTAATGGTGACATTTCTCCTCCCATACTCGTGGCCAAGCTCCCTGGCGGGTTGGAGATTGAACTCGTGGGGATCACTCCCAACGCTGCTCCGATCTCGGAAGGTTGGCAAGCGGATGGGCAGCCGATCGTGAACGCGGGCGACTGGCCGCGCGGTGCGACGTTCTCGAAGGACGGTGATCGATACACGCAGACCACTGACACGGCCACCAAGCTGACGCCCGATCCGCTGGCCCGCGATCTCCTGTTCGAGTGCCGTGGGGCGGTTTCCCCACCGAGTTGGACGTTCCTTCGGCAGTCGGGGCTGACGCATTTTCAAACGTTGAATTCGGAGGCTGGGCTGCGCAAACGGCTAACCCTGTCGCGACGAGATCAAGCCGCACAGACGACGGTCGAGATGGCGTACACCGACAGCCCGTGGGGGCCGTGGCAGCGGATCGATAAGACAGGCAAGCGAATCAACACCATTGAGACCTTTGCCCCCGATCAGAAGTTGTACGGCGAGATGCAAATCGTTCGCTTGGGGCCATCGGCCCACCAGACCGACCAGGGAAGTCCGCTGGAGCTGGTCCTGATCGAACCGGCCCTCAGCGATGACTACTACAGCGGGATTTTCAATATCGAGGTGCGGTTCGTCGACCAGAATCAAAAGGTCTGGGGGACCTACGCCCAAGTGACGCCCGTCCAGGACAGTCGCCGCACGGTCACGTGGACCACGGGCGGCCCTGTCCCGCTGGAGTCTCTCTCATACGCCGAGTTCCGGCTGCGGCCCTACCGGCACTTCATCACGTTCGAGAACGTCCCGTTGGAGAAAGCTGCTGCGGGGCGAGTGGCCATGAAGCAGCGTTCCCTCCCTCAACCTCCGGCGAGCGATCCGGACCCGCAGTTCACGGCAAAGGCTCCGGGCGGAATCGAGGTCGAACTGCTACGAATCGTGCGGAACGACCTGCCCGAAGATCAAAGCTGGAAGCCGGACGGCAAGCCCGCGCCCGGTCACTTCGACTGGCCTTCGCGTACACACTACAAAGTCCAGCCCGATGGAAACGGATACAGCAGCAGCAGTGAGGGTCCGGGTAGCGACCGGGCGTGGGATGTGGTCTACGACGTTCGCAAATCCGGTCCGCATGCCTTCGTCTCTGTCGATGTTGTCGGCGAGGGAGGGGTATCCAGTTCCCAAACTCTGCCCGCCATCGGCCCGCGACTGGTGACCATTCTCCCGAAGGTTCCCGAGTCACTCACCGCGTTCCAGCTGCGCGTCGGCACCGAACCGTGGGGAGCCTGGATTCAAGTGGGGGCCGATGGGGAGATCCTCAATCCCGAGGCGATGAGCCAGAGCCCAGACTCTCCCGAGAAGCTGCTCACCGTCGCAGGAGCAGGTCTCGATGAGGAGAACTTGGATCGCAGTTGGATCAAGTGGCTCGCCCTCCCCAATGGAGGTCAGTATTACCAGATGGAAGTGCGAGCGATTGATGACGATGGCAAGATTTTTGAATCCAGGTATTCATCGACCTCGCCCCGTGAGGAGACCAAATATTTCGAACTGCCGCTGGATCGTCTGGCTCGCTTCGAGTACCGCCTGCGACCGTACCGGCATTTGGTGACGTTCGACCACATCTGCACCGATCCCGCGAAGCCGACCGAGGTGAAGGTCAGTGTCGAGCCGATCGTGTATCCCGGCGAAATTGCCTCTGCACCCGTAGCTGCCAATCCAATCCTGCAGATGGTCGAGTCGGCGGGCACCCATTACAACGGCGGGGATGTGGTCCAGGCTCACATCGGTTACACCCCTCCCCTCCATGATGCATGGATGAACTGGCTTGAGAAGGATGCGACCGCCTCGCTGGAGAAGCTCCCCGCTGGCAAGTACTGGTTGATCGCCAAGCACCCGTGGACGGTCTTTCCGGTGGAGTTGCCTCTGGCGTCTTCACCGCTGAAGCAAACGCC
>JAYTCW010000116.1:0-66868 GCA_043736295.1 Planctomycetota bacterium | reverse complement strand
ACTTTTCTTCCGGATAAAGCTGAGGCATGCCGACGTGAGGCAGGACCATCGTGCCTCCCTCGCCGATGAACAGCGACCCACCGCCGGGCAGCTCGACTCCCTCCGGCAACTGGGCCAACTCGCGCGGAGGCTTGCGTCCGCCGTCATACCATGTCACCGGCAGGGTGTCGCCCGCGGTGTACTTCGTGGCCGGGAAGACGTACTTGACCGTCTCTGGACCGGGCCAGAGTTCGGGGTTGAAGCCCTCATGGTCGCACTGAATCGTGTTCGGCGCGGTGAGGTCGAGCGCCGTGAAGACCGGGTCGAGGATGTGACAGGCGAAGTCTCCCAACGCTCCCGAGCCGAAGTCCTGCCAGTCGCGCCACTTGAACGGGTGATACACATCCGGCGCGAACGGCCGCTCCGCAGCACAGCCGATCCACAGATTCCAATCGAGCGACTTCGGCACCTCGGCCGAGGCGGGACGAGCTTGACCCGCATAATACTGCTGCCCCTTCACGCCCACCCACGAGTGGACCGCCGTGATCTTGCCGATCGCCCCGTCCTTCAGAATGCGTGTCCCCAGCCGGTACTCCAGATTCGAGTGAATCTGGTTCCCCATCTGCGTGATCAGTTGCTTCTTGTCGGCCAGGAGCCGCATCTGCCGAGCCTCCCAGACGGTGTGCGTCAGCGGCTTCTGGCAGTAGACATGCTTGCCGCGATTCATGGCATACATCGCAGCTGGAGCGTGCATATGGTCAGGCGTTGAGACGATCACCGCGTCGAGCTTATCCCCCAGCTTGTCGATCATCTCGCGGTAGTCGGCGAAGTGGGCCACACCGGGGAATTTCTCGTCGACCTTGTCGAACCGGGCCGAGTCGACATCGCAGAACCCGACGAACTTCACCTTGGCATGCGACCCGACCGCGGCGAGGTCGCTCCACGCCATCCCATTGGCCCCGACCGTGGCCACATGCAGCTCGGTCTTCTGCGTCTCAGCCGAGATCACCGCCGGAGCGGCATAGGTCGCAGCTGCGGCAGCGGCAGTCGTCTGAAGGAACGAACGACGACTGAGAGGTTTGAAAGTCATGAGAAGTCTCCTCGCACGGGGCGGAACGAATCGGGGATATTGGATTCGTTGGTATTGGAAGGGATACGAGTCGCGAGGGCAAGGCCGTGGGACGGTCACGTTTACCCGTCCGTCCGGCCCTGTTGCGTATGGAGACGCTCCGAGGAAGAGGTGGAGACTTTTGCCCAATTCGATACCAAATCACGGACGGGCAAATGTGCCCGTCCCACACCTCGTGTTGAGCCTGCCTCAATACTGACGTATAGTAGAGATGTTGCCCGATCACCCTGCGGAAGGTCGCTCTCATGCCCATTCCTCGCCGGACTTTTCTTTACGGAGCCGGAGCCATTCTCGGCCTCCCGCTCCTCGAAGCGATGGGGCCTCGCAGCTTGTTCGCAGCTCCAGCAGCTGTGGAGTTGCCACGGCGGATGGCGTTTGTGTTCTTTCCGAATGGGGCGATCATGCCGCATTGGAAGCCGACCGCCGAGGGGACCAACTTCCCGCTGCCCAAGACGCTGGCCTCGCTGGAGCCGGTGCGCGACCGGGTGATGGTCATCAGCGGTCTGGCCCAGGACCACGCCCGGGCCAAGGCGGACGGGGCCGGAGACCACGCGCGTTCCGCCTCGACGTTCCTGACGTGTGCCCATCCTCGCAAGACGGACGGGGCCGATATCATGGTCGGCACCTCGATCGATCAAGCGGCCGCCGAGAAGATCGGGACACAGACCCGCCTCCCCTCGATTGAACTCGGCATCGAGTCGGGTCGGCAAGCGGGGAGTTGCGACTCGGGGTATAGCTGTGCGTACTCGAACAGTATCTCGTGGAAGACCGGCACGACGCCGATGGGGAAAGAGGTCAATCCGAAGCTGGCGTTTGAGCGGCTGTTTGGAGGGGGCGACAACACGAAGGCCGCCGAGCGCGATTTCTACCGCAAGAGCATCCTCGACTTCGTGGCCGGTGACGCCGAGCGGTTGCAGAAGAACGTCGGCATCAACGACAAACGCAAGCTGGACGAATACTTCAGCAGCGTCCGCGAGATCGAACAACGCATCACCCGTGCTGCCGAGGACAACCAGAAACGCACTCCCACGATCACCGCTCCCACCGGTATTCCCGAGGAACTGCACGAGCATGTGCAGTTGATGTACGACCTGATGCTCGTCGCGTTCCAGACTGACACGACCCGCATCGCCACGCTGATGCTGGCCAATGAGGGGAGCAACCGGGCCTACCGCGAAGTCGGGGTTAAAGCCGGTCACCACGAGATCTCGCATCACCGCAATGACGCCGACAAGGTCGCCGACTTGCAGAAGATCGACCAGTACCTCGTCGAGCAGTTCTCGAAGTTCTTGCAGAAGTTGCAGTCGACGAAGGAAGGGGACACGACGCTGCTCGATCAGAGCATGATTGTGTACGGCTGCTCGATCAGCGACGGGAACCGGCACCAACACGACAACCTGCCGGTGCTGCTGGCGGGGCGAGGGGGAAACACGATCACGAGTGGTCGGCATCTGGACCTCCAGAAAGAGGTGCCCATGGGGAATCTGTATCTGTCGCTGCTCGACCGCATGGGGGCCAAAATGGACCGGTTCGGGGACAGCACCGGACCGCTGGACGCGATCGCGTAGATCGTAGGACGGGCACATTTGCCCGTCCGTCTTCGAAGAATTCACCGCTCATTCCGGAGAAAGTCATGCGCATTGCCGGATGGTTTGGGCTGCTCTTCGGTCTTCTCATCTGTCAGGACCTACAGGCAGCTGATCCCCAGATCGAGTGTCAATCATCAGACACAACGGTCACGGTTCAGGTCAACGCGGTCGAAACTTTGCGATACGTCTTCCGCGATCCGCAGGTCAGTCGCCCCTACTTCGCCCCGGTGCGAACCCTCACGGGCCAACAGGTGAGTCGTAATCACTTGCCGCAGGACAAGAGTGACACGACCGATCATCCGGGGCTGCACACGGGGATCTGGCTCTCGTTCGGGGATCTCAGCGGGCATGACTACTGGCGTTTGAAGGCGAAGACCAAACATGTGCGGTTCGTTGAAGCTCCCACCGTGTCGGCAAACATCGCGCGGTGGACCGTCCTGAATCGATACCTCTCCACGGATGGCCAGCAGACCGTGTGTGAGGAGACCGCTCGGTATGTCGTTCGCCCCGTGGCTCAGGGCTATCTGCTGGAACTACTCAGCGAGTTTCGCCCCGACAAGCAGGAGATCGTCTTCGGGGATCAGGAGGAAATGGGCCTCGGCATCCGCCTGAACACGCCTCTGGCCGTCGACCAGAAACTCGGCGGACGCATCCTCGACAACCGAGGTCGCCGTAATGGCACAGAGGTCTGGGGGCAGACAGCTGACTGGTGCGATTACTCGGGTCCGCTGGATGGCCGCTGGGTCGGAATGACGGTATTCAGCGACAGCTCCAACGTCCGTCCCAGTTGGAGCCACGCTCGCGACTACGGTTTTCTGGCCGTGAATCCGTTCGGTCGCGCGGCCTTTACCCAGGGTGAGCCGAGCCGCATTGTCATCCAGCCGGGCGAAACGTTCCGTCTTCGCTTCGGAGTGTATGTTCACGAATCAGCCAGCGACGCCGACTGCCCAGTCGCGGAGATCTATCGCGTCTTCGCCGATCACACGCCCACTGCGGCTCCCTCGCCTTGAGGCTCTCATCAGGCGTCCTTGATCCCGATTCGAAGGGGGAGCGGTGTGCGCATCAGAAAAGTCGGCAGCCAGCCTCCCTCTGCTCCCTCTCCCCACTGGCGGCATGGATTTCGGTGAGAGTGTGGCTGTGGGGAGGGGGCCGGGGTGAGGGGCCGTGCGGAGCCTTCTGGAGGCCCCCTCACCCCAACCCTCTCCCCCGCCATGAAGTCTTCCCTGTCAATCCAGCCGATCGCGGGGGAGAGGGGGCAGAATTTGGCTGCTGACTACTTTCCTAACGCACACACAGGGGGAGCGAACCTCGCTCGTTTGGCTTGCGTCCGGTCGGTAGCTCCCTCATGCTGTAGCACTGCATTCTCTCGGACTCACTTCAGTGGGGAGGGGGAGTTTGCTCCGTCACTGTCCCAGAAAAGCGGCTGCATCGTCTCATGTCTGAAAAGCGTCTCAAACTCGGCATCCCCGCAGGCAGCCTGCAGGACGCCACGGCCCAGCTGTTCCGCAAGGCCGGGTACACGATCACGTTCGCCTCGCGGTCTTATTACCCAACGATCGACGATCCAGAGATTGAGTGCCTGCTGATTCGGGCGCAGGAGATGGCCCGCTATGTCGAGAACGGCATCCTCGACGCGGGGATCACTGGCCACGACTGGGTCAAAGAGACTGACGCCGATGTCCACGAGGTGTGCGAACTGGTCTTCTCGAAGGTCAGCCGCGGTCCGGTCCGCTGGGTGCTGTGCGTGCCGAATGACTCGCCGATCCAGACGGTCCAGGATCTTCAAGGCAAACGCATCGCCACCGAAGCAGTCGGCCTGACCACCAAATACCTCGCCGCACATGGCGTCACTGCCGAGGTCGAATTCAGCTGGGGAGCCACCGAGGTCAAGCCGCCGCGACTGGCCGACGCGATCGTCGAAGTCACCGAGACCGGCTCGTCGCTGCGGGCGAACAACCTGCGAATCATCGCGACCGTGCTGCAAAGTACGACTCGCCTGATCGCGAATCAGACCGCGTGGCAGGACGAGTGGAAGAAGTCTAAGCTCGATAACATCTCGATGATGCTGCAAGCGTGCCTGGCTGCGGAGGGAAAGGTCGGCCTGATGATGAACATCCGGCGGGCCGATCAAGCGACCGTCCTGGCCCAACTCCCCGCCTTGCAGAATCCAACGGTGTCGTCACTCTCCGATCCCGACTGGGTGGCGGTCAACACGATCATTGATGAATCGATTGTCCGCCGCATCGTCCCGGCCCTGCGAGCCGCCGGAGCGCGGGGGATCGTGGAATATCAGATCAGCAAGATTATCGACTGAGAGCCTGCCCACGGACATCCGAGGTCTTCGGAGACCTCGGATGTCTGTCGCGTTTTTCGTGGCCGGACTCCGACGAGATCACAAGGCCAGCCTCATGCTCGACCGCGAAGAATACATCGAACAGACGCACCTCTTCCGAGTCTACCGGGAGCGGATCGAGCAGAATACGCCCGCGCAGGAGATCCTCGCCTCCGTCCGCGATGAGATCCTGACCACCACCAAGCTCCCGATGGCCATCGATTTCCTCGCCGGGGAATTGAACCTGCATGGCCGGGTCAGCGACGGCATGAAGCAGCTGGGGCACTATTTTACGGCGTTCCAGACCTTCCTGATGTCGAAGGCCGAAGAGGAAGGGGCCCGCTTCGACATTCGCATCGCGCTGGCCATCCTCGAACAGCTGGCCGAGTACATGTCGGGGACGCCGACCGCTCCGGGTCTATTCATGTACCAGTTCGAATGCCTGGCCCGGAACCGACTGGGGTACGACTTCGGGATCGAAGCGGTGGCCAAAGATCCGTTCTACTCCGCGGAGTGGAAGGAGTGGATCATGAAGATCCGCCCCCAGCTCGGCATGACCGACTTTGCCGAACTGCTCTACGCCCGGTCGCAACACCGCGTGGTCGAGCTGCGGCGGATGCAAAACGATCCGGCGTACACGCCGTCCTACCCGATTCTGTTCGAGGCTCAGGAAGGCCGCATTGCCAAAGCGAACATCGGCAAAGACCCGCTCTACATGTTCGCAGCACTCCAGCGGCAACTCGGTTATCCGAAGGTGCCGCGTCCGAATCCCGCCCGCACCTCGCCGCTGTTCGAGCCACAAGTCGAGCAGCGGTTTCAACGTCTCGAAGCCCGCCTCGGACTGATTGAGCAAGAGACCAAGGGCGGCATCGATCTGAATCAGCTCGCCCCGAAAGATCTCTACCGGCTGGATGAGAAGTCGTAGTCTGCCAAAGCTTGAATTAGGGTTGCCGTTCCGTGGGAGGGCGAGGCTCCTGCCGAGCCGCCACCGCGAGCCGACCTGCCCGTAGCTCATGTCGCTCCGCGACTGAGATTCCTCTGGCTGGACAACTTTCGGACCGTGTGAGAGTCAGGATTTGGGCAGACGGAATGCGAGTCGCGGAGCGACATCGCTTACATTCCGAACATGTGATACTTCTCGCGGAGCGGGATGAGACGTTTCGTAGGACGGACGTCCTCGTCCGTCCGTGTGGAAAACATGGGGAACGACGGGCGAGAACATCCGTCGTACGTCTCTGCCTGGCCCGCGAGAAGTCTCTCCAGCGGCTTCGCCCTCCCTATCGGACTGGCCCATTCACCGGAGTTCACGCCCCTCGTCCCAGCACTCCGCGCACGATAGACCGCAGTCGACCTTCAGCTCGCGACACGGCAGCCACCACTTGGGCTCCGTCAGTCGGTTCGAGAGCATCGGGGTTGCACTCGTTGCTGACAACGGACAAAGCCAGGACTCGCATGTCGAGGCTGCGGGCGGTCAGAACTTCGGGGATGGTCGACATGCCCACCAGATCGCCCACTTGCCGCAGCCACCGGTACTCGGCCCGCGTTTCGTAGTTCGGGCCCGTCATCCCGATATAAACTCCGCGCGGCGAACACCTGCCGGACTCGCGAGCCGCAGCGAGAGCCCAACTGGCGAGTTCCGCATCGTAAAGCGATCCGTAGAGTGATCCGGAACTCGATATCCCTGTGGAAGCCTCTGGGCTCTCAAACGCCTGCCCCGGTTCACGGCTCTGCGGATGCCTCACTCTCGTATCAAGCGGCACTCGCCCCGGCCCGGTCCACATCAGGTTCACATGGTCCTCCACCACAACCACATCCCCCATCCGCAAGCCGGGATTCAGTCCACCCGCCGCATTGGTCACAATCAGCCACTCCACGCCCAGGGCCTTCAACAAGTGAATGGGCCGCACCACCTGATCCGCCGAATATCCCTCATACAGGTGAAACCGCCCCTCCAGCACCGCGACCGGGCAGTTCGCAAACCGACCGACCGTCAGCTGCCCCTTGTGTCCGATGGCCGTCGACACCGGAAGGCCGGAGATCTGACCATACGGCCACGAGACCTTGTCCACCACCTCCGCAGCTAACCCGCCCAGGCCACTGCCGAGGATGATCCCGACGCGCGGAATCAGTTCCGTACGACTGCGAACCATCGCCAAGGCGTGAGCCAGCCAGTCATCCAGCACATCGGACATCGAGCATTGCCCCTGAGATTGTTCTTGAAAGCACCCGACCGCCGAACGCATTCCCCACCCAGTGTTCGCGATTCGACCCCGAACTGCAAATGATGCCTCTGGGATTGAGGGGCCTCAGCGATTCCCCTTCTCGCGTCATGCCAGCCCGCTCGTCGTGGAGTTTCGTCACCGAAATTCACTCCACCGCCAGCTGTTTCCCCCATTCCATCCGGCAGGAAACTCCTCCGAAATCCCAATCGGCAGCCAAAGGAGCCTTGACCGGACCGGTTGCATGGAAATACTCTTATATGTTGAGCGGTTTCTGGCCGAAGAGTACATCAGGACGAGGAGACACGGCCATGTTGAGCATTCAAGGCAAACCGATCAGCTTGTGCGACGGGCTGTCCCGGCGGTCGTTTCTCCAGATTGGCGGGCTGGCGATGGGCGGCATGGCCCTGCCGCAAATCCTTCAGGCAGAACAAGCAGCGGGCGTGAATGGGAACGGCAAGGGGATCATTATGATCTTCTTGCCCGGTGGCCCGCCGCACCAGGACATGTGGGACATCAAGATGGATGCCCCCTCGGATGTTCGGGGTGAGTTCACGCCGATCCAGACCAAGGTGCCGGGGATCGAGATCTGCGAGTTGTTCCCGAAGCTGGCCTCAATCGCGGATAAGACAGTCTTCATTCGGTCGATGGTCGGGGCGACGGGCGACCACTACGCCTTTCAGTGCTTGACCGGGCAGCACAACCGCAATCAGCCGCCGGGTGGCTGGCCCGCGATGGGTTCGGTACTGTCGAAGCTGCACGGCTCGCGCGACCCGGCACTTCCGGCCTATGTCGGGTTGTCGCCGCGCATGGGGCACATGCCTTGGGCCGACAATGGCAGCCCCGGCTTCCTGGGAGTCGCTCATGCCCCGTTCACTCCACACGGAGAGGGACGCGAGGATATGGTCCTGCAAGGCGTGTCGCTCGACCGTCTGGCCGAACGCAAGGGCGTCCTCAAGGAGTTCGACCGCTTCCGGCATAGCGTCGATGCCTCGGGGATGATGGACGGCGTCGACGGTTTCACGCAGCAAGCATTCGGCATCCTCACCAGCAGCAAGCTGGCCGATGCCCTCGATATCGAGAAGGAGCCGGTGGCCGTTCGCGACCGCTACGGTCGCGGGGTCAATGAACTCAAGGACGATGGCGGACCGCGGTTGCTCGATAACTTCCTCACCGCCCGCCGCCTGATCGAAGCGGGCGTGCGCTGCGTGAGCCTCTCGTTTAGTCGCTGGGACTGGCACGGCAATAACTTCGGCCAATCACGCTCCGAGATGCCGATGCTGGATCAAGCGGTGAGCGCCCTGATCGAGGATCTCGAACAGCGCGGCATGCTCAAGGACGTGACCGTCGTCGTCTGGGGCGAGTTCGGTCGCACCCCCAAGATCAACGGCAGCGGAGGCCGCGACCACTGGCCACAAGTCAGCTGCGCGATGCTGGCGGGCGGCGGGATGCGGACTGGTCAAGTCATCGGAGCGACCAACCGCCTGGGCGAATACGCCTCGGAGCGTCCGGTCCATTTTCAGGAAGTCTTTGCGACTCTCTATAAGACGCAGGGGATCAACGTCGACCAGACGACGGTGAACGATCTGCAAGGGCGACCACGCTTCCTGATCGACCAGAATGCGTATCACGCGCTGCCGGAGTTGATCTGATTGCTCTGATCTCCCAGCCCGCTGCGCCAACAAGGGCCAGGGCAAACACAGGAGCTTCGTGTCAATTCGTTGAGCGAGCGACCGTCCCTCTTTGTCCCGCCAGGGACACCCGAAGATAGCCCACCGTTTCAACGGTGGGACCAATGAGGGTTGAACGGCCAAAGCCCCGGCAGGGGCGACAGACTTCGCCCTCATCGCCAGGTATGCCTCGTCGATGTCGATACCGCTGCGAGTGATTCTGTCGTCCCTGCCGGGACTCATACAGTCGACCAGATTTCCGTCCCACCGTTGAAACGGTGGGCTAGTATCGGGAGTCCCTGCGGGACAAAAGCCAAGAACTCCCCTGGAGGGGCGGCCACCTTGACAGGGATGACTTGTCCGGCCCTACGACACTCATCGTCCAGCCTGTACAGTACACGCTGTGATCTCCCTCCTCTCGTGCGAGTCTCTCGATGTCCCGTTCCATTGGCAACACCATTGGCGATGCCCTGGCCCTCAGTTTGAACTACTCCCGGCGGATGCTGGTCGGTGTCACGCCGGACCAGTTCGCTCGGTTCGCCCGTCCCGGAGGCCAGCTGGTCGAGTCCAACCACGCGGCGTTCGTCTATGGCCATCTGAGCCTGTACTCCTCGCGGATCATCGAACAACTCGATGCCGACGCCTCTCAGCTGCTCCCCACTGCTCGCTTCCAGACGGCGTTCTCGAAGGATGCCAAGTGCGTGGACGATCCGACGGGGGAGATCTACCCGTCGATGGACGACATTACGAATGCGTACTTCAAGGGGTATGAGGCCTGCCTGGAAGTTCTGCGTGCGGCCCCGGATGCCGCCCTTCAGAAGCCAAACCCCAGCGGTGGCCGGATGACCGAACTCTTCCCGACCCTCGGCTCGTTGCAAGCCTTTTACGTCGGCGGCCACATCATGATGCACCTGGGTCAAGTCAGTGCTTGGCGACGAATGCTCGGGCTGGGAGCAGCGTAGTCCGGTAGTATGACCGGGGCCTCTGGGGGCCTGATCTCTCGCAGAGCATCGAGAGACGAACGCCCTCGCTTACGTTTCGGGTGGCTGAGAATCGACTGCAGGCACGGATGAATCCTCCGACTCCAGCAGGTGGTTCACTTCGGATTCTGTGGCGGCAGGTTCGGGGAGGAGGAAGCCATCTGATGGCGACTGCCTCTGGGGGTAGATTCCCTCGCTGACCCGTGGAGCAATACTGCCCGAGGGGTTGCGAGGTTCGCCACGCGTCCATTCGCGGAACTCAGCGTCGTCATACGCCTGGGAAGGCCAAGCCCCTTCGTTTAAGAAGATCTCGTTGTATTCCAGCAGTGTCCCCTTCTCCAGCTGGACGTTCTTCACCGCCAGCTGATACTCCACCAGTGAACGGTAGTACGAGACCTCGGCATCGGAGAGTCTCCTCTGGGCGTCCAGCACCGAATCGAGCGTCGCGTTGTCTGCTTCAAACGCGGTTTGCACTGCGACCACTTGTTCAGCTGCGGCCATACGACGGTTCGTGTTGGTTTCGTAAATGGCGTAGGCGCGATCGGCTTCGGAGATCGCATTGCTGAGGTCGAAGACGACGGTTCGTTCCTGCTCTTGCAGGACCGCTCGCTCGCGGGACAGTTGCAGTTCGGAGTGTCGGACGGCGGAATAGGCTTGCCGAAAGCCGATCGGAAACGTCAGTTCCAGTCCAGTCTGCCACTCCTGGAAATTCCCGCTGACCAAATCGCTGTTGGCATTGTTGAAATTTCCCGTACCGCCGTTGGGGTACAGATCCTTCCCGAAGCCACGGAAACGGTAGCGGCCGATGATATCCAATTGAGGTTTGAGAAAGTTCTGATTCGCCTCCAACTCCGCTTCACGCTTCACAATCAACCATTTCTGGCGACGCAATTCGGCTCGGCGAGAGAGACCCTCGACGAGACTGGCTTCCCAGTCGAAGATTAACTTGGCCTTGAGAGGCTCCTCGGTCGGACGAATCAGACGACCGTCACTAATAGGCAGCCCGGTCAACAGCCGCAGCCGGCGCTCCACCACGTAGACTCCGCCAGTGCCGCGAAAAGTCCCCCCCGTGCTGCCGTTATTGGTGCGAGTTCCATCGACCAGCTTGCCATGCAGGGCGTTCTGGGCCTCTTCTTCAAAGCGGAAGTATTGCTCCCGGGCTTGTGCTTCTTTTTCGGCCTCCCCCCCGCGACGCCCCCGCTCATAGAGCGCATGAATCCTTCGCCAAGTATCGAGGGCGGTATTGCGGGCTGACACCTTGGCGTCGAGATCGCGATAGGCGAAATACAGATCCCAGTAAGTGTTCTCGACATCGCTGGCAAAGTTGCGGACGCCCACCTCGAAGTCGACGAGAGCCACATCCGAATTGATCCGGGCAATCACGACCCCGTTGATCGCACCAGGCTGGGCATTGGGGCCCGCCAGTCGATTGAAACGAGTGCCGCTCCCCTGCAACAACGGGTGCCGGGCTTCGAGGTCATACCACGTGGTGAAGGCACTGCCGACAAAGTTTCCCGGCGCGTTGTTGGCGTCATACTGGGTGTAGTTTTTCAGGGCATACTGGGTGCCCGTGGCCCCGGTCTTGGCGACCTGCGTCTGCCACGTCGCAAAGTCCTGCTTCAGGATACGAGTGCCCCCACCAAAGAACACGTTGTTCAGCGCGCGATCGTTCTTCTCAAAGGAGAAGTTGGATGTAAAGTTCGCGTCAAAGGCACTCAATGCCCCTTCGATGCCAAAGCGCGGATCGGTTTCGACAATCGAAGGATCGCTTTTGGATCTCGATCCATCGGGAGCCCGCAGCACCGTGCCTCCCAAGTCACGCAGAATCTGCGAGTTCGCCAAGGCGAGATGTACAGTCTCTTCGAGCGAGAGTTCCAAGTACTCCTCGGCTTCCGGAGTCGCCAGTGACAGCGGCGAAGGAGTCGCTGCCAGCAGAATATCGCTCGATGCAGACGATGCCGGGTACACCTCGGACGCTGCCGACTCCACGGGATACTCAATCTGCTTCGCGAGGTTCTGGTAGTGACTCTGATCACTCTCATTCACCACAGCGGGAGGGGTGGACGCATGGCGCAAGCAACCGCAGATCAACAGACTGGCGAGCCCTAGACATCGGAGTTGTGTGCGGGCTCCACGCATCGTTCGATCATCTCCCCGCAGCACCGACGCCTCCGATTCGTCGGAGGCCAGGATAGTCCGGCAGCCCTCGCTGGTCTGACGAGTCTTGACCACATCAACCGCGCAGCCCGGTGCTTCATCATGACTGTCGTCCAGTGTCAGGATCGGCAAGGACCGGTTTTCAGGGAGAATCCTCTCTTTCGGAAGAAATGGCACTGACGATCAGGTTCAACTCTGACTAACCCTCACAGCTTGCCAGGTTTCGAGCGGCCCAAACCACTCATCTCCGTTTGCAGGTCTGTGGACACTCGGTGGCTGCTGCCAATTGACAAGCCTACGTGTATATTGTTGCTGATGTCCTCTCGCCCCCCCGCATCTTCGAATTCTTCCGCCGAAGCAGGGCGTCTGCGGCTGGTGGACAGCATCGACCAACTCGCCGAGCAGGCGCGAAGTGGAATGGCTCCCGACCATTTTTTCGGCGTGTTACTCGCCCGAGCGATGCAGCCCGGAGGAGCCTCCCTCGCTCGACTGTGGCGACAGACACTGGAAGGGGAGTGGCAACCGGCGGGTGAACTCCCGGCTCACGAGAAACTTGATGCGGCCTCGATCGAGCAGCGACAAGCATTACTCACTGAGGTCGCCGCCGAGGAGCAGCCTCGCCGGGTCAGCGGGCTTCCGTGCACTCGCCACTTCGAGACGAATGCGGCGACGCCAAACGGTTCATCCCTCTTCAGTCCGATTCGTCATGCGGGGCAGACCGTTGGCATTTTAGAGACGGCTCACGACCTCCACGTCGCCGGTCAACTGCCGCCAGACACTCGGCAGTTCTTTGCGGCTCTCAGCGAGATCACGGCGGACTTTCTCTCGCAGCACGAATTGCAACAACTGCGACGAGCTAGATCGATCTGGCAGAACTGGGATCAGTACACGCAGCGTTTATGGCAGTCACTCGACCTGGCCACTGTCTGTGCGGCCATCACCAATGATGGACGCATTCTCGCGGAGTGCGACCGGGTCAGTGTTCTGGTGCGTGATGGTCGCTCGTTCCGGCTGAAGTCAGTGAGCGGCGTCGAGCGGATCGAACCGCGCTCGACAGCCACCAGATCGCTCGAATCATTGGCCCGGCTCGGTGCGAAGCAGGGGCAATCCGTGTGGCGGGGCACAGACGCTGCGGGAGGCGACGGCCAGGGCGATCAACTCCGGGCGATGCTGGAGCGCCACATGCGAGACTCCGGAGCGACCGGAGTCGGCCTGGTCCCCGTGTTCGCGAGGCGGGACGAGCGAGACCGGACCCCGCCATGTGCGGTGATCCTCTTTGAACACTTCCAGCCACTGGAAGATCTAGCGGGCTGGCAATCGCGAGGCGAATCGCTCGCCAACCGATCGGGCCTGACGCTGCGAGCGGCAATCGAGCGGAGCCGCATTCCCTGGCTCGGGCTCTGGCAGCGACTCCCCGCACTGATCCTGCGACCACTCACATTACTGGTGCTGACATTGCTGGCGGGGATTGCCGCAGCGCTCGTGTGGATTCCCGCTGAAATGACGGTCACCGGGCAGGCAGAGTTATGGCCCGCCCACCGCCGCGAAATCTTTGCCAGCACTTCGGGAATCATCGATCAGATTCTGGTCGCACACGGTGACGATGTGCAATTGCATCAACCGTTGCTCGTCCTCCGTGATCCGGAGTTGGAGACTGACACGCCCCGCATTCTCGGGGAGATCGCGACGGTGAACGAACGACTCAAGGGCGTTCAAGCGGCTCGACTGACCGGGGGTAACACCCCTGACGCAGTCTCCCGCGCCCGCCAGTTGACGACTGACGAGGAAGAGTTGAAAGCCAGGCTGCGCACTCTCGAACTTCAGCGGCAACTGCTGGAGGAGCGGCGCACGAGCCTGACCTTACTGAGTCCGATTGCCGGGAAGGTCCTCACTTGGGATGTCGCTCAACAGCTCTCCGCCCGTCCGGTCGAACGTGGCCAGGCACTACTCACCATCGGCGAGACCACGGGGCCCTGGGTCATGGAGGTTCGCGTCGCTGACAAAAATGCCGGACACATGCTGCGGGCGAGGCAGGCTTTGAAGCCCGAACTGGATGTTGACTTCCAGCTGGCAGCGGAGCCGGGGCGAACTTATCGTGGCCATGTGCAAGACGTGGCATTGAGTTCGGAAACCGACGACGATTCGCGCAGTCACGTTCGAGTGGTCGTGGCCTTTGAGCGAGACCAGATTGAGCAACCGCGTCCCGGCGCGACGGCGATCCCTCGCATTCGCTGCGGCCAGCGGTCCCTCGGTTACGTGTGGTTGCACGACCTGATTGATGCAGTTCGAACACGGCTTCTGTTCTGAGACCTTCGACGAGATGATTCTCTATGCCTCACTTCAACCTCCTGACATTTGTCTCGGCATGCCTTCTCAGCTGGCCGATATTGGGCGCGGACACCCCCTCGGCGATCCGCATCGAATCCGCACAACTGACACTCATTGAGCAGGCCGAGATCTCCTCCAGTGAGGCCGGTCTACTTCGCCAGTTGCTGGCCAAAGAGGGCGAGACCGTGGCCGAGGGAGTCGCCCTCGCCAAGATTGATGATCGCGAAGCCCAGTTCATTCGAGAGCGAGCCAGCACGGAGGTGGTCATTGCTCAGTCGCTGGTCAGGAACGACATCAAGGTGCGATACGCCAAACTGGCGGCTGCGGTCGCCAATGCAGAACTCAAACGGGCTGTGGAGTCGAACGCCAAGTTTCCCAAGAGCGTCTCTCAGACGGAGATCGATCGGTTGAAACTGCTGGCCGATAAAGCTGTTCTTGAAATTGAACAAGCAGCCCTCGACCAGCAACAGGCCCAGCTGGCGCTACAGGTCAAGCAGCACGATCTCGACCGCGCGAGCCTGGGTCTGGAACGACGCACGATCATGGCCCCCTTTCCCGGCATGGTGGTGAAGTGGAACAAGCAGCACGGCGAATGGGTCGAACCGGGGACGCCGATCATGCGACTCATTCGTCTCGATCGCCTGCGCGCCGAAGCGTTCCTCGCCTCGGAGAATTTGCCGAAGGACTTAGTGGGGCGTGCCGCGACACTGGTGGTGGAATCATCCGGCAATGCCGCTCGCCAGTACCCAGGCCAGCTCGTGTTCGTCAGCCCCGAAGCCGACCCGGTCAACGGCCAGGTCCGCATCTGGGCCGAGATCGACAATAGCGACTTCAGCCTGCGACCCGGCCAGACCGCCACTCTCATCATCGGGCCAGCCAGTGAGGGTCGGGCCAAGTGATTGCCTCCCCTCCCACCGCCGTTTCACAACGTCTGCCGTGGCGGAAGCGCGGAGACTTGCGGTGCGTCCCACTCCAGTCGGAGGGCCGCCCGGCGTGGGGTATCAAGGATCCCGTCACGCTGAGCTATTTCGAACTGCACGAAGAATCGTACTTCGTCCTGAATCAACTTGACGGGCGAGCGACCCTCGAAGATGTCTGCCGGGCTTTTCACGAACGCTATCGCCCGCGCAGCCTTTCCGAAGAGGAGCTGCGCGGGTTTGTCGGACAACTGGTCGGGCAGGGATTGGTCGTCTGCGAAGCTCCCGGTCATGGGCAATTGCTCCTGGCCAGGCAGTCGGCCATGCAATCGCGTCGCCGCTGGACGGGGCTGACGAGTTTGCTGGCGATTCGGTTTCGCGGCTTCGATCCGGATCGGCTGTTGGGCGGCATGCTCTCCTGGTTGGGGTGGCTATTCAGTCCGTGGGCCGTTGCTGCTGGACTGCTGTTGATGGCTTCGGCACTCACCTTGGTGGCCGTGAAGTTCGAGGAACTGACCGCGCGTCTCCCCGATGCCCAGGCGTGGTTTTCCACTCCGAATCTGATCTGGCTCAGTCTGCTACTCGCCATCGTCAAAGTGCTGCACGAGTTCGGCCACGGGCTCGCCTGCAAGCGATTCGGCGGGGAGTGCCACGAGTTGGGCGTCATGCTGCTTGTCTTCACTCCCACGCTGTACTGCAACGTCAGCGACATCTGGATGGTGCGGAATAAATGGCAGCGGATCGCCGTCAGCGCCGCTGGCATGTGGGTCGAGGCGTTGATCGCCGCGACCTGCACACTGCTGTGGTGGTTCAGTGCGCCGGGGCTGTTTCATTCCCTCTGCCTGAATCTGATGATCCTGTGCGGAGTGAGTACGTTCGTGTTCAACGGCAACCCGCTGCTGCGGTATGACGGCTACTTCGTTCTCGCCGACTGGTTGGAGATTCCGAACCTGCAACAGCAGGCCACCCTGGCGGTTCGCGGCCAACTGTCGAGTTGGTTCTGCGGCTTCGATGCCGGGGCGAGTGACGACCGGCCAGCGCACCGCCAGTGGGGACTGCTGGCGTATGGCGTCGCCTCGTCGGCCTACCGCGTGCTGCTGACGGGCCTCATTTTGTGGGGGCTGTATCACTGGCTGGAACCTTACGGGCTGGGGGTATTCGTGCAGGTGCTGGCCGTTCCGACCGTGGCGTTGATGGTGCTGACTCCGCTGGTGACTGCGGTGACGTTTCTCCGCACACCCGCGAATCAGGCACGCATCCGCTGGTCGAGGTTTTGGCTGCGAGCGGGAGTGACTCTCGCAGCGCTGGTTCTACTGCTCAATGTTCCTCTGCCGTGCCGAGTGACCGCCGGAGCGATCGTCGATGACGACGACGCCCAGCGCGTCTATGTCACGTTCGCCGGGACACTGATCGACAGCGTCCCGGTCGGCCAGTATGTCAATGCCAGGCAGGAGATCGCCCGGCTCGAAGAGCCGCGTCTCAAGATCACCCTCACTCAGCTGCAAGGAGAACTCGACCAGCAGCGGCTGCGGCTGGAGCATCTCGAACGGCGACGAGTGAGCGAACCCGCCATCGCACAAACGATTCCGGCGGTTCGTGAAGCGGTTCGCGATCTGGAGCAACAACTGGCTCAGCAGCAGGGCGACGCCGAGCGACTGGTCCTGCGCGCTCCTCGGTCTGGCACCGTGTTGTCCGCACCGCCTCTGCCCGACCGGGCAGTTGCGGGCTCGCTCTCGACCTGGACGGGCTCACCGCTGGAGGAACGCAATCGCGGGTGCTATCTGCGCGAGGGGACCACTCTCTGCCTCGTGGGAAACCCACCTAGTCGAACAGCCATGCTGCTCATCAATCAGGACGATATCAATCTGGTACGAGTCGGCCAGCGGGTCCGATTACTCTGGATGGAACTCTCGGGGGATATCTTGCCAGGCGAGATCGTCGAACTGGCAGCCCTCGAACTCAACTCACTCTCGCCAGCGGCGGTCGTCCGCTTAAAACTACCTGCGAGAAGTACTCCCGGTGGCGGCGTTCGTCCCGTGGGAACGTGGTATCAGGCTCGCGTGAAACTCGATGAGACACACGCCCCACTGCTGCGCAACTCAACCGGCACAGCGAAGATTCTCGTCGACCAGCAATCGCTGGGGGGGCGATTGGTGCGGTGGATTAAGCAGACGTTTCCGATGTAGCGGGCCAACCGAGGGGCTCGCCCGCCCCTCTGCCCTCTGACGGCTGCCTCATCCATGCTCAGCTTTTTGGCTAAGAGAGGGACGCTCGGGAGGGCGAAGCTCCTGCTGAGCCGCGAGTCAGAGGACACCTTGTATTGCACTCGAGGCTCGGCAGGAGCCTCCCCCTCCCGAAGGAGGCGGACTGCCAAACTCAGCGTGGACTGGGCACTACGGAATCAAAAACAGCACGCCCGAATCCGGCTGGGGGAGCAACTTCAAGGCAGGATGATCGGCATCTGGTGTTCGCGAGAGTAGACCGGACTGCCTGGTCGATCGACACCGAGGGTATAAATCGGTTCAGTGAGCGGCTGATATCCACACCGATAGGGGATCATCACGAGATTCCCCGCGAAGTGTGCGCCGGAGACCAGTGGTTGCATATATTCGGTCATCCGGGGACGCGATTGTTCTTCGAAACCATCGAGTCGGTAATGCGGAGAATCGCCTATCCGTTCGAGATTCGGCTCTTCAAATAGCAACGGCAAATGCCGAGTCGCCGGGGACTCCCATTCGCAATTTGACAGCACCCAGGGACGAATGTCGCCAAACGTGTCGCCCATGAGAGTCGTTTCCGCGATCCGGGGAGCCGCATTATTGGGGGGTAGATCCCCTTCGGGATGCTGAAGCGTCGCCTTCAGGTTGCCGATCGGGCGGTCCCGCCACAGCGTTGTGGCAGCGGCGGACGACCTTTCGGGCTGTGGAGGGTTCTCCTCAGCGGGCGTCGGATGCGCTGGCTCGGTGACGGCAGGTTGGTTCGGCTCGGCAGCCACATCATCGGGTTCGACAGCCACAAACTCTCCGAACAGTTCACTCAACCCTGTTGGGATTGGAGTCACCTCACTCGCCTGTGGCTCATTAGCGAGAATCACGGAGCCCCCTTGGAGAACAGCTGCGACCGATAACACTAGCAGACCCCGCAGCCATGCTGCGTGGCTGGTGGATAGGGAGCGTCTCTCCATGATTTGACCTTTGGAACCCACAGTCGTCTTCAGGGAGGCACTCACTTCCGCAAACTCGCTTGACCACGCGCAACGAAACAGCTGCCGAGTCGCATCGTGACGGGAGTGTCCGACTCCTTCTTCGCCCGAGCAAAGAGCGCGACGGACGGCCTCATGAGGTGAGCGGCCAGTGAAAACCCACCCGCGAGACTTCCGAAGTCTCGGAAGACTTCGGAAGTCTCTAGGTACGCGAAGTCAGGCCGCTCGCCTTAAGGCATATTCTAAGAATCGACCCAGCGTGTCTCGCTCTTACAATAAACCGGGCAGCATCGTTTGAATTGTGATAACCGAAAGAGTCGACATAACCGACGAAGTCGGATTCTTCGACGAGGAGGATATGAAGAACATTCGCATCACAACACGTTTCCATTTCTCAACGGCATCAAAAAAGACTACTCGGCACACGAATTGCGTAAGATAGACTAGCTGCCATGAAGTTTGACCTCAATGCGGGGATGCCTGTTCCCCGTGTTGCGATCACTCATGGAGACACACTTCGATACAACATTTTGCTAGCATGAATGTTGTGTCTAGGGAGTGTTCCGTTCGTCCGCATTCACCGGGGCCAGAGCCTCGGCGAACAAGTGTCTCGTTCGACCTCACAAGTGGAAACACGGAACATCTGGCGATCACAAATGTTGCATTTTGGAACGTGTTTCCTTTCCGAATCCGAATCGATTCACCGTTGAGCCGATGCCGAGACGAAAGTTCACTAAGGGCGGTACGAGCGCTCAAGTTTGCCCGATCCCACCAGATGTGCCAACGTGTAAGGAATGAGAATGAATGTTTCTTCCTGGTTTCGAAACTGGCGGAACGCCCGTCGCGCGGACCAGTCTTCTTCGGTGGCCCTGAACCATTCCGCCCGGCTCTCGCTGCGTAAGCTCGAAGACCGCCAGGTGCTGTCAGTCTCGGCGTCGTTCCTAGGAGGCGTGCTGGATGTCGCGATTGATAGCGGCACCGACTCGAATCCCCAGACAGTGGACGGCACCGACGATGTGTTGATCACTGTGGATGCCTTCAATCAGGTGTTAATCAATGGAGTGCTGGTTGATTCCGACAACGGGCTTCTCGGGGTGCAGTCGCTCGATGCGATGAATGTCTCCAGTATCGCCGTGCATGACGTGGCTGGCGCGGCCAACACGATTGATTTGAGTGGCGTCACTTTCGCGAATGGGTTTACGCATGCTGGCGGAGTGAGCGTCTCGCTCAACGGCGGAGCGGGTGCCGACACGATCATTGGTTCGGGCTTCAACGATCTCATCTCCGGAGGATTGGGCAATGATGCCCTGAGTGGTGGCGGCGGAAACGATGTCTACCAGTTCCAAGACAACTTTGGCATCGACGCAGTCATCGACACGGGAGGGACAGCTGACTCGCTCGATTTTTCAGCGGTGACGAGTGATGTCGCCGTCGATCTCCAGACACATACCGCAACCGTCGAAGAGAACTCCGTCGATTTCGCCGTGGCAGAGATCGACTCGGTCGTCGGGCACGCGGGCGGCAACGACATGCTGCAAGGACTCGATGCCACCAGCCACTGGGACATCGGGGCGGCGGGAACGGACTACAGCAGCACGGGAGCAGCGATCGATGCCATAGGCTTTGAGACATTTCAGGGGGGCAGCCTGGCCGACACGTTTCACGTCGGCTCCTCTGGCAGTTGGACACTGAGGGGCGGTGCGGGGGCAGACGTGTTCGACATCGATGCGGCCTTTTCCGGCACGCTGGATGGGGAGACCGACTCCGACACACTCCAAGGCACCAACGGCAGCATTGTCGGCCCAGTGACAGTCAGTACGGGAGATCGCCTTTCCCCCGGTGACAGCCCCGGCATCCTGAGTAGCGGGAATCTGGCGTTTGACAATGGCTCGACGTTCGTGGTCGAGATCAACGATACCAACAACACCGCGACTTCCGGTGGTATCGCAGGCACCGACTACGACCAGATGCAGGTCACGGGCACAGTGACGATTGGCACGAACGTCACCCTCAATCTGACAGACCTCGGCTCGACGCAGGCGAACGCCCAAGATGTCTACACAATCATCAGCAACGATGGCACTGACGCCGTGTCCGGCACCTTTAGCGGCCTGTCCAATGGGGCCATCGTTGCTGTAATCGGCGGCAGCAATTACCGCATTTTCTACAACGGGGGGGACGGAAACGATGTCGTGCTGATCGAAGCAACGACGCCCGGTCTGGTTTACGCAGAAGACCAGGACTGGTCGGCCTTCACGCTGGGGACGTTGATTCTCGATGCTGATCTGGGGATGGCCGGGAATCAGTCGGCGTATTACGGAGTGAATGCGTTCAGCACGATCCAGGAGGGAATTGATGCAGTCGCTACCGGCGGCACCGTGGTCGTCAATGCCGGGGCATACGACGAGGAACTGCTCATCGTGAGGAGCGTCACACTCGATGGCGCGACCGGCCTGGCCACCGAGGTCTATTTGACCAATGCCACGGGTGATGTCATCACAATCACCAGCACCGCGACGGATGTCACTCTTCGCGACCTGAGTGTCGAGTCGGGTGGTGAGGACGGAGTTGATGCCAGCGATGTGGAGGGATCACTGACGTTTGAGAATATCCGTTCGACAGGCAATGGCGACGACGGCTTCGACCTGCGGAATGTCGGCGCAGTCTCCTTCACCGATGTGGTGGCGACGGACAATATCGGTCGCGGACTGGCGATTTCTTCGGCCTCGAGCGTGTCGATCAACAACGCCACGATCACCGGAAATACTTCACACGGCATCGATCTGGAGTCAATCGATGGAATGGCCGAAGTGAACAGTGCGACTGTCAGTGACAATGGCGGTGCGGGGCTGAATCTCGTGCTGGCTGGTTCCGTAAGCCTGACCAACATTGAGGCCAACAACAACGTCGGGGATGGAATCTCGATTGCCACCGTGCTGAGCAGCCTGTCGCTCGACACGGTCCATGCGGGGAATGCCACCGCGGGCGGAAACCACAACGGCGTCTCGATCACCGAGGTCTACGGAGAGGTCGACCTGGTCGATGTCACAGCTGATGCAAACGCTGGCTACGGTCTGTCGCTAGTGAACCTGCAAGGAATGGTGACAGTCATAAACGGCGGGGCTCAAGCGAATGCCTCCGACGGGCTGTATGCAGGATTCGTCGGGGACCTCCTCGTCAACGGCGGAAACTATTCGATCAACCACGGGAATGGTCTGCGCGTGGCGGGTGCCACATCGCTCGCCCTCACGGATGTGACAGCGAGGTTCAATGAGACGAGCGGTGTTGACATTGCCGACACAATTGCTGTCGAGATTGTCAGAGGATCGTATTCTTCGAATGTCGCGAATGGCTTGTTCGTCTTCACGGCCGGTCAAGTGACGCTCACCGACGTGAATGCTTCTGACAACCAGGCGGGCGGTGCCTGGGTGCAGGACGGCGGCGATTCGATCACGGTGACGAGGGGAACCTTCAACGGCAACCTCGCCACGCACGGGTTGACCTTGCTCACCACCACAGCGGGGACTGTCCAGATCAGCGATGCAACGGCCACTGACAACGCGGCCTATGGCATTGTGGTGGGCGATGCCAGTACCGTCGACATCGAGAACACGGTCGTCTCAGAAAACGGTTTCGGGGGCCTCATTGTTTCCAGTTCCGGTGATGTCACGCTCACCGATGTGACCGCCGACGCGAACGTCGATGTGGGTGTCCTCGTCTCCGTGGCGGACAGTGTAGAGATCATTGGGGGGGCGTTTATCAATACCACAGATTCCATGAGTACCCGTGGCGATGGAATCAGACTCGAAGGGATCTCCGGAGCTGTGACTCTGGTGGATGTGACCGCCACTGGAAACTTCGGTGATGGATTACTGGTCCTCCCGGTGGCTTTCCTCAGTCTTCCCGGTGCAGACAGCGTGACGATCAGCGGCGGCCGTTTCTCGACCAACGGCGGTGCCGGAATCGACATCAAGAGCGTCACTGGCGCTGTTGATTTGTCATCGGTCACATTTCAGGACAACACCGGTGCTGGCTTCCATGTCAGCGACGCAGCCTCGCTCACGCTCACGGATGTGGTCCTGGAGGGCAATGACGGTGCCACGATCACGGATGTGGCAACTGTCACCTTAAACACCACCTCCACCGGATCGGGCTCAACTGACATCGTGGATCTCAACACCGCGAGTATCGGAGGCGAGGGGAAGTTCCGGCACACCTTCGATGGTTCCGTACAGGATATCGTCGCCTTTGTGGGTGTCACCACGTTGAATGTCAATACGTTCGATGGAGCGGATGTCGTCAACGTCGCCGCGCACTCGACCACTGCCATCAACCTGGATGGTGGCGATCCGACGACTTTTGCTGACGGCGATACACTCCATTTCGAGACATCTGACGTGACTCTGGCTGCCTCGAGGAGCGGCATTTCTCTCAGCCGTGCGGGCCAAGCAGTGGTCTTCATTCAAAACTTTGAGGATGTCTCGCTGGTCGGCATCATCACCTTCACGGGAGCCGGACAGGACGACACGCTGGCGCTCACGGCCTCGGACTCCGACACCGCGACCTATAGGTTTGAAACAGACGGAGTGCTGATCGCTACTGGCACGCTGAACGACGTGACATCTCTTCAGTTCGATGGCCAGTCTGGCGACGACTTGCTGGTCATCAACAACCCGGCGGTGGGACTCTTTGAGCCATCAAACGGCATGGTGTTTCATGGCGGAACGGGCGGAGAAGGGACTTCCGGTTTCAACCCGACTGGGGATGCTCTGCAGTTACTCGGCGGCACAGCGACCACGGTCGAACATGTTTTCAGCAACTCTCATGACGGGGCGGTGTTCTATCACAGTGCAGCGACTGCGGCGATTATCTACACCGGTCTTGAACCGATTCTCGACACCATGGCCTCCCTCAATCGCCTGTTCACGTTCAATGGAGGTGCCGAGACGATCACCGTCACCGACTCGGGCACTGCTGGTCAGTCGACAATCAGTTCCACTGCCAGTGAGTCGGTCACATTCGCCCACCCGACGACATCCCTCACCATCAGCGCCGGGACGGGCAACGACACGGTCAACATCAACGGCAGTGGAAGTGGCTTCGTCGCAGCAATTGTCATCAACGGCGACACGGGCTTTGACACCATCAACTTGAACTCGAATCTCTCGCTGGGCGACGCCACTCCGGGCAACACCGGCAACCTGACCGTCACAGCCGAGGCGATCCACGTGACAGCTGATATTGCCACCAGCGGCACGGGAGCCATTTCACTCATCGCTTCGAGGAATGTCAGTCTGAGCAGCGGATCGAGCCTCACAACGGTCGATGGGGAGATGCTCGTCCAGGCCAATCAGCAACTCATGCCGACAGCGGGTAACTTCGTCGGGGTCGATCTGAACAACGCCGTGATTCAATCGACCGGGACCGGCACCGTGACGGTCGAGGGCCGGGGTGGCGAAGATGGTGGCGGCTCGCAGTACGGCATCCTCGTCTCGAATGGAGGCTCGGTCAGGGGCGGAACGAGTGGCACGGTCACGGTGTCTGGAACTGGTGGCGAATCTGTTGGAAACAGCAATTACGGGGTCTTTGTGATCGGGACAGGGGCCGCAATCACGTCAATTGGCGGTGCCGTGGATGTCACCGGTCAAGGAGGCGGCAGTGGGGCCTCGATTCAGAATCATGGGGTGTATCTCCTCTACAGCCAGATTTCGGCTGGCGGAATCGGCACCGTCACAGTGGACGGAACCGGCAGTACCTCTTCGACAGGATCGGAGAACCTCGGCGTCTTGTTGCATTCAGGGGCCACAATCACCTCCAGTGGCGGCAACGTTCAGGTCACCGGTCACGGGGGCGGTGTCGGAGCAGCTTCTGTGGATAACTCAGGTGTTGTCGTGTCGAGTGGAAGTCAAATCACAGCTGGAGCAAATGGCACTGTCACCGTCGAGGGATTTGGGGGTAGGAACGCTGAAGGGAACAACAACTTCGGGGTGATGGTCACTGTGACCAACGCCCAAATCACGTCAAACGGTGGCGCTGTCGAAGTCACGGGGCACGGCGGCGGAAGTGGGGCCTCGCAGAACAACATCGGTGTCTACGTCTATGACGATGGTCTGATCAGTTCCGGAAGTGAAGGAACTGTCACCGTCACCGGAACCGGCGGATCAAGCACGGGAAGAACTAACTATGGTGTTTGGGTCCAGGACGGCACGATCACCTCTCACGCCAGCGACGTGACCGTCACCGGACAGGGAGGAGGTGTCGGCGATGCGGCGGAGAACATCGGTGTCGTTGTTGTCGACGGCGGCCAAGTCACTGCCGGTGGGGCAGGAATCGTCACCGTCGACGGGACGGGCGGCAACACGACCGGAGACTATAACTACGGGGTGCTCGTCGCTACTACCAATTCGGCGATCACATCGAGTGGGGGTGCGGTCAATGTCACCGGCCAGGGCGGTGGAACAGGAACCTCTCAAAGCAATATTGGTGTCGTTGTCTACGTGGGCGGACAGATTGATTCGGGCGGCAACGGAACTGTCACAGTGGACGGGACTGGAGGCGCGAGTGCGGGAAACACGAACTATGGAGTCTTGGTTCAGAACGCCACGATCACCTCTCACGCAAGCAGTGTGATGGTCACCGGACTGGGCGGCGGCTCTGGTGCGTCCTTCAGTAACTACGGTATCTACCTCGAAGCGAGCGGCGTCATCACCGCCGGAGGCTCGGGGACTGTCACTGTTGCTGGCACCGGCGGCGCGACCAATGGCGCACTCAATCACGGCGTCTACATCGCGAACACAGGAGCGATGGTCACCTCGGGCGGGGGAAATGTGGAAGTCACGGGGCTGGGGGGCGGAACCGGAGCCTCAATCGAGAACGTCGGCGTCTACGTGATCTCCGGAGGACAGATTACTGCGGGCGGCACAGGAACTGTCATCGTGGAAGGGACCGGTGGTGCGACCACGGGGACTGACAATTTCGGCATCTACGTTCTCGGTATTGATACCGTGATCACCTCGAACGATGGAAATGTGCAGGTCACCGGTTTTGGTGGCGGCACGGGCGTTTCCGCCGCAAACTTAGGCGTCTTCGTCGCCAATGGCGGTCAGGTCACAGCTGGAATGAGTGGCACCGTGACAGTCGAGGGCACGGGCGGATCGACGAATGGAAACGACAACTACGGCGTCTTTGTCGCGGGGACCGACGCTCTGATTACGTCGAGCGGTGGCGATCTCGAAGTCACTGGTCAGGGCGGTGGAACGGGAGCATCCGCCAATAACATCGGCGTCACTCTTTCCGCGGGTGGCCAGATCACTTCGACCGGTAAGGTCACTGTGCACGGAACCGGTGGGACCACCACCGGACAGAGCAACTTTGGCGTCGCCGTCGAAGGCGCCAACAGCCAAATCTCGTCGACCAGCGGCAATGTGCTGGTTATCGGAGGGGGCGGCGGCACCGGAGTCGATTCGTACCACAACTATGGGGTCGCAGTTGTGAATGGTGGGGTGATCTCATCCATCGGGAATGGAACTGTCACTGTTCAAGGAACCGGAGGTGCCTCCTCCGGCGGAGAGGTCCACGGCGTCTATATTGCAGGAACTGGGGCCTCAATTACCGCAGTCGACGGAGCGGTGCAGGTCACAGGCCAAGGGGGCGGCGGCGGGGCGGGCGCACTCGGAAGTAATCTCGGGGTCTATCTGCTGACGGGTGGGCAAATCTCCGCGAGCGGCATGGGACCAGTCACTGTCGGTGGCACAGGCGGTGCAGCTGATGGAGGCGGTAATCACGGCCTCTTCGTGCATGATGCTGGCTCCTCGATCATGTCCGGCGGCGGAGCGGTCCAGGTCATCGGATTTGGCGGCGGCACCGGAATATCTGCGGATAATATCGGCATTGTCGTGGCTTCAGCGGGCCTCATCTCGGCTGGAGCTGGGGGAACGGTAACGGTCCAGGGAACCGGGGGAACAACAACCGGGGACCGCAATTATGGTGTCTACGTCGTCGGGACCGATGCCCTCATCACTTCGACCGACAATGCGGTTGGGGTCACCGGATTCGGTGGAGGCAGCGGAGCGGCTGGATCGAATTACGGCGTCTTCCTCGCAGGGGGAGGAGCAGTCACCGCAGGATCGACGGGTACGGTCACTGTGGATGGGACGGGCGGGGCGACCACAGGGTCGAACAACTTCGGCGTCTGTGTGGATGGAACGTCCACGACCATCACCTCCGGCGGCGGCAACGTCGAGGTCACTGGACTTGGTGGAGGCACAGGAGCGATCTCTGAGCTGAACATCGGCACCTACATCGTCAACGGCGGAGTCGTCACTGCTGAAGGTTCAGGCACCGTCACAGTCAATGGCACGGGCGGGGCGGGTGGTGGTTCGGACAACTACGGGGTGGCTGTTGCCGATGCGGGGTCTCGAATCACTTCGAATGGTGGAGACGTATCGGTTACCGGACAGGGGGGCGGCACCGGCAGCTCGAATTTCAATCACGGGGTGTTTGTCTTCAGTGGTGCTGACATCACTTCCGGCCCGAGCGGGATGGTGACCGTTGATGGCACCGGCGGAGCCACATCGGGAACTGGGAACCACGGGGTCTTTCTGAACTCTGCTGGGACGACAATCTCTTCCGGTGGAGGTAATGTCCGAGTCACAGGCGCGGCGGGAGGAACAGGAACGGCTGCAGACAACTATGGCGTCTACCTGTTTGGTGGTAGCCAGCTCACTGCTGGTGGAAGTGGCATTGTGACCGTCGTGGGGACGGGAAGTCCGGCCACCGGAGCCAACAACATCGGCGTCCGTGTCGCTGGTACGGGAACCGCGATAACGTCTCAAGACGGCGACATCACCGTCACGGGCATCGAAGGGGGTGGAGCCTTCGGATACGCGATCGTCGTCGATACGGATGGTGCGATCACTCACACAGCGGATGGTGAAGTGACGTTCATTGGCAACAGTATGCGATTTGACAATACGTCTGTGGTCGATGTCGGTGTCGGAACTGTGACGATTAGACAATTCACGTCGAGCGTGGCGATTGATCTCGGCTCCGCAACCGACACCGTGGGTGGCCCGTTGTCCCTCAGCGACGACGAACTCGACCGCATCACGGCGGGTGAGTTGCGCATCGGAGACTCAAACAGCGGCGCTATCACGGTCAGCAACGACATCAACCTGACCACGGCCTCCACAGTCGGAGGCGGAACGGTGCCGGTGCTGTGTCTGACGAGCGGCTCGACGATGACGGGCACGGCGGGCGGGATCGTGGTCGCTGGCTTGAGTATCTCAGCGCGAGGAGCGGTCAACTTCACCGACACGACAACGAACGTCACGAACCTTGCCATCCAGACCTCAAACGGGAATGTGGCATTCCTGGAAGCGGATGGCTTCACGGTGACGACGGTGTGCGGCGTGATGGGCGTCAATTCGAATGACGGCTCGGTCAGCCTGGCCACGACGAATGGCGACCTGACCGTCGCGAACACGGGAGCCACAAACGACATCAATGCCGCAACGGGGGTCACGATTACGCTTGGTGGAGTGGACAACATATTCACACTGGACGCACGAGCGCGCGTCGAGTCCAGTGCGGGAGGCATCTCACTGACCGCCGACAATATGACGCTGAACGGTTTCGTTTCAGCTGTTGGACAAACGGTCATTCTTCAGCAGAACACGACGACTCGCCAAATTGACCTCGGCAGCGAAACCGTTGGTCGACTGAGCTTAACCGATGGGGAACTCGATCAGATCACTGCGGCCAAACTGCTGATCGGGAATGTGTACAGCGGGACGATTACGCTCAGTGAGGCGATCACTCGGGGAGCAGACACCGACGTAACCCTAACCACCGGGGGAGACATCGTCTTTGGAGCTGCGGGTTCGATCCACTTGGCGGGAGGAGATGCCACGCTGACAGCAGCGAGTGGAGCCATTGTCGGGGATGCGACCTCCCTGACAAACATCACTGCCACGAATCTCACTTTGACCGCGAGGAGTGGGATCGGTTCCACGAACTCGTTGGAAACGATGGTAGACACCCTCGTCTTCACGAATACCACATCGGCTCATGTGGGGGTTCTGGAATCCGACGATCTGGTGGTCAGCGGCTCGAATTCCGGAGGCGGCTCGGTCTCCATCACGGCCAGCACCGGCGTGCTGACGGTTGCGGCGGGCGGTCTGTCAGCGGGGAGTGGTGGCGGGATCACTTTGACCGCCGATGAAATGACGATTACCGGAACCGTGGCCACAGCCGGAACGGTGACTCTGCATCAGGTCACCACAGGGCAGGCCATTAATCTCGGCACGAACGATGGGGTATCGCTCAGTCTGACCGATGGGGAGCTCGATCAGATCATGGCGGCCACACTGCTCATTGGAAACGTGAGCAGCGGGACGATTACGCTCAGCAGCGCGATAACTCGATCGGCATCGAACGATGTGACCCTCTCCACGGGTAGCGACATCATCTTTGGAGCAGCGGGTTCGATCCACCTGGCTGGTGGAGATGCCACGCTGATGGTGGCGAGTGGAGGGATCGACGGGAATTCTGCTTCGCTCACGAACATCACGGCCACGAATGTGGAGATCGTGGCTGCTACAGGAATCGGCAGCGGACACACGATCGAAACGCAGGTCACGAATCTCGCCTTTCGGAACACGACATCCGGAGGAGTCCGCATTGCCAATCTTGGCGACTTGACGATCAACTCAGTCGGGTCACTGGATGGGACAGCAGGGCACGAAGTCGGGAACTTTGGCAGCGGGACAACGTCCGTCACGGCCACGACTCGACTGACCGTTGCCATTGATACGTCATCGATCGGTTCGATGACACTGACCGTCGGGGAGATTGCTGATGCTCCCCTTTTTGATCAAGACCTGACGATCAACTCCGGAGTCTCGGTCAGCGTCAATGGTGTCGGTAACTCGATGATGTTGAGAGCGGGCGACGATGTCCTGCTCCATGGGGCTGTGATCTCTGCCGGGAGTCTGCGGATCACGGCGGGTTACAACGACCTCGATGCTCATGGAGACATCACACAAATTGCAGCGATTCACGTGACCGGAACCACCACTCTCTCGGCTCCCGGCAACATCATTCTGGACAACGTCCTCAATGACTTCGGCGGTGCGGTCACAATCACGATCGCGACCATTGCCACTCTCGTCGATGTGAATGACATGACGTTAGCAGCCACCAGTGCCAGCGGAAATCTGACTGTCGATGCCGTGGGAATCCATTTAACGAACACCATCTCCGTGGGCGGTAATGCTGACCTCAATGCCAGTAGCGGCGCAATCACCGATGGCTCGACCAGTCTGAGTGTGACGCAGCTGGCCGACTTCACGGGCAGCGCGATCACGCTGGGCGGTAGCTCGACCACCACGCACTTCGGCACGCTGGCGTTCCACTCGCCCGGTGCGGTGAGCATTCAAGAGGACTCGGCCACCGCGCTCGTCGGGGACAACACCGCCCTCAGTCTGGCCCTGACCTCGACCGGCGCGATCACCGATGGCTCGATCAGTTTGAGTGTGACACAGCTGGCCGACTTCACCGGCAGCACGATCACGCTGGGGGGTGGCACGACGGCGACGCACTTCGGCACGCTGGCGTTCCACTCGCCCTGTGCGGTGAGCATTCAAGAGGACTCGGCCACCGCGCTCGTCGGGGACAACACCGCCCTCAGTCTGGCCCTGACCTCCACCGGTGCCATCACCGATGGCTCGATCAGTTTGAGTGTGACACAGCTGGCCGACTTCACCGGCAGCACGATCACGCTGGGTGGTGGCACGACGGCGACGCACTTCGGCACGCTGGGGTTCCACTCGCCCGGCGCGGTGAGCATTCAAGAGGACTCGGCCACGACTGTGAGTGGTGTCAGCACGGCAGGGACTCTAACCTTGGCCTCGATGGACGATGTCGACATCTCAGCGTTGGTGACCGTCGCGGGGAATACCAGCATCTCGGCGGGGCAGGACGGGAGTGGATCATTCCTGCTTGCCGGGACTGGCCGTCTTGTTAGCGACAACGTGGCCAATACGGCCAACATTACGATCAACACGGGTGCGACAAGTGGCCACATGACCCTCACCGGGACAATCACAGCTGACAACTTGGTGACAGTGAATAGCGCCCAAAGCATCAACGGGGCGGGTCTGGTTACGGCACAGACGGTTGATTTGAACGCGAAGACGGGGATTGGAAATGCGACAGCGCTGGAACTGGCGGCCGCATCCATCAGTGCCGACACGTTGCAAGGGAACATCGATCTCGACAACGCACGCAACACAGCGGTCACGTTTACCAGTCTGACCACCGGGACCGGTCGCATCACAGTCGACAACGACGCCACTGGCGGCGGCAGCGCCACGTTTACGACTGTGGCCAGCAGTGACGGCACCATTACCCTCAGAGTGGCCAGTGGTCGCTTAACGGCCACTACGGTGACGGCAGGCGGAGCAGGGGATGCCCGGCTGCTGACTACGACGAGCGGCGATGTCATTGTGGGGAGTGTGACCGCCACCGGGAATGATGTGACCATCACCAGTGCGGGGCAGATCAATGACAACGCCAATGATGCGCTGGCCGACATTACAGCTGCCACGACGAGCCTGACTGCGACCAGCGGAATTGGTGTCACGAGTGGGTCATTGGATGTGGACGCGACTACTATCACTCGCGTCAGTGCGGCCACCGGAGGAGTCTTCCTGAACCTGCTGGATGCGAACAACAGCGGAGTGACGGTCACCTCGGCCACAGCCACGACCACTGGCGACATCGTCTTGACAGCGACGAGTGGCAGTGGGTTGAAGACCTACTCGAACGTCAACGCCCATCAGGGACACGTGACGATCTCCGCAGCGAACGGCAACTTGGTCCTGGGGACGATCGTTTCCGATAGCGGTGTCGTCGATACACATGATGTGGGAGTGATCGCGACTCTCGGCTCGATCACGCTCATCACGTCTGTGACATCGGACGATACAGTGACCCTGACAGCGGGTGCCGGTGGGGTCACCGAACAGACCGGGTCGTTGATCTCCGCAGACAAGCTGCTGCTGTTGGGCACCGGACCGTTTTCATTGACCGGCGCCAACACGGTGGGCACCCTGGCCGCGAACGTGAATGGGATGATTGAGTATGTCGATGCCAACTCACTGATCGTGGGCACAGTGGGAGCCACTCAGGGCATCATCACGTCGAATGACGATGTCACTCTTTGCCTGACGACTGGAATTCTGACACTGGCACAGAGCATTTCTACCGGCAGCGCGGGAACTACGACGGGAACTGTCCGGTTACAGACCTCGGGAGCCACGAGTCAGGTGTCCCAGAGTAACGGGTCGATCACGGCCTCAGCTCTGGGAATTCGCGCGGGCTCGGGGGGCATCTCCCTGAATTCTTCGACCAATGATGTGGACACACTGGCCGCGACAACCACGGGGAGCTTCTCGTACGTTGACATGGATGGCTTTAAGATCGGGACTGTCGCTGCGGCTGGCTGCTTTACTCCCGGAGTGGCAGGTCTGACGGCCAATGGTGACATTGAGATTTGTGTCATGACAGGTGACCTCGCCGTGGATGCCGCGCTGTCAGCCAGTGGTTTCACAATCCGGCTCAACGCAGACACGGGGTCTGTCACTCAAACCATCGACGGAATCATCACAGCTGAAAACCTCGGAGTGCATGCTCAGCAAAACATCTCTCTCGGTCTTGCAGTCAACAACGTGACCGGGGTCTTCGCGGCGGATTCCTCGATGTCGGGCGACATCGTCTTCCACGATCTGGGCGGATTTACCGTCGGGTCGGTGTTAACCAACGTGAGAGGCTGTGTCCCGGATGTCATCGGAGTCACGACAGCGAGCGGCGATGTCACGCTGTCGAGTTCCGGAGGAATCACCGTTGGCACGGGGGCATCGCAGAGTATTTCGGCCAGTGGAAGAACGGTTGACCTTCATGCCGCAGGAGTGACTGAGGCCGATGGATCGATCATCCACGCTGCCAATTTGCGCCTTCAAGGAGCAGGAGCGTTTACCCTGACGGAAGCCAACACTGTCGGAATTCTCGCTGCCGACATTCAGGGTGTCTTGGCTTACAACGATGCAGACGGGCTGATCGTCGGCACGGTTCAGGGGACCAGCGGCCTGACCACCAATAACAGCGATATCCTGCTCCATGCAAACGGGAACTTGACCCTCGATCAATCACTCGATGCCGGAACTGCGGACATCCGACTCTCCGCACTCGGGAACATCACTCAATCCTCCACGGGAACCATCACAGCTGATCAACTGGGCGTGCGACAGCTGAGCGTCACCGGCGGAGAGATCAGCCTGGACGATGACAACGATGCGAATACATTCGCGGCCAGTAACGCCTTCGCTGAGGGGACCGTCACATACCGAGATGTGGACGATTTGATCGTGGGCATAAGTGGCACGCAGACCATCGGACAGCTGACATTTGGGCTGACGAGCGGCGTGACGACCAATCACGGAGCCGTTCACATTCTCACGGAGTCAGGCCATCTGACGCTGACACAGGCGGTGACAACTCAAGGCACGGGCGATGTCCTGTTGGAGACGAGAGGGGCAGCGGGCGATGTGATCCTCAATGCTGCCGTGACCAGCGGGAGTGGCCACATCAGTTTGATCGCCGGTGACGATGTCGATCAGAACGCCCACGTGAGGACAAGCGGTGGTTCGATCTACGTCTTGGCGAAGAATGCGACTGCCGATGCGATCAGTGGGATTGACATGCTGGCGGGGACATCGACCTCCAGTGGCGGTGGAAACATCTTGCTGACCGCCCAGCAAGAAGGCGACATCCGGTTGGGATTCGTCAACGCGGGAACGGGAAGCGTGAGTCTGTCAGCGGAGCGGTCCATCCTGAACAGTGGAGTGGCGCTGAATCTCCAAGCCGCTCGACTCCAAATGGTCGCAGATGCGAACCACAATGCGGCGGGCCAGATCGGAACAGCTGATGTGGGGAATGGCACTCCGGCGATCAATGCCAACGCCATCAACACCCGAGTGGCCATACTGGCTGCCGAGGCCGCCGATGGAATCTATGTACGAGAAGCGGACGGGATGACTGTCGATGACACCGGCCCACTCAGTGTCACTCGCGTGAACTTTAATGCTGTCACTGACACCGTCACGACGACCACACTGGAAGATCTGGTCACGACCGACAATGGTCCCATCAAGCTGGTCACCCAGAATGGGACAATCGTGATTCGCGGCGGCCAGGAAGCGGCAACGGGGGTCTTGGCACACGGGGCCGGCGATGTCCTGCTGGAATCGCGAGGCACTGCCAGCGACATCGTCATCCTTGCAGGTGTGCGAAGTGGGACTGGCAACCTCACCCTGAATGCGGCGGATGATGTGGTCGTGTCCGACTCACTGACTACCGGCGATGGGGGAGCCGTGTTCATCACTGCGGCCAATGGAACCCACAATGATGCGATGGGACCGCTTATCGATGGCATCAACCTGAATGCGGGAGTGACCACTTTCAGCGGCGACATTCTGCTGAGTTCGGCTCAGGACATCCGGCAGACGGCATTGATCGTGAGCACGCATGGAGATGTGGGTCTCATCGCCTCGCGTCATGTCACGCAAACCGCCACCGGCGATATCACAACGACCAGTGGAGACGTGCTGGTCGACGCGGTGGGGACGTGGACGATGAATGGTGACACCACGATCACTGCGGGGGGCGGCGATGTGTTGGGCCAAGCGGGTGAGGATATTCTACTCGGCGTGATCCAACTGACCCATGGCACCGCGAACAGAGTGGCCCTCAGCGCAGGACGCAGCATTCTCGACACAAACGAAGCCGCTGTGAATGTCGCGGAGACGGTCGCTGCGGCAGCCACTAGTCTGAGCCTGCGTGCCACGAGTGGGACCATTGGAGCATCGGGCGGGGCGAATCCCACCGTCAATGACAATGCCCTCGACCTCAACGTGGATACCGTGGCCGCGGCATCCGCTGCCGGAATCTTCCTGCGTGAGATCTCTGGCGGCGGGGCAATTCAAGTCGATACGGCAGTTGTAGTGACCGTCGATATTGAGGGGGCGTTACGGGCGAATTTCAATAGCACCACCTCGGACGTGTCTCAGACTCGCACCCTGGCGTCGCTCGAAGATTTGACGACAACGGCCAACGGCTCCATCCAGTTGATGGCCGAGAATGGAACAATCACGGTGAACTCCGGGACCGCAGCGACCCCGGGGATTGTGGTCCACGGAGCAGGGAACCTGTTGCTGGAGGCCCGGGGAACGGCCAGCGACGTGGTATTGAACGGAGCGGGATTGAGCGGCACAGGTCATGTGACACTGATCGCGGGAGACGATGTGTCTCAGAACGCGGACCTGGCAACCACCGGAGGTTCGGTCTACTTGTTGGCCGGGAATGGATCGAATGACGCTGTCACCGGGATTCGCATGGCGAACGGGACCACGACCTCCAGTGGCGGCGGAAACATCCTCCTGACCGCAGGCAATGAAGGAGATATTTCGCTGGGACGACTCAACGCAGGTGGCGGCAAGGTCAGCCTCTCTGCCCAGCGAGACATTCTGGACAACGACGGAACCGCGTTGAATGTTGTCGCTGCCACGCTCAGGATGGTGGCCGACTCGAACAACAACATGGTGGGACAGATCGGGACTCCGGGCGGAGGGGCCATTGAGACGACCGTGACCACTCTGGCCGCAGTCAGCGCGGATGGCATCGACTTGCTGGAGACAGACGGCCTGACGGTTGATGACACGGGGCCGATCGCTGTCCAGCAAGTGAACTTCAATTCGTCCCTGACCAGCGTCACGGTTCAATCGCTGTCCGATGTGAGAACGACAGACGCGGGTTCCATTGCGATCGTCAGTACCTCTGGGGCGCTGACCGTAAACGAAGGGGCATTGAATGCCACCGATGTCGCGGGGGGAGTGGCCGCCGGAACCAGTGGGAGCGTCTGGCTGGAGGCCACCGCTGGGGATGTGGTGACCAGCGCCACGGTGTCGAGTCTCACGGGGCCAGTGACAATCCACGCAGGAAGCAGAGCCATCCTGAATGCGGTCGTCACCACAGAGAACGACGTGTTCGTGACTGCTGCGAGTGATGTCATCGTCCATGACAACGTGATCGCTGGACGTGATCTCTCGCTAATCTCGACCTCAGCGAATATCGATATCTCGGCCTCTCTGAATGCCGGGAGAGATCTGAGCCTGGGGGCGCTGGTCGACATTGATGTCAACGTCCCGTTGCACGCGGACCATGCGATGTTCGTGACCTCTGGGGGCACGACCACTCTGACTGCCGACGCTGACATCACGACCGGGGCCGGTGGACTCACGATGATTGTTGGGCAGCTGACCACCGCAGCCGACTTCACCACCGAAAGTGGCCCGATCTCGATCACGGGGCCAGTTGTCCTCAGCGACAACGTGGTGTGGAGTACCAATGCGGTCGGTTCGGGAGGGGACATTACCGTCGACGGGACGATTGACGGGACATCCGATCAGGCCGAGGACTTGACACTGACCAGTGGAACAGCGGACATCTCCGTGACGGGATCTGTCGGGGCGACGACCAAGCTCGGAGATGTCCTGGTAACACAAGCCGATGAGACGACTTTCGGAGGCTCTTTCGCAGCCGAGAGTTTCCAGCAACTGGCCGGTCGAGTGACCACCTTTGTTGGTGCTGTGGTCACTTGCGGGACGGTGGAATTGGCGGGAACAGATGGCTTCCAGTTCACGGGGCACTCGCTCCAGTTCGTGGGCGGTTCGGCCTCCCTCGACACCACTGGGCAGGACATCACGATCACCACCGATGCACTCACACTGCCGACAACTTTCGTGAATGCCACGGGTAAGACAGTCACCATTCAGACGCTGAGCGCGGCCACGAGCATCGGTTTGGGCGATGCCTCGCAAGACATGAATTTCACCGATACTCAACTCGATGTCATTCACAGTGACAACATCATCATCGGATCGGCCAGCAATACGGGTGGCATCAAGATTGGGGCCGATGGCGCGATCACTCAAGATGAGAATTACACGCTGCTCACCTCGGCGAGTATGCAGGTGAACGGGCTGTTTCTGTTAGATGCGGCTCACACACTGTTAGCCACCATCGGCACGGACCTCGACATCACGAGTCGTGGGCGGTTGGAGACTGATCGCGGGAACATGACGCTCAACGTGGCGCGCGATACCGTCGTCGCGGGTGAAGTGTTCTCGAACTCAGGAGAATTGACAGTCAATGTCACTCATGATCTGACGACGACAACGGGAAGCGTCATTCAATCCCACAGCGGGCCGATGACTCTGACCATCGGTGATGACGTTTTGCATGCCGGTCGAATGGAAACGGGGAGTGGTCCCCTGACGCTGAATGTGGCAGACGCCATGGACGTGTCAGGACGAATCGTTTCCGACCGAGGTGTTGTCACCCTCGACATTGGTCACGATCTGCGGTTCACTGCGACGGCTCTGGTGCAGTCAGTCTCAGGTGACATCACGATGACTGCGGGCACAGCCACTCCCGCGTGTGATGGTGAGCTGTTCATGGCGAATGGTGCGGCGATCGATGCGGGGAGCGGTCTCGTCACGATGACAGCGGACGATGACATCACACTGGGGCAGGTGATTACCACCAACAGCACAGTGGATGCGATCCGCATTACTTCGAATTGTGCGGCGATCATTGACGGGGGAGACGCCGGGGCGGCAAACCTCGTCGCCGAGAGTGCCACAGCCCGTGTGACACTTCGCGCCGTGACCGGCATCGGATCGGCAGTGGGTGGAGGTGCCGATGCGGCACTCGAAACGAGCGTCGCTCATCTGGATGTGGTAAACGCTTCGAATCACGATGTTCGTGTCAGCGGCGGCGTGCGGATTGATGAGGTCAACGCGAATGGCCTTTCGATCCGGCAGATTGACCAGCAGGGTGCGGGCGACGTGGCGATCACCTCGCAGGGAACGATAGTGGTGACTGCCCCGACCGACGGCGGCAGCGGGATCCATGCACGCACCGGTTCGATTCGGGTGTCGGCGGAGAGCAACCGGTCGGACCTCGACATCCGAAATGCCATCGACACCACCGGCGGAAACATCACCCTTCTCGCCGACAACGACATCTTGATCGGCGAACCCGGGAATGGAGTCACAGGCCAGATTCAGTCACAGGGCGGAAACATCACGCTGCTGGCGGATGATGATGCGAATGCCGATGCCGGTTCCGGGGGTCTATTGCTGATGCGAGACGGGGCCGTGATCGATGCCGCCACCGGCACCATCGAAATGCGAGCCGATGAAGACATCACGTTCGCCAGCATCCAGACGACGAACGCGACCGGGGCAGCTGTCACTCTGGTGACTCGCAGCGGAGGAGTCGTGGATGGGGGAGACACTGACCGCGACATCCTGGCGGACTCAGTCGGAGCAGTCGTGACGATTTCCGCAGCGAGGGGGGTGGGGTCCGGGAACGCGCTGGAGACGACGATTGCCGCGCTCGATGTGACGAACTCCACGTCGGGCCATGTCCGCCTGAATGAGTGGAATGCGATCACGCTGGCGAGGGTCTCTCAGTCGGGAGGGGGGCGTGTCGAGGTGGTGACGACGAACGGGACGATCACCGTCGACAATCAGGGTCTCGCAACGAACGCGATCTCGGTGGGTGGAGCAGGAGCTTTGCTGCTCGATGCGAACGGGACCACTTCGGACATTGTGGTTCGCGACGGAATCCAGACGGTCGATGGAGCCATCACGCTGCTGGCCGACAACGACATCCGGTTCGATGCCGATGGCGACATCAAGTCGACCTTGGGAAATGTGACCGTGACCGCCGACCAGGACAATGGCGGAATGGACAGCGGCGAAGTGGTGATGGCGAATGGAGCGGTCCTCCACGCGGGAGCCGGGACAATCACGATGACTGCGGATGGTTCCATCACGCTCGGCAGTGTCCAGACCACGAATGCGACGACGAATGCTGTACGACTGACCTCGCGCGAGGGAGGAGTGATCGATGGGGGCGATGCGGACCGCGATATCATCGCCGATGCGGTTGGTTCACAAGTGACCATCCTCAGCGCGACTGGAGTGGGCTCGACGAACCCCCTCGAATCCACCATCGCATCGCTGAGCGTGACGAACTCCACGTCAGGGAATGTCCGCGTCGACGAGCAGAACGCACTCGCGATTCAGCATATCGGTCAGCAAGGCGGCGGTTCGGTCGTCGTCACCACTCAGGGGACGTTGACGGTCGTCGCCAGTGGGACGGGCATTACCTCACTGGGCGGTGCGGTCACCCTCACAGCTGTCGGGGCCAGTAGCGATGTGCTGGTCGATGCACCGATCACGGTGATCGGAGGGACCGGAGACATCACGCTGACCGGGGAACGAGACGTGGTCGTCCACGACACCGGAGTGGCCAACGATCTCTGGGTGGCGGGCGAGGGGATGATTCGCATCACCGTGACAAGTGGTGTGATTGTCCTAGGCTCTCAGAACCCCAACACCACCCCAGATGTCACACAGCATACCGTGGCGAACGATGTGGTTTTGCGAACGGGGACGGGGGCTGTGACCAATACCTTGCCGCTGGTCTTTAACGTGCAATCGCCCCAGGTGACATCACTGGGGGGTGTCTCCCTGAGCATGGATATTGGCCGTCCCGGTGAGCACAACATCACCGTGACCGTGTTCTGGGGCGATGGTACATTCACAACGACCACGTTTGCCGACCCCGGGAACTACACGTTCGAACACCAGTATCGAGGTAACCCTAACGTTGATGACCAGTCGGCCCCGATTCTGGTGAACGTCCAGGTGTCACACGATCCGCAAGTGGTGTTGACCGCCCGGAACGTGAACACTCCTGTCGGCTCCGTCCCCGATATTGGGGTGTTGAATCCTCCTCCAGTCCCGGCGCAGAACATCAACACGGATTTGAGTCGAGCTGTGTATCTCACCGATACTCGCCCGGTGGAAGCAGGACCGTTCGTGGGCGTCAACTCAAAAGTCTTCACTGCTCCCGGCAACGAGGCCCAACCCGGTCCGGTGATCTTCCAGGACACCCGGGTCTTGGCCACAGTCATTCCCGTCCCGGGCGAGGGCCTCGCCTCGTTCCCGTTTGACGTCACGCCCCCCGTGACCCTGCTGGCGATCCCCGAAGCGACGAAGTTCCTCGACATCCTGCAACAAGGGGGCGTGCAGCTGTCCGACAGTTCGTCGAGTCGAACCGAGGCGGTCCGCTCGGACGATACTCAGGTCGCGGAACGACTGGTCACCCTGGAAGTCCTCTCCCCAGACGGCGATGTCAAGCAGCGTGTGGTCCTGCCGGAAACAGTGCTGGAAGAGATGCTGGATGTCATTGGCCGATTGCCGGATGGCAAGTACCGCTTCCAGTTGCAGGAACCGGGCGAGGAGCGTCAACGCCTGCTCCTGGAATTCGAAGTGCGACAGGGCAAGATCGCCGACGATACGGAGGCATCCGACCGTCCGCCCTCGGCCACCCAGAAGAAAACCGAAGCGACAAAAGAGAGCTCAGGGGCCAATCCCGACGGCGGCGAGCAAGAGGAAGCCGTAGAGCCCGGACAGTCGATCATGTGGTCGCTGCCTCCACACGGGATTCCCGGAGAAGGCTCCGATCGTCAGCCGGGCGAACTGTCCATGCCCGCGAATCGAGCCGATGGCGATACGCTCCCGATCTGGGGCACATGGTCCTCGATTGCCGCCCGCCGTGCGTGGAAGCGGGCCGAGCCTGTAGCCGCGCATCAGTCTGAGCCTGCGGAATGGTCCTCCAACGAAACTCCAACCGGCACTACGGGACCGACACCGAACGGCCACGATCACGCACTGGCTGGAAGCTCGGTGATGGTTGCCGGAGTCATGGGGCTCTGGGCGGGAATCACGATCACTTCCCCAGAGGATCCCCGAGAAGCATCTCAGTCCTCCGTGAGCCTCAGTCGTGCCGCCCAGCTGTTTCGGAAGTATGCACGTCCTCCGAAATAGCAGAACGGTCAAAGTTCAACTGGTCAGTGGTGCCGCATGTTCACGAGGATGTGACATGAGAAGCAATGAGCAGAAAGAAGTGGGCTGAGAGCAGGTTTCAGCACGCACGGAGTTAATGCAATGTTGAAGTGTCCGGCATGTCAGAAACGAGTCCTGGGGCAGGATCTGGTCTCGGGGGTCTGCTCGCACTGCGGCCAGAGATTGGCAGGGACTGGTGATTCATCACTGGAGTTCCAGCGGCGTAGTGGCGCCCCCTCGTCCGATACCATTGACCCCTTTTCGGTCAGCAGGTTGGGTGAGTCTCAACCTTCAGCCGGTGGGTCGGAGCAGACTTTCGTTTCGGATGAGATCCGGGAACAGACTCCAGCAGCGGTGAACGATGGGGCTGATCAGCCAGCGAATTCGGAGCGGACGTTTCAGTCAGATGACGCACCCGAGGGCGTTGCCCCTGCACCGGACTTTTCCTCCGACACCGCACAGACATTTGTCTCGGACGACTTCGGAGACAGTCCCTCGGCAACAAAGCCCATTGAGAGCGGATCGGTTGCGGACCTCGACGACCCAAATCGCACGGTCGCTTCGGCGAGCTTCCCTGCCCAAAATGAACAGGGAGACTCGGGTCGAACCGTCGTCTCCGATGAGTTCGCAGCTGTCACTCCTGCGGGCGAGGGCATGCAGACGTATGTCGATGACTCTCTCAGCGACGGAGCGTCGACTGACCGCAGCGCGGACATGACGTTCGTGTCGGATGATGTCCCCGAGTTGATGTTGAAGACGATTCAATCGGTCTGGGGAGACGAGGGCGAACAGGGAGATATACGCCCCCACATGACGATGAAGACCAAAGAGGAGCGTCAGGCCAAAACCGTTAAGCAGTCACTGGTCATTAAGACCAAGACACTGGCGGACACAAAAGACCTAGATGACGAACATCCGGGCGGCCATCAACACGAGTATGAACTGCTGAAGGTACTTGGTGAAGGCGGCATGGGGGTCGTCTACGATGCCCGGCAGACCTCGATCGATCGTAATGTCGCCCTCAAGATGATCAAGGGGGCAGCTGCGACCGATGACAAGCAGAAGGCCAAGTTCCTGGCGGAAGTCGTCGTCACGGGCGACCTGGATCATCCGAACATCGTGCCGATTTACGATGTTGGAGCGAATTCGCAGGGCAACCTGTTCTATTCGATGAAGAAGGTGCAGGGGACTCCCTGGCAGAAGGTGATCGCTCAGAAATCACTGGCCGAGAATCTCGACATCCTCATGCGAACTGCCGACGCGATCGGATTCGCCCATGCGCGCGGGATCGTCCATCGCGACCTCAAGCCCGAGAACATCATGCTGGGGGAGTTCGGCGAAGTCCTGGTCATGGACTGGGGACTGGCTCACCCGCTCAAGGGGTTTCGCAAGTCACGCAGCATTACCAGTTCGGCTTCGATGGGGGGGACGCCCGCTTACATGGCCCCGGAGATGGCGACCGGACCGATCGACAAGATCAGTCCCGCGAGCGACATCTACCTGCTCGGCGCGATCTTGTATGAGATCATCACCGGCTTGCCTCCGCACGTTTCTAAGAACGTGATGAAGTGTTTGATGGCAGCTGCCCGTAATGAGATTGCGCCGACCGAGAAGTCGGGCGAACTCGTCGACATCGCTCTAAAGGCGATGGCCACCGAGCCGAAGGATCGGTATCCCGACGTGAAGGCGATGCAGTCGGCGATTCGCGATTATCAGTCGCACTCGGAAAGCGTGCTGCTCTCGTCGCGAGCCGAAGACGATCTCAAAGATGCGAATCAGTCGGATGACTATCAGCACTACTCGCGGGCCTTGTTCGGCTTTCAGGAGGCCCACGAACTCTGGTCGGGGAACAAGCGGGCGGCAGCCGGAGTCTCGCAAGCCCAACTCGCCTACGCGGGGAGTGCGAAGCGGAAGGGGGACTTCGACCTTGGTCTGTCACTCCTGACCGCAGGCCAGCCCGAGCATGCTCCCCTGCGGACAGAGCTGCTCGATGCCCAACAGGATCGCATCGCCCGGCAGCGGAGACTGGTCGTCCTCAAGCGAGCAGCCATTGGACTCGTCGCGGCGGTCTTCGTGATTGTGAGTGGCGCGGCCGTGTGGATTCGCTCGGAGCAAACGAAGGCCGTGGCTGAAGCGACTCGCGCGACTAAGGCGGAAGGCGTGGCCGTCCAAGAAGCCACTCGTGCAACTACCGCAGAGAAGGTCGCTTTGGACGAAAAGGCGAAAGCGGTCGCCGCCACCGAAGAAGAAAAGAAGGCCAAAGTTCTCGCCGTGGCCGCTGAGAAGGAAGCTGTCAAACAACGCATGACCGCCGACGCCCAGCGCCAGATCGCGGTCGCCGAACGCATGAAGGCCGAAGAATCACAGAAGCTGGAAGAGAAGGCCAAGCTCGCAGCTGTCGAAGCGGCCAAGCAAGAAGAAGCGGCCAAGGTGGCCGCCATCGCTTCGCAGAAGCTCGCCGTGTCCGAACGCGAGAAAGCTGAACTCGCTAAGCAGAAGGAAGAGTACGAAGCGTACATCTCCAAGATCGGACTGGCCGCATCGCAGATCGAGAAGAATGCCTTCGATGCCGCTCGTGAGGTGCTGAAGACCTGCAAGCCCGAACTGCGAAACTGGGAGTGGGGTCGGCTGATGCACCTCTGCTCACAGAGCGAGCGGTCGTTCGATGCCCAGTCGCCACTGGAGGCACTGGCCATCGACCGGGATGGCCAGCGTTTCGCAACCGGCGGCTGGGGTGGGCTGGCTCGAGTGTGGGATCGCGAATCGGGACAAGTACTCCAGACACTGAAGCATGAGGGCGAATACGTGAATGCGGTCGCTTTCTCTCCTGACGGTCGGTTCCTCGCCACGGGCAGCAGCGACGCGGCGGGCTACATCCAAGTGTGGGACATCGCCACGGGTAAACATCTGCAGGTGATCGCGGGACATGACGACGAGGTACTCAGCTTGGCCTACTCGAAGGATGGTTCCCGACTGCTGTCGAGTTCCTATGACAAGACCGCTCGCCTCTGGGACACCCAGACGGGGAAGGAAGTCCGCCAGTTTTCCGGGCATACGTGGTGGGTCTGGTCAGCGGCGTTCTCGCCTGATGAGCAGCACATCGTTACCGCTGGGCATGACGGTACGGCGATTGTCTGGGACGTGAGTACAGACAATCGCACGCCGCCGTTCACGGGGCACCAGGGACCGGTCTTCTCAGCCGCGTTCTCGCCCGATGGCCAGCAAGTGGTCTCTGCGGGGCATGATCGCCGAGTCCTGGTGTGGAGCCCCGAAGAGGTTCAACCGATTGATTTCAAGAGCCTCGCCGCAGGTGTAGACGTGGCTCCCCCGCGCTTCCGCAGCTTCGAAGGGCACACGGACGCAGTGCGTTCGGTCGGATTCTCGCCCGATGGATCCCTGCTGCTGAGCAGTAGCCAGGACAACTCTGTGCGAGTCTGGGACTACGCCTCCGGCCAAGGGATGAAGACGTTCCGTGGACATGGGGGGCGCGTGCAGGCGGCTGCGTTTCTGTCGGATGGCAAACACATTCTGTCGGCCTCGCAAGATCACACTGTTCGTGAGTGGAGCATTGACGGCAACGAAGAAATTCGAACACTCCAGGGGCGCGTGCTTGATGGTCATGCGGATGCCGTCCTCTCAGCCGCCTACTCCCAGGACCAGCAGCAGATCGTCACTGCCAGTCGGGATCGCACCGCTCGCACCTGGAACACCAATACCGGCAAACCCGGCCTGACCCTGACCGAGGGACACGGGTATCTCGCTTCGACGGCGGTGTTCTTTCCCGGAGGCCGACGCCTACTCACCGCAGCTGTCGATAACACCGCACGCATCTGGGATGTCGGCACGGGCGGGCAACTGCTGCGTCTGGATGGCAGCGGTCGCAGTGCAGCGGCTACGCTTTCGCATCAAGGGCACTGGGTCGCTACCGGGGGCGACGACAAGTCGGCTCAGCTCTGGGATGCGATCACCGGAAAGCGGTTGAAAAAGCTGGAGGCCCATCTGTCCGAGGTCACCGCCCTGGCATTTTCGCCAGACGACCGACTGCTGGCCACCGGAGATGCCAAGGGGCATGTCAAGCTGTGGAACATTGAAGAGGGCCGCATCGTGTCCAAGCTCGATGGCCACACTCGCCGTATTTCGGCCATCACGTTTCTGGCCAATGGGTCGCGCGTCCTGACCGCCAGCGGAGACAATACGATTGGTCACTGGGATGTTGCGACGGGAGCCGAGTTGCCGGGACTGATCCTGAAGCACCCCGATGCCGTGTTGACGATGCAACTGATCCCCGGAGGAGACTCCATCGTCACCAGCTGTGCCGATCGTCAGTTGCGAGTCTGGAACACCTCCGAGGCGAAGGTCACTCAAACACTGGGTCCGTTTAATGGCGACGTGTTCTCACTCAGTGTCTCTGCGAATGGGCAGAGTTTGCTGACGGCGAATTCCGAGGAACGCACTGTTCGCTTGTGGGATCTGAAGTCCGGCAAGGAAGTTATGACCCCACAACCCGGAGGAAAACTTGGCCCGCTGGTCGACCTCAACCTGCAGGGCGGCCTGCTCTGGTCGACGGCGTTTGTTCCCGGCACTGACGATGTACTGACTGTGGGAGGCAGCGATGCCAGGCTCTGGGATGTGAAGACCGGGCAGGAGAAGATGAGCTTCAGTCCTCACGGTGCGGTGGCCTCGGCCAGCTTTTCGCCCCTGGGAGATCTGATCGTCACCGGCAGTTGGGACAACTCGGCCAAGATCTGGAATGCTCAGACCGGTCGTGTCGTCCGCAAGCTGGAAGGGGGGCATACCCGCTTCGTGAACACATCTGTGTTTTCGCGTGATGGGAAGTCCGTACTCACAGCGAGCGACGATGGCACCGCCAAAGTGTGGAGCGTGGAGACCGGAACCGTGATGAGAATGCTCGTGGGGCACACCGACCGCGTGCGATCGGCGACCTACTCTCCGCAGGGCGAATTCATCGTCACCACCTCCAGCGACGGCACCGCTCGCTTGTGGAACGCGACGACGGGAGAGTTCGTCCGCGAGTTCAAAGGGCACCGGTTTGCTGTGCTGTGTGCCGAGTTCTCTAAGGACGGCCAGCAACTGGTCACCGGGGGCGAGGACAACACCGCTTGCATGTGGAATGTCGCAACGGGTGAGTCTGTGCGAATTCTTTCGGGACACACGGCGAGCGTCACCTCTGTTGCACTTTCACCCGACATGACCCGCATCATCACCGGCAGCCAGGACCAGGCCGCCAAAGTGTGGGACGCGAAAACAGGCCAGGAGATACTCACGCTGAGTCGACATACCGAAGATGTCACCAGCGTCGCGTTCTCCCCTGACGGACGACAAGTCCTGACCGGCAGTCGCGACGGCACCGCTGTGATCTGGCTGTCTCAAGTCTGGACGAGTCGAGCGGGAGTGGCTGCCCGAGACGACAAACTGCCCGCCACAGCCCCCGTGGCCCGGTGAGACTTCAGGATCGTTCGACAAATTATCGTCGCCTTTCGCTCCGCGAAAGAGCGCTCTTTCGCGGAGCGAAAGGCGACGATGTGACACTTGATTGTCGAACGATCCGAAGGCGCAAAGGCAGACTTCGCGTACCCAAAGACTTCCGAAGGAGTGTGGTCGTCACTCGATGCAGGTTTTCGCTCCTTGGCCCCCGTGGGGCGAAGCGTGTGATGACAGCGGTTGCCCCCTGCGTACAATGGCGACCACACTCGAAGGGTGAGGCGAATGGTCCGTCAGGAACGGGGTTCCGGTCGTGCAACTGTCGAGGAGGGGGGCCGAATGACGAGCAGATTGCCGTCATACGTCACGATGCCGAGCATGATCGCGCACATCACGCGATCGAGGTCAACCTCGTATTTCTGTTCGAGTTTGGCCAGTGGGTTGGGTTGCAGCGGATCGGCAACCAGCACGCTGCGGCTCTCGGAGTCATAACCGCACAGCACCACGAAGTGTCCCTGGGGCTTCCCTGCGATGTCGTCCTGCTGGCCGTCCTCCAGTTCCCGTCGCTCGTTGTACAGGTAGGTCGAACTCAAGCCGACGAGGATCGGGCACGACCGCTTGAGGTATTTACGGATCAACCCCGGAGTCATGTCCTCCATGCGGATTGAGCCCCCGCGCTCGATGAACTCCAGATACGCCTCGCTCGCCATCCGCAGCTTGGGTTTCGTCTTCGCCTTCATCTGGGCTCTCAGACGTTCCGCCAGCGGAGGAGCGCCGGGACGGAACCATGAGGGATCGAACACGATCAGGTCATACGTATAGAGGATCGCCTCATAGCCATGCTTGAGGGCAAAGTTTCCGAGCAGCACCGCGAGCGTGCCGCCGAACTCCAAGGAGGGAACCCCCGCGATCACTTCGGTCAGTGTGTGCTGGTCCCCATGATACGCCAGCACCGCATGCAGGCATGTCGGCCCACAGGTCGAGTTTGTCGGCTGAGCGCTGATCTGGAAATGGAGACGACTGTCCATGACTCTATGCTACGGGGCCGCTGGCAACGGACCAAGAAGATGTTGGGGCTCCAGCAGATTTGGAGCAAGAACCGGCAGTTCCCGCCGCGCCGGGAAGTAGAACGGAATTTATTCCGTTCAGGGGACCCGAGAACGGAATGAATTCCGTTCTACACACAGGCTTTGGCGAGCGGCCAGTGAAACCTACTGCCAGACTTCCGAAGTCTTCGGAGACTTCGGAAGTCTCTGGGTACGCTAGGTCTGGCCGCTCGCTTTTCGGCCCCGCACCGGAGGACGCTGTCTCACAGAAGGCGGTGGGCCTGCGCCCAGAGCGGCTGGTCCCACCCGACATCTGGCCACGACTTGAACCAATACCCGATTCTCAGTGCGGATTTCAGCGGCGCGGGCCTACGGTCCCTCCAGCTTGCCGTGCCTCACCGGATTCTCTGACCTTTGAGACATCACCAGTGTTCCGGGAGGACTCGGCACACTCGCTACAGTCTCCCCGCCGTAGTGGTCGAGATTAGGGGTGCATGGTCCCACCGCACGCTGGGCGATTGTGATGTTTCCAGGAGGCTTCGTTCATGTCTGATCTGTCCACCAGTGATCTTCCCCGTCGTCGTTTGGGACGTGGCCTCAGTGTCATGCTGGGATCTGGCCCCGCGTTCTCCGAATCCGAGCCCGCAGCTGCGGAGCTGCGGAACATTCCGGTGAACGAGATCGCTCGGAATCCGTTTCAACCTCGCAAGGATTTCAATTCCGACGAGCTGAATGAGCTGTCGGACAGCATTCGCGAACACGGCGTGTTGCAGCCGATTCTGGTCCGGGAGTTTGACGGGGCGTACCAGTTGATCGCCGGAGAGCGGCGCTGGCTGGCCTCGCAGCGGGCAGGGCTGACACAGATTCCCTGCCGTGTCGTCGATGTCATTGACCAGACCGCGTTCGATTACGCGCTGGAAGAAAACCTCAAGCGGAAGGACCTGACCGATATCGAAAAGGCGCTGGCCTTCCGCCAGTACCTCGACCACTTCCACTGTTCGATCGAGGAACTCGGCAAGCAGCTGAGCATGAGCCGCTCGGCGGTCAGCAATATCCTGCGACTGCTGGAACTTCCCGAGTCAGTGCGGAATGCCCTTTCAGCGGGCAAGATCAGTTCGGGTCATGCCCGCTCGCTGCTGCCACTGCCCGAGGCCGATCAGCTCGCCTTGTGTGGGCAGATCCAGGCGGAACAACTGTCCGTCCGCCAGTCCGAAGCCATCGTTCGGACGATGCTGGGCCGCGAGAAGAAGGCCCCCGCCGCTGAGCCAGTCGTGCAGCCGGTTACTAACCAAGCGGCACCGACGGTCTTTGAGCAGGCCATCGAGCAACCCGCGCATATAACGGAGCCTCAGCCGAGCGAGTTCGTTCACACGCAGAGCTTCCACGGCGAGAACAGCCCAGAGAGCCAGTCGCAGACCTCATCTCAAGCTCCCCCAGACGGCAGTCACAATCACCAGGAGCCGCAGATCCTCTCGATGGAAGAGGCCCGCTCCGAATCCGACCGCACCCCGCACCTGGCCTCACTCGAAGAACAGCTGCGAAACCTGCTGGGCACAGCGGTCGAGATCAAGCTGAAGTCGAAGGACAGCGGGACGATCCTGATCCCATTCAGCAGCAACGAGGAGTTCGAGCGGCTGCTGCGTTCGTTGCACCGCGCTGCGGCGTAGTGAACTGTCAACTGGTTCTGTCAAGACTGTGGCCTACCAAATCGGGAGGGCGAAGCTCGTACTGAGCTGCGGGCCGCGGGGAACACGCTTTCTCGCGTTAGCGGCTCGGCAGAAGTCTCGCCCTCCCGGCGGCGGCAAGGCTCAATGATACTTACGCGGGGCGAAATGAGTCGTCGCTGCCCCTCGTCCGAGGGCGAGCCCGCGAGCCAATGCGCCCACGTTCTGGCGAAACGTGGCTACGCCGAAATGCGAGGGTCGCGTCACTCACCAGCGATCAACCCCTGCCGGCCACGCTGTGAAGGATTCCCGCGAGGCGTTTCCCAAGGCTCTGCCCCCTCTCCCCCACATTCGATGCCGCTTTCTGAGTGGACTCGACTGTGGGGGAGAGGGCCGGGGTGAGGGGGCCATCTCGCTCGCTCAAGCCCCCTCACCCCATCCCTCTCCCCCGCAACACGCACCCTCCGAAAGTCACATCAATCGCGGGGGAGAGGGCCGGAAACGTGTTGGCTGCCTTGCGAACGTGATCCCTGAGAAATCCTTCACGGCGTTGCCGGCAGGGGTCGAGTTCGCTCGCCTCGACAGTCTCGATCACTCTCCGCCGACAGTCCTCCTTCACCAACCACCACTTCGACATCGGGCAGCAGTTGTCTATGATTCCTTGACCGCCATTGAGAGCTTCCCATCGGTACTCTCAGGGCGATCAAAGGAAGGTCAACCGCGATGGTGGCAGATTCGAGTTCAGGTTCATCTCACCCGGCCAGTTTCGGCAATCGCCCGCAGCCGACCCTCTGGTCGCGGATCTCGCGGTGGGCGACGTGGGGGATCTGGGGCGCGATCGCGTTGTTTGTGATCAGCCAGCCGTTTCTGTGGGTGTGGGATTCCCCTGTTGGGGCGTCGATGACAAACATGATCTCGGAGTCGATGTTAGTCGTCGGGATTCTGCTCGCGCTGTTGTGGGTGGCTGCGTTTTCATCCTGGGAGGGAGTCGTCAAGACCGCGGTACTCATTCCGGCACTGGCACTGATTGGCGGGTTCATCGCCTCGATCCGGAAGGTCGACCTCGACGGAAATATCGGGTTGACGTTTGAGTATCGGTGGCAACCGACGCAAGCCGAGCGGATCGCTGCTCATCACGCGAAACTCGCTGCGGATGTGGCGAAGAACAACGGACCGGTCCCCGCGCCTTCGACAGCTGACCCGACGTTTCCGATGGCGGAACTCCCCACGCTGGCGCTCGAGGACATGCCCGCTTACCGCGGGGTGAACCGCGACGGCGTGGTGATCGGCCCCAAGATTCGCACCACGTGGGACACCGCTCCGCAACCGCTCTGGCAGCAACCATGTGGAGGCGGGTACGCCTCGATGGCTATCGTCGGCGATCTGCTGGTGACGATCGAACAGCGTGACAACAACGAGACGGTCCTCTGCTATCAAGCCAGCACCGGGCGGGAGCTGTGGAAGTACGAATACCCTGCTCTTTTCTGGGAAGGGATGGGCGGCCCCGGTCCGCGATCGACCCCGACGATCGATGGCGATCTGGTGTTTGTTCAAGGAGCGATGGGTGAACTGGTCTGCCTGGAACTTGCGACCGGCAAGCCTCGGTGGAAGAAAAATCTGTTGACGCAGTTTCAACTCCCCAACGCTCAGTGGGGGATGACCTGTTCTCCGCTCGTGGTTGAGAACCGGGTCATTGCCAACGCGGGGGGACGACGAGGCGACGGGTTGGTCGCGTTCGACCGCTCGACCGGAGATGTGCTATGGGCGGGAGCCGGGTTGAGCTTGCCTGTTACGGATTCTCCAGAAGCCGACACCGCAGCAACTCTCGAAGTGGACGACGCGGGGCATGCGAAAGTCGCCGAGTCAGACCAGAACCGCCCCGGCTATAGCTCGCCGACACTCGTCACCATTCATGGCGTGAGGCTAATTCTGAACTTCGATGGCACCGGCGTGCGTGGCTGTGATGTGGAGACCGGCAAGTCGCTGTGGTTCTACGATCACAAGAACGGGGCGGCAGTAAACGCGGCCCAACCAATTCTGTTTGACGATGGGAGAGTCTTCATCTCCTGTAGCTACATGATCGGCTGTGCCATGGTTCAGGTGGCTCACGAGGGCGACAAGTGGAGTGCCACCAAGCTGTGGGCCAACAAGAACATGCGTTGCAAAATGACCAGCCCAGTCTTGTTCGAGGGCTACCTGTACGGCCTGGATGAGGGCTACCTGACCTGCCTCGACCCAACAACCGGCGACCGCAGTTGGAAGCGCAGCCGAGAAGGGGCGTACCAGCATGGCCAGTTAATGCTGACGAACGGAATCATTGTGGCTCTTTCAGAGGATGGCCGCTGCGTGTTCGTGAAGCCCAACCCGCAGAAGCTGGAAGAGCTGGGAGAGTTCGCAGCGCTGTCGAGCGACTACAAGACCTGGAACCCGCCCGCCCTGGTGCGAGGCAAGCTATATGTCCGCAACCATCATGACATGGCGTGTTACGATTTGAATCCATAGGCAAGGCTTTAGATTCATCCGAACCTTGGGTTGAGATCACAGGTCTCTTCAGTCTTCAGTCTTCAGTCTTCAACCCTCAACCCTCAACCCTCAACCCTCAACGATCCCCCCCCATGTCCTCTCGCACCGTCCGCCTTGTGACTCTCGGCTGTAAGGTCAATCAGTACGAGACCCAACTCGTCAAGGAGGCTCTGGTCGCCGGGGGCTTTCGCGAGGCGGAGGAGGCCGAAGCGGCAGACCTGTGCGTCGTGAATACCTGTACGGTCACGGGAGACGGAGACTACAAGTCGCGGAAGATCATCCGGGCACTGGCTCGCGACAACCCCGGCACGCGGACGATTGTGATGGGGTGTTATGCGACCCGCGATCCCGAGGCCGTGGGGCAATTGCCGGGGGTGTTTGAGGTCGTCACGGATAAGCGGGAGCTGCCCGATGTCCTCGCTCGACAAGGGGTGTATGACATCCCTGACGGCATCAGCTACTTCGAGGGGCGCAAGCGGGCCTATGTGAAGGTGCAGGACGGCTGCATCCTGCGTTGCTCGTACTGCATCATCCCGAAAGTGCGCCCCGGCCTGAGCAGTCGCACGCCGGAATCGATCGAAGCCGAGGTCCGCCGCCTGATCGAGCACGGGCACAAAGAGATCATCATCACCGGCATCCATGTCGGGCACTACGGCGTCGACACGACGCGCGGCAAGACGGGGCTGCCGCCGTTTCGGCTGTGGCACTTGCTCCGGAAGCTCGACCAGATTCCGGGAGACTGGCGGATGCGACTGTCGAGCATCGAAGCGAACGAGGTCGATGAGGAGTTTTTCCAAGCCGCAGCCGATTGCGAGCATCTTTGTCCGCAGTTTCACCCGGCGCTGCAGAGCGGGTCAGACGGGGTGCTGACTCGGATGCGGCGGCGGTATCGAGTCGGGAGGTTTTTGGAGAAGTTGGATCGAATTCGGCAGATTCTACCGAACGCCGCTTTCTCGACCGACGTAATAGTCGGGTTTCCTGGCGAAACCGATGCGGAATTTGCGGAGACGGTCGAAACCTGTTGCCGGGCTGGGTTTATGAAGATGCACATCTTTCCGTACAGTCCTCGTCGCGGCACTCCGGCGGCGGACTACACGGATCAGGTGCCTCCCGAAATCCGCAAGCAGCGCTGCCAGGAACTCGCCGGTGTGGAACACGCACTGGCGAAGGATTACTATGCCAAGTTCATCGGTGAGCCGTTGGAGGTGCTCGTCGAGGGATTGGTGACCGATCAACCCGGCTGGGTACACGGGACTGATCGCCACTACATGCCGATTCAACTGCCGGGGCTCCCCCTGGATGTTGGAACGTTTCGCCGATGTCACGGAGTCGAAGTCTGCGAGAGTTTTCTGCGAGCCGAGTAATGCCCCAACCGATCCCGTTCAAATCGAGTTTCTTCACCGTCTCCCAACAGGGTGATGTGTATGTGGTCGCCGTAGACCGAGATCAGCTGAAAGACGATGATAATCTCGAGCAGTTCAGCCAAGATTTCAATCTACTCATGGAAAAGCATGAGATTACGAAGATCATCCTGCGTCTTTCTCGCGTGCGGTACATGACGAGCATGGCCATCGGGAAGATCATCTCCCTGCATCGCAAGCTGCAGCGAACGAATGGGACGCTCGTCTTGTGCGAATTGGCACCCGACGTGTCGTCGACACTGGAGGCCGCCAAGCTGTTGACCTATTTCACGACGAGTTCTGATTTGACCGCAGCGTTGGCTAACTTCCAATCCTTGGCGTAGGTCTTGGTCCAAAATAAGAGCCCGAATTGATCCGCAGGACTTGAACAGAAGTTCGTCAGGCGAGCGGCCCGTGCAAACTGCACAGCCAGACTTCCGAAGGAGTTCCGTCATCATCCTCCGCAGACGCTCTCTCCCTGGCCCCGAAGGAGCAGAACTCGATCGTTCAGCGGTATCTACTTCGCCTCGACCCACTGCACCGCGTCGGCGATCACGTAGCCATCGGTTCCCGTATTGGTCAGTTCGACCACCGCTGGCATGTCGGCTGTGAACTCGAACTGGCCGAGAGACACAAACAGGCCGTCAATCGGCGGAGGGATTTGCTGGTTGATCGTGGCGGTCGCAATGGCTCCCTTCAAATGGGTGATCCTGACCGGCACATTGGTGGCGCGGTTGCCGTTCTGGGAATAGCTCAGGCGGACCTCGTACGTGCCCGCCTGGGGGAGCTTGGCTTCGAAGCGGGCTTTGAACTGGCCATCATGAGTGTTGCCATCATGGATGTAGCCGCTCGCCACGAACTTGCCGTTGGAATGACTGCGAGTCCAGTCGCCAGTCAGTGTGGCGGCCTCGTCATCGACGACGACTCCGGGCAGATCCTTTGGTAAGACCCCGTTGCCCCCCTCGGAGTCGCTGCTGGTCCCGACGGGGCGAGCGTACTCCAGAATCTGGCCGTCCTTCAGAAGTTGCTCTCGCAGTTTCGCATACGGCACTTCTTGGACACTTTGCTTCGCCTCGATTGCCATCACAGCTGCGGTGGCGGCGGACTGGCCGAGGATCATGAAGACGGGCTCCATGCGGATCGACCCGAAGGCGATGTGCGAACTGGACACACAGACGGGGACGAGCAGGTTGCCGCACTGTCCTTTCTTGGGGACCAGTGAGCCATAAGCGATCTCGTATGGCCCGTTGGTGCCGACGCCGATGTCCCCTTCGTTCTGGACGTAGCCATCGGGAGTGATGTACCGCTGGACGTTATGTGAGTCGATGGTGTACGACCCCATTCCGACGGAGTCAGGTGTCGGCTTCTTCTGGAGCAGTTCGTTCTCGGTCATCACGAACGAGCCGACCAGACGGCGGGCCTCGCGAACGTAGATCTGGTGCGGCCAGTTCCCATTGTCGACGAATTCGTCCTTGGCCAGTCCCCACTTCGAGAGGGTGTGGCGGATGTCCTGCGGCACGCGCGGGTCGTTCGCGGAGAAGTAGAGCAGTCCCTGCTGGTAGGTGATGTGGTCCTTGAGAATCTCTTGACGGCGTTCGTAGGTCGCCTCGGGGTAGTCGTAGTTCATCCCGATGTTGTCGAAGCTGAACGGGCCGTGGTTATTGGTGTCGGTCTTGAAGTTCGGGATCGGATCGAACTTGTCGATCGCCTCGCGCCAGCCGGCCACGAACACGCGGAGCAGCAGCTCGTACTGCTTCGCATCGTATCCCTCGGGCTTCGGAAACGGGACGCGGTTTGGTTCGTGTTTCGTCATGCAGGTGCGGTAGCAGTACGCCTGCACCCGGCGGTCGCCCTCGCCGAAAGTACCGGGAGGCTGGTCGCTGATCCGAGGCAACAGGCCGCTCTTCGCATCGCCGGGAATGACATACGGGCTGATCGGAGTTTTCACCGCTCCGAAGTGGTGGCGATGATGCAGCACGCCGACCTGGATCCCGTTCCATTTCTCGTCATAGACCGCCTGCCCCTCGCGCCCGACGTGATATTCGCATTTCGCAGCTGCGAGGAGATCGCCTTCGTAGGTGGCGTCGATGAACATCTTGCCCGTGAATGTTTTGCCGCTCTGCATCATGATCGAGGCGATCTGGCCGTTGACGAGTTGGACTCCCGTCTCGCGATTGAGCCACTCGTTGCGGTGGACCGGGATCTTGTATTCCTTGACGAAGTCTTCAAAGACCAGCTCGGCGACATGTGGCTCAAAGATCCACTGCGTCCGCTCGGCCCCATCGATGGCGGGGGTGCCTTGCCCCTTGCCGCCGTACTCGGACTTCTTCTGCCAGTTCCAGGCGGAGTCGGCGTCGTAGTGCTTCCAGACGCGGTGGTAGAACTCCCGCGCGAGTCCGCCGATCACCGCCTTGTTCCCCGTGTCGGTGAACCCCAGCCCCCCCGCCGACAGCCCGCCGAGATGCTTGTCGGGGCAGACGATCACGACCGCCTTTCCCATCTTCTGAGCCTGCACGGCGGCGATCACGCCAGCTGAGGTGCCACCGTAGACGACCAAGTCGTACTCTTGGGCTCCACTGATTTGTGAAGAGTAGAACACAGTCAGTAGGCAAAGGAGGGCGGAGAACGGTTTCATGGGAATCTCGGTACGAAAAACGGATGGTTGGAGTGAGGACATAACAAGATGACCACTGTAGGGGATCGGCATCGGGATCGCAAAAGTCTGAATGTGGCACGACGCTCCAGGGTGCATTCTCACATTGGCGATACCCCAAGAAAGCTCAGTCGCAGAGCGACATGAGCTACGTAGGCGATGTGGTCCCGTGACTCCACTGGACGGATGTCTTCACCAGCAAAATCAATAGCGAGCCCGCGGATGTCAGTCCCCCGTGGCTGGGCGACGCGACGGAACAAGACCGGGTCGGCTTGGCACTTGTGTGTCGAGAAACACGGTGGACTGATGTCCGCCCGCTCACTGTCGCATCGCCAAATGGATGTCGCTTTCCCGGAATCCGATTGAGATGTGCCGTCTCTCTGGCGTAGAATCGCGGTGAGTCGTTCTCTTCTCCGCGCCACGACACTCTATGCCCGGACTCTCCCACAACTTGGAAACCCTTCGACGCCGGGCACGCGGGTGGGTGTTTGTACGCGGGGTGGCGGCGTTGCTCGTGGTGGTGGTGGGATTGGGCTTGGCTCTGGGGGTGATCGATGCACTGGCCCGCTGGCAGGCTGTCCTCTCGCGGATTGTGCCGACGGCGATCTGGCTGGTGGCGATCCTCGTGGTCGGATGGAGGTTCCTGGTTCGTCCGCTGCGGGCCAAGTTGACGGACCTCGAACTGGCCCGTGTGATTCACCGCCAATGGCCGTTGCTCACCCCCGATCTGACCTCAGCTGTCGAGTTCGACTCGTCTCAGCTTTCGGCGACGCTGGGGGCTCCGCTGCTTCAGCAAGTGACGGTGAGCCGGGCGCAGCTCCAGCTAGTCACGGTTCCGTGGCGGTCGGTGGTGGCTCCGAGGCGAGCCTATGCGGCGATGGCCGGAGCGGGTTTGGCGTTGGGGGCGCTCGGACTGGTGGTGGTGCTGTCGCCGGAGTTGACCCGTGTGGGAGGGGCGCGTTTGATCGCTCCACTCGTGGAGTTGGACTGGCCCCGGCGCACGACGCTGGTGTATCTGAATAGTGAACTGGAGCCGCTGGTCGCGACTCGCGATCCCGCACTGCGGGCGGGCCAGGGCGAACCACTGACGCTCTATATCGAGAACCGCGACGGTTCACTCCCGGCCAAAGTTCTCTTCGAGCGTCGCTCCCCTACGGGTACTCCTGACAAAGGTGGACTCAGGCAAACGACCTTGCGCGATGCCCAGGGGAAGCCGCATGCCGTCGCGGTCGCCACTCTGCCGACGACCGAACCCTTTGAATTCCGCGTACATGGCGGCGACGACGACCGAGCCCCGTGGATCAAGGTCGACGTGGTGCCGACGCCGCGCGTGGCCTCCTTCGAGATCACGATTACTCCGCCCCCGTACACCGGTCGCCCCGTGGAGACGGCCCGCAGCGGAGTCGGTCACTTGCAGGGCATCGTGGGCAGTGAGGTTGAGATTCATTGCCGAGCAGTCGCCCCACTGAAATCGGTCGTCCTCAACACCGGGAACAGTCCTCGGAAGACGATTCCGCTCGAATCTGAGGGCACGGAGTTCTCACTCAAATGGACGCTAGCGAACGCCGAGCGGTCGACGTACTGGCTCGATCTAGTCGACCCGTATGGGCTGCGGGCGGCGAATCCTCCGCGTTATGAGATTCGCGGTGTCGCCGACCAGGAACCAATTGTCTCCCTCCTAGTCCCGGCAACCGATGTGCGAGTCACCGCTCTGGCCGAGATCCCGATCGAAGGCGAAGCCCGCGACGATCTCGGCCTGCAAAAAGTCGAACTGGTCTATGAACTGCCAGTGATGTCCGCCAGTGGGCAGGTCACCACCGAGCAGCGGTCCATCCCTCTGGGAACGGACAAGGTCGCCTCGACGAAGCAAATGATCCAGACGACGTGGAACCTCGCTGACCTCGACCTGGTCCCTGGTTCGCAGGTCCGGTTCTGGTTGCAGGCGACCGACGCGTACAACCTCAACGGGTCGAAGGGGCAGGTGGGGCGCAGTGCCACTCGCGTGGTGTCGATCCTCACCCCGGAAGAGAAGCAACAAGAACTCAGTGGTCGCCAAATTCAGATTGCCGAGCGGATCACACCGCTACGCGATCGCCAAGCTGCCATCGAGCAGACGACCCGCGAGATCAGCGAGCAGTGGATGACCGTCGGCCAACTGCGCCCTTCCGATCAGCTTGATCTGGATCGCGTCCAGGCCGAACAAAAAGAGATCGGCCAGTCGCTCGCCTTGGCTCCGCAAAGCCTCTTGGCCGATTTAAAAACCCTGCGGCAGGAGATGGAGCAGAACCGCTTGAACGATCCGGCAGCGACCGACTCGTTGAATCGCTGGGAGGCCGCCCTGACCCCGCTCGCTGGGGAAGTCCTGCCCGCTGTCGAAAAGCAATTGGCAGCTGTCCACCAAGGAACGCAGCCCAAACCGGGCGCGACATCGACCCCGCCGGAGCAGACGACAGCAGCGCTGGCAGAGGCCCAAGCGGGGCAACAGCGAGTACTGGATGATCTGACTCACTTGTCGACCGAGCTGGCCAACTGGCAGCGCGATGAGGATTTCCAGAAGCGATTCACTGACATTGCTGGTCGACAGAAGTCTCTACGCGAGCAATCGCTGCAAGTCGGGGAGCAGACCTCCGGTAAACCCCTGCCGAATCTGTCGACGCAGGAGCAAGCCGATCTCGCCCGAGCGGCAGATCGCCAGACGACCCTCGCCCGCGATGTCGAGCAACTCGCCTCGCAACTCGAAGCAGCCACTCCGACAACGGAGTCGAGTGCTGACAACGCCGCCTTTGCGGAGATGGCCAAACGCCTGTCGGATCAATCAGTCGCCGCCACGATGCGCGGCATCTCGGAAGACCTGCGGCGGAATCATGTGCAAGCGGCGACCGATGCTCAGCAGAAGTTGATTGAGTCGCTAGAGACCCTGCGGAAGGAGTTGGAACAGGAGCGCTCGCAGACCGCCAAGAACGAAGTGGAAGAACTCCGCAAAGCGATCGCGGACGCCACCGCGCTGAGTAAAAAACAGGACGAACTGCGGCGGCGCACCGAGTCGCTCTCTGGCCCGACCGCCGATGGTCAGCGGGCAGCGGAGGCGGCGGAACTGATGAAGCTGCAGAAGGAGATCGAGCAACAGACATCCGAGCTGACTCAGCGTCTGCGTCGCGAGCAGCATGCCGAGTCGGCGTCAGCCACGAAGCGGGCCAGTGACCGCATGCGGGAAGCGACCGAGACGCTCGAACAGGACCAAGTCACACAATCTCTGGAGCGTCAGACCGAAGCCCTCGACGAGCTGGGACAGGCTCAAGAGTCACTTGATGAGGAACTCCAAGACGCCACCCAGCGCGCAGATCAGGAGCGGCTGAATGCAGTCGGCCAGTTGGTGATCGCGATCCTCGAACGCGCGCAGTCGACTCGCGAAGAAACCATCCGTCTGGAGGAGCTGCGACTGACCCAAGGCAAGTGGACCCGCAGCCAGCTCAAGTCGGTTCAGGGATTGGCCGACACCCAGCGCGATGTGGCAACAAGCACTCAGCAGGCGGGTGAGGAACTCGGCTCGACCGGGGTGCTGGGGCTGTGCCTCAACATGGCGACGGAGCATTTCACCGGTGCCGCGAAACGGCTGGATGAACGCGATGCGGGTGCCTTGACGCAAGCCGAACAACGGGCCGGGGAGACGCTGTTGGAGCAGTTCATCGCGAGTCTGCCGTCCACACCGCATCCCTCCCCGCCGCAGCAAACTCCCGAGGGGCAGCCCCCTCCTGACGCAGAACCAGAAGATCCCCAGAAGTCCACCTCACTACTCCTGGCGGTCGAGGTACGACTGCTACTGCGGATGCAGGAAGAACTGCTGGCCCGCACCCGCAAGCTGGCCGATCTCAAGAGCAACGGGCATGATCTGACCGCTGACCAGTTGGCCGAGCTGCGGCAGCTGCGAGACCGCCAGAAGAAGTTGGTAGAGACGGCCCGGACGATGTTAGCGACTGAGGTCCGGCCAGACCCCTCGGAGGGACAACCGTGATGACCAGACACTACGTGGACCTCACCAACTCTGGCTCCCTCTCCCCCACATTTGATGCGATGTGCGGGACCGATGCGGCTGTGGGGGAGAGGGCGGGGGTGAGGGAGCACTTGGAGAGTCGTCCGAGTTCACTTCGAGACCGCAGATTCCCCCCTGCGTTGCCTTCGTTCCCGATGGGGAGATCAGAAGTCTTACTTCTTCTGCGACGGTCGTTTTTGCTCACATTGTCTGTCATGATTGGCTTATGGGCTGTGGCAGCTGAGCCAGAAGCCGGTGATGCGATCACGGAGACCGCGCCGATTGATTCCGCGCGACCGGATGTCACCCCTCCCTCGCCAACCGCTGAGCCGACCGCAACTGATACGGAGTCGATGGCGGATGGTCCCTCCGAAGCGGAAGTCCTTTTGGATGAGGCACTGGCGGCGATGGATGCGGCGGCTGTGGAACTCGACGGGGACGAGCCGACGCAGGAGGCTGTACAGAGCCAGCAGCTGGCGGTGGATCGATTGAAGGAGTTGCTCGAAGCAGCCTCGCAGTCGCCATCGAGTAATTCGTCACCGAAGAACAAGAAGCCCTCGTCCTCGCAGGATCCTTCGAATCCCGACAAGGGGCAACCAACAGAGACGAGTTCCTCGGACCCCACCGGCAGCGGAGGTCGCCGGGCGGATGACCAAAACTCTGCGGAGTCGAGTGAGAATGTGGCTGGCCCGATGGTGCCTGGAACCGGTGTTCTCGCCCCCGGAGCCCGAGGCAACAGCTACTGGGGCCACCTTCCCGCCCGCGAGCAAGAGTCACTGCTCAGGTCCCTAAGCGACACCTTCCTCCCCGAGTACGAAGCCCAGATCCGCCGGTACTACGAAGCCTTGGCGGAGAGGAAGTAGTGAGTTATCAGTTTTCAGTTTTCAGTTTTCAGTTTTCAGTAGTCAGTAGTCAGTAGTCAGTAGTCAGTAGTCAGTAGTCAATCCGAAGAAAGCCCACCGGTTGCAACCGGTGGGTGACGCCGGGCCGATGATGAAACTCGTGTTTCCATACTGCGATCAGCAGGGATTGCCGATACACGGCATCGATTCGTACCGAATAGTTAAGTCGTACGGGTCTACACAAGTATTGAATTGTTTAAGAATGGGGTGGCCGAATCAAGAGCAGTGGACATTTCGACACGCGCTCAACGCTTTTCCCTCCGCGCCGCATGAGGGGGAAGTGGCATCTCGGAATGACACGTCACACATAGATTCGGGAGTGCAGGCGCTCTGCGCAACCCAAAGGAGTGATTCACATGGGACGGTTTTCAATGCGCTGCTGGCTGATGACGCTGGCTGTTGGCCTGGGATGTGTGGCTTCTGCGTCCGCAGCTGATGGCGACATCCCCTTGGGTGATCGGGCTGAGGAGTTTTTCAGCCAGGTCGATCTGGGTGGTGAACTGGGTGATCCCTGGGCCATGACCAGCCTGTTCGACGATGAGAGCGGTGGAAACAGCTTCACCGACAACGGCTATGTGATGGGCGGCTTTACACAGTTTGGCTACCAGTCCGCTCCCGACGGCGCGTTCGCTGGGAACGGACCATTCGTGAACCAGAAGGAATACAAGACCTTTGGCTTGAACCAGCAGTACTTCTACTTCGGTAAGGTCGCCGATGGTAGCGAGGGCCTCGATTGGGGTTTCCGGACGGATGCAATTTTCGGACTGGACGGAAACGAAGGTCAGGCGTTCGGGAACGTCAATCCAGGACGCTACGACTACTTCAACGGCTGGAACCACGGGGCCTACGAATGGGCTTTGCCCCAGGCCTATGCCGAAGTGGCCTCGGGGAATCTGTCGGTCAAGGCGGGACACTTCTACACCTTGATGGGATATGAGGTTATCTCGTCCAACGGGAACTTCTTCCTCAGCCGTCAATTGACGTTCTACAACAGCGAACCGTTTACTCACACCGGCGTCATGGCGTCGTACAAGGTGAGTGATAAGCTGATCGTACACAATTGCTGGGTGCTGGGCATGGATAGCGGCTTCTACCAGTACAACCAAGCCAATGCCTATCACGGCGGTCTCACTTACAACATTGACGACAAGACTACGTTCAACTTCACGACGCTTCTCGGCGATCTGGGTTGGCGCGGTGACGGGGCCATCAACAGTCTCTTCCTGACCCGTAAGTGGGGCGACAAGTTCAGCACGGTCCATCAGTTTGACGTGCTCTCGACGAATGCCCCGGTCAACTTCAATGCGAACCCGACTCCCGGAACGTTTGTTTCTGGCCCTCCCGGGAATGGGGTGGCTCGGAACTCGACGGGCTTGATCAACTACGCCTTCTACGACTTGACTCCCAAGTTGAAGGCCGGAGCTCGCTACGAGTGGTACAAGGCCGACGGCACGTCGTACCAAACCCTCACCGGCGGTGTGAATATCAAGCCGACGGCGAATCTGGTCATTCGCCCCGAAGTTCGCTACATGTTCTCTGAGGGGAACCAGCAGAATTACACCGGACCGAAATATAGCGGAGAACTCTTCAATCAGACTGTCTTCGGCATCGATGCCATCCTGACGTACTAACTCGCCGCTTGGCGAATGTCGCGTCGAGAGGAATCCGAAAGCCCAGTGGTTGCCACCACTGGGCTTTTTTCTTGATTCCGTCTCTTGGGGGCGATGGACGTTTCACTTGGCTGCTTCATTCGTAGTGCGTCCACAAGCGCAGGATACGCACGACTCGTTCCTTCATAAAAATCTCGTACACCAATCGATTGTGGATATTGATCCGGCGCGAGTACGCCCCCGCCAAGTCGCCGACGAGCTTCTCAAACGGCGGCGGGTTCTGAAAGGGATTGACCTTCAAGAGGGCAATTAACTCTTCCGCCTTCGCTTTCAGACCCGCAGCTTTCAGCTTCTTCGCATCCTTGAGTGCCTGTTTAGCGTACACGATTTCCCAAGTCACCAGTTCAACTCCTTGGCACTTTTGCCCAGTGGCTCTGCCATCCCGTCGCGGATCGACTCACGCATGCCGGGAATCGACAAGAGGTGCATCGTTTCTTGAATCGCTTGCCAGTCCTCTGCTGAAACCAGCACAGCTGAGGAGCGCTTCCCCGCGATCACAATCGGGACGTGCGACTCGGCGGTCTGGTCGATCAGCCGATACAGGTTGGCTCGGGCTTCACTGGCGGTGAGAACTGTCATGGGATGGCTCCGGGAAAATGAAAGAGTACGTGTATGCGTACGCTATTTCAAGTGTGGTGACACTCCAGCGGTCCTGAATGAGAGGTCCGACGGACTTCCGGGTCCGTCGCTCCTCGAGGTTTTCCACACGAACGGACGAGGACATCCGTCCTCCGCGAAGTCTGAGTCACTCACGCTGCCCTGCGTTGCGGCGGGCGGTTGTCCCACTCGCGGCGGACGCAGTACAGTCCCTCGCGGCAGGTGTCGTAGAGCATGCTGAGTCGCCGCAGGACTTGAGCCTCCTCGCGATGCGGCTCGTCCGAGTATTCACTGGCGATCAGGTAGCATCGCTTGCCGGTCTCGGGATAGTTGACCCAGCAGTCGGGCCGGTCGATCTGCTTGAGCTTCGGTAGCCCCTCGGGATAGACCCCGGTCCAGAACAGCGTGAAGTCGCCGATGTGGCGGTGGACCTCGCGGCGCGGCTCCGCTTCGCGAGACTCCGCCTCACGCAGCATGTCGACGACTTGGTCGAGGCGGTGACCCACCTCATCCCGAATCGCGAACACCGCTTCCATCCGCATAAACCGCACCAGCATATCCGCCAGGTAGTCGATCAACGGAGGGTCGGCGATCCCGTATTCCACCTCGAAGGTCTGTTCCGTTAGACCCGAGAACAAATTGCGCAACTGATTGTCGCTCGTCAACGCGAGAGCCATGACAGCCTCCTCGGTGATCGGTGGTCCACGGCACAGAGGGCCAGCCGTGAGTTATCGAGCAGCTGACTTATCAGGGCTCCCTGCTCGGCGGCAAGAGCAGTTGCCATTCTCGCCGTACGTAAGTCCATCCACCGGCAGAAAAGGCGGATATGTGGACCCGCCTAATGTGAACCTCCGTCAGTTGGGTTCCCACATGAGGCGAACGGTCAGGCATACCTGACCGGCTGCTTCTACAGCATCGCCGAACCCTTCACGTCGATCCCCTTGATCATCATCTTCAACTCTTCCACGTTCGGCGACACTTCAAAAGCCGTCGGACGGTCGATGTATTCCTTTTTGATGAAGTGGTAGATCGAATCGTTGAACAGCTGCATGCCTTCTTCTTTGCCCAGGCGGATGGCTGCGGAGAGCTTTTCGTCTTTGCCTTCGAGAATCAGCTTCTTGACGGTGCCGTTGAAGATCATCAATTCGATGATGGGCACACGCTTCGGTTTATCGACGATTGTGGCGAGCAGTTTCTGGGCGGCGATGGCCTTCATATTGAAGCCCATTGAGGACCGCAGCGCGCGGTGCATGTCCTGCGGGAAGAGGTCCAGAATACGACCAATGGTCGACGGAGCGGACGACGCATGGATCGTGCCGAACACCAAGTGGCCCGTTTCAGCGGCATGAATCGCGGTTTCGAAGGTGTCCTTGTCTCGCAATTCCCCCACCAGCATGATGTCGGGGTCCTGACGCACAGCCCCCTTCATGGCCACATGGAAGTCAGCGGTGTCCTGCCCCAGTTCGCGCTGGTTGATGAGGGCCTTGTCCTGCGTATACACGAATTCGATGGGGTCTTCGATCGTCAGAATATGGACCCGCTTGCGGTGGTTGATGTAGTCCAGCATCGAAGCAATCGTCGTCGACTTGCCCGACCCGGTCACCCCGGCTAACAGCACCATCCCCTGCTCATAGTCGCACAGGCTCGCCATCACGGGCGGTAGATAGAGCCCCTCGAAGTTCGGGATGTTCAGTTCGACCTTACGCGCGACCAGTCCGGGCCTGCCCAGCTGTCGCAACAAGTTGACGCGGAACCGCCAGTTCTTGCCTTCGTAGTGGACGATGTGTGAAAAGTCGGCCCCACCGGTCTCGGCCATGACGTACTTGTTGCGATCGTCCATGACCTCCAGGAACATCCGCCACATCTGCTCTTCGCTGATCGGCGGCATATCGGTTTCGCGAAGAGTCCCCCGCATACGCAGGATCATCGGCTTGCCCACCTGGAGGTGCATATCCGAGGCCTCCAACTTGATCTGCATCTTGAAGAGCTTGTTAATCTCGGGCTCAACCCCAGCTGTGCCGACGGTAATCGGAGACAGAATCCGCGCGACATCTTCTTTGGACATTGCCACTTTAGGTTGTGAGGATCCGCCGCCAGCCATGGGAGTACTCCAGAATCCGTGAACGAAGAGACAAAGCAAAACGTGGTTGAGTTGAGTCGAGCCGTGGCTTCAGGGCAGGTCTCGCGACCCGAGAACTCCCTTGCGGAACGGTGACATCGCCCTCATTTTCGCGAGCGACACCACAATTGGCAATTGCACCTCAAAAAGAGTGTCTCTCCCACCGGAATGCCGTCGGAATGAACGGCCTTTCCGATGGAATGCCGATATGTCGCGACAAACTGGGGGATGAGTGTGCGACAGCACACCCGGACAGCGAACCGTCTTGATCGACCACGGTCCCCACTGGATTTACTTCAGACTCGGGTCCAAGTCTGCGTCCGCCTTCCGATACAACTTCGTCGGGATCAGGTTCTGGGCGGGGACATCCTGCCCCTTGGAATGGGCCACGATCGCTTGGACCACCTCAACCCCCATGCGGTCCGGAAACTGGATCGGGTCGGCGTAGATCTTGCCGTCCTTGATCGCTTGTTTCCCCTCTGGTTGTCCATCGAAGCCCACGATGCGGACCGAGTCCGCTTGCCCTGCTTGCTCCAAGGCCGCGCGGGCTCCGAGGGCCGAGGGGTCATTGATCGCAAAGACGGCTTTCAGCCCATCATTGGACTGCAAGGCGTCCTTCATCGCTGCGGCACTCACATCTCGAGCCCCACCCCCTTCATAAGTCCCCACGATTTCCACTTTCCCAGTCGCCGACATGTTGTGGCTCTCAATGACCTCAGTAAATCCTTGAACCCGCAAGCGGCAAGACTCAGCTGTGGCAAATCCCAGGATCGCCACCTTTCCGCCACTCTCGCCCAACACTTCAATGATCGCCTTGCCGGCTTCTCGTCCCCCACCGAGATTGTCCGTGGCGATCTGACTGACAATCTTGACCCCCGGCTCCAGACACGGAATATCAACGGTGAACACCGGAATTCCAGCTGCATTGGCTTCCTGGATCGCGGGGACGATGGACTTGGCATCCCGAGGGCTGATGACAATGGCAGCCACCTTGCTGACGATAAAATCCTTCACTTGATTGGACTGCTTGGCGGGATCGTTGTCCGCACTGAGCAGGATGGCATCGTACCCGTGCTTCTGCCCTTCGCTCTGAATGTTGTCGGCGATTACCTTGAAGAACGGATTGTCGAAGGTCAACAGCGAGACACCGATGGTTCCGCGCGAGGCACGCGGTGTCGTCGCCTTCGAAGCCGTCCCCGACCCGGCTTCGGGAGCCACCGAACTGGCGGGCGTTCCGGCCCCCGGACCCGGCCCACCGACCGGCTCTCCCCCGCTGCAACCACAAAGACCGCACCACAGCATTGTGGTCAACCAGCCGCGTCGAGTAAGCATGTGTGGCAACCTTTTTCAAGACCAGCGTCCAACCGAATACAGATCAATGGGGACCAGCCCCGGACCGAGTCACCACTATAACATGAAACGAGTGACATCAAAATTCATCCCGACCTCGAATAGAATGACTAACCTGCGATGAAGCAGGTCAAGAATCCCGCTGGACGGGATGGGGAGAATGAACCCATCGCTGTCCCAGGTGCGCAGCGTGAAGCGGGCAATGTATTGGCATTTGGGGGCGGGCTGCGGTGAGCGAGTGGGTAGCCGGACCGGGGATGGGGACCAGCTGGTTGCGTTATGAAAGTGGCTTTCGTGGGACACGGAAGACGCGGATGACACGGAGAAAGAGACCTCTGTTGCCCAGATCGTGAGATCCCGAACATTGATCGTGCGACGCCCCATGTCAATTTCATCAAGGCCATTTTTCGCGGAATCCCAGCCCCCTGTGAGCCACTTCAAACAGGTCGAGCGGGGTGCAGACGAATCGTGCTGGATCGCTAGATCTGGGCCTTAACAGATGACTGGACACTCCAGCAATTGGTCCATCCGATTGTGATGCGGAGTCCCTGGCCCCCGGACCGGTGCGTTGACGTTGGTGCGCGCTGCGGGGCTCCCCTTAGAGGATTGGATTGCCTAAGATATTTGACCTGCACGATCATCCGACCGATTCAGAATTTCGATGAGCAGGGAGGTGCGTGATGACGGATTCGAAGACACCGAGTGTTGCGGGCACGGGCGAGGCGATCTCGACGCCGGTGGTGGAGGTGCCGACCGCCGCTCCGCCGAAGAAACCTCGCAAAGGCGGATGCGGGTGCATGTTGCCGCTGCTGCTGCTACTCGTGCTCATCGGGTTTGCCCCACAGATCATCATGATGACCAGCTTGCGGAATCAGATTCCCGCGATGCTGATGGCTGAGTTGCCACCGGGCGTGGTCATCGGCTCGGCCA
>JAYTCW010000115.1:0-5077 GCA_043736295.1 Planctomycetota bacterium | reverse complement strand
ACGTCGATGTCGAGATCCCGCTCGGGGCCTTCGTGTGTATCACCGGGGTCAGCGGGTCGGGGAAGAGTTCCGTCAGCAACGACATCCTGTGGGAAGTCCTCAACCGCGATATTAACAAGGGACTCGGTAACCCTGGCAAGTACAAGAAGATCACCGGCCTCGAATTCCTCGACAAGGCGATCGACATCGACCAGTCGCCGATCGGTCGCACCCCGCGCTCGAACCCGGCCACCTATGTCAAACTCTTCGACGAGATCCGCGACTTCTACACCCAACTGCCACAAGCGAAGCTGCGCGGGTACACGCCGGGGCGGTTCAGCTTCAACGTCGCCGATGGGCGTTGCGAGGCGTGCGAGGGTCACGGGGCCACCAAGCTCGAAATGGACTTCCTGGCCGACATCTGGGTCAGTTGTCCGGTCTGCGAAGGGAAGCGGTTCAACCACGAAACGCTGGAGGTGAAGTACAAGGAGCAGAGCATCGCCGATGTGCTCAACATGGATGTGCAGGAGGCGATCGAGCTGTTCCAGCATCACCCGAAGATTCATCAGATGCTGAAGACGCTGCACGATGTCGGACTGGATTACCTCAAGCTCGGGCAGTCGAGCCCGACCCTCTCCGGCGGTGAGGCGCAGCGGATCAAGCTCGCGCGGGAACTCGGCAAGCGCTCGACTGGCAAGACTCTGTATCTGCTCGATGAACCGACGACCGGCCTGCACTTCGCCGATGTGCAGATGCTGCTGAAGGTGCTGCACGGGTTCGTCGAGGCCGGGAACACCGTGGTCGTCGTTGAGCACAGCTTAGATGTCGTCAAGACCGCCGACTGGGTCATCGACCTCGGTCCGGAAGGCGGCAGCGGCGGAGGCGAGATCGTGTGCGTCGGAACGCCGGAAGAGGTGGCGAAGTGCGAGCGCTCGCATACGGGGCGGGCGTTGAGGGGAAGCCTAGGGCCTAGGGCCTATGGCCTAGAGCCGCAGAAGAAGGGCACGGCCAAAGGCCGTGGCAAGAAGACTACTATCGCAGCCCTTCAACCCGCTGCTTCCGTCGTTCAGCCATCAACCATAAACCATCAACCCTCCCCTCTGGCCCTAGGCTCTAGGCCCTCGCCCCTAGGCCAATCCATCACGATTCGCGGTGCCTCCCAGCACAACCTCCAATCGCTCAACCTCACCGTCCCGCGCGACCAGATGAGCGTCTTCTGCGGACCGAGCGGCAGCGGCAAGTCGTCGCTGGCGATGGACACGCTGTATGCCGAGGGCCAGCGGCGGTACGTCGAGTCGCTCTCGGCCTATGCCCGGCAGTTCCTCGGCCAGATGCCCAAACCCCGCGTCGAACAGATCACTGGCCTCTCCCCCGCCATCGCCATCGAGCAGAAAACCGTCGGCAGCACGCCGCGCTCCACCGTTGGCACTGTCACCGAGATCTACGACTACCTCCGCGTCCTCTTCGCCCGCCTCGGACAGCCGTACTGCCCCACCTGCCAAGTCCCCGTCGAACGCCAAACCACCGACCAAATCATCGCCCGCATCCTCGCCCTCCCCAAGGAGACCCGCCTCTACATCGCCGCCCCTGTGGAGGTTCCCGTCGGCCAGAGCTACACGAAGCTGTGGGATAAACTCGGCACGCAGGGGTTCTTGCGCGTGCGGATCAACGGGACGACCTACGGCATCGAAGAAGTGCCCGCGATCGACCACAAGCGGGAACACTTGGTGCAGGTCGTCGTCGACCGCGTGAAAGTCGACCCCGAATCGCGAGGCCGCATCGCCGACTCCACCGAAGCCGCCCTCGACCTCGGAAAGGGGGTCGTCCACCTCATCCGCGTGGAGAAAGACACCCCCGAAGAGCAGTGGCCCACCGATCGGTTGAGCTTGCACTACTCCTGCCCGAAGTGTGCCGAGGGGTGACTCATAAATTGTGGATGATCGTCTCACGACTGAAACGAGTGAATGAGAAAGCGTTCTGATTGCGGAGTGATCATCGGCTTTGACTGTCTCGTTCAATCAGTTCCTAATGAATCATTAACAATCAACTGTTCGAGTAGCTTCGCATTCCCCATCCCATTCGCTTGTTCCTCGCTGATCCAGTAGCACCACAGAGACTGTCCAACTGCGATCATTTCTCCACTTCCGACTTTGCCGATTCCGATGAAACCATCTCCAGGCTTGCCGAGTTGTCCGGCTTTGACCAATGCTTTCGCCGAGAGAGGATCAGTGACCTCGACCGGCGAGGAGCGACGAAATCGAAGGCGGTCAATTGAGAGCGATGCCAGGCTCTCGGCTAAAGCGTCTTTCTCGACGATGAAGTCGGTCACATTTGTGATTCGGTTTGCCTGCCGCTGCGTGAAGAAGAATTCTTCATCACGTATCTTCAGCCCTGATCCGCTCAACACGATGTTTGCTTGTTCGACTGAACCCTGAAAGAAGTTATTCGCAAAAACAATCAATCTCCCCCCAGCCTCGACATACTTTTGCAATTTTGTGGCTTCCTCGGCCTTCATTCTCATCAGACCTGTATCCGCAAGTAACACGGTATCAAACCGGCTCAACTCGATGTCACGAAGAAGAGGCTTCTGAGGATCAACCAACATATAGTTGGCGTCGATTCCAGCTGTATCGACAAGCTGTCGCCATGCCTTGAACATGGTGGAATATTGGGTGGATTGAGCAGTGAACGGAGAGTCGATCGTCAGAAGTCGTTTTTGGCCTTCGTGACGTTGTTTGACCGTGGCGCTGACTGGTATTGTGGCGGTCACCGTTCCGAAAGTGACTTCAATGTCTGCTGCGAGGTCACCTTCCATTGACGTGTCAATCGAGAGTTCGATCCAAGCTTTGGCTGATTGAATGCCTGTGCCCGCAGGTTGAGCGTACGCTTTTTGTTTTCGAATCTTCACAAACTCTGGAGCTGTGACATCCAATTTCACAGAGTCATCATTATCGGCACCAAAGACCAAAAAACTCGCTTCGGCAATCGCATCGGTATGAATGGTGCCGAATTCGATGCTATTCGGCTGGGAGTCACCCGGTTTCGGCTGGGCATATGCATATCCCAACGGCAAGACAAGAGACAAGAGACAAGCTCGGATGAGTAACCACATGAGGAACTTCCCATCTTCTTTGAGTCAATGCACAAGACAGTTGCACGTGAATTCGTTTTTACCCGGTTGGTCACCTCAATCATAGGCTCGCGAAATTGTTGAGATCTCATTTCCACCGCCCGCATCGATCAGGGTTCTTCTTTCGGTCGCTGCGCGACCCACTGAATCCGCATCGCCGACTCGACCGAAGCGGCGCTCGACCTGGGCAAGGGGGTCGTGCATCTGATCCGCGTGGAGATAGAGACCCCCGAAGAGCAGTGGCCGACCGACCGGCTGAGCTTGCACTACTCCTGCCCGAAGTGTGCCGAGGGGTGACAGACTGTGGTACAGCACATACTTCGTCGCGGGCGGTGTCGCCATTTTCCGAGAATCAGGCGACACTCATGCTCCGCAGACCCGCTGGTCAGTCCCCATGGGTGATCGCCCTTCACGAGCAGCCAGAGTTCGCTTCCCCAAAGACTTCCGAAGTCTTCCGAGACTTCAGAAGTCTGGCGAATATGATTCTACTATCCGCTCTCCTTGTACAGACAGGCAGACACATGATTCGGTTGACTCCTTGGACATTCCTTCTGGCGAGCCTCTCCAGTTCCGTGATGCAGGCTGCGGACTTGGAGCCGATCCGGGTGAAAGCGGACGGCTCGGGCTTCGAGACGGCGGTCACTCACCAAGCGTTCTCGCCGTACGGCTTCAACTACGATCACGACCGTGAGGGCCGGTTGATCGAGGATTACTGGGACGCCGAATGGAAGTCGGTCGAAGATGACTTCACTGAGATGAAGCAACTCGGGGCCAATGTCGTCCGCGTGCATCTCCAGTTCGGGAAGTTCATGCAGAGCGAGACGGTGCCGAATGAACAGGCACTCCGCAAGCTGGCCGAACTGGTCGCACTCGCCGAGCAGACCCAGCTGTATCTCGACCTGACCGGTCTGGGGTGTTATCACAAGGCCGATGTCTCCGCGTGGTACGATGCGTTGAGTGAGGAGCGGCGGTGGGCGGCGCAGGCGAACTTCTGGACGGCCATCGCACAGACCTGCTGCAAAAGTCCGGCGGTGTTTTGTTACGACCTGATGAACGAGCCGGTGTCACCCGGTGGGAAGAGGAAGGACGGCGACTGGCTCGGCCCGGCCTTCGGCGGTAAGCATTTCGTGCAGGTGATCTCGCTCGATCCGGCGAAACGCCCGCGACCCGAGATCGCTCTGGCTTGGACACGGCAGCTCAAGGCGGCCATTCGCCAAGTCGACACGCAGCATTTGATCACGATCGGAATGGTCGATTGGAGCCTCGATCGACCGGGGTTGACCTCGGGTTTCGTGCCGACTGTGATTGGACCGGAACTCGACTTTATTGCAGTGCATCTCTATCCCGAGACCGGCCAGCTGGCCGAGAACCTTGCCACACTGAAGGGCTTTCAGGTCGGCAAGCCCATCGTGATCGAGGAGATATTCCCGCTCAAAAGTTCCCCGGAGGAAATCGGTCGCTTCTTGGATGAAGGCCAACCCGCCGGGGTCATCGGGTTCTATTGGGGCCAGACGATTCAGGAACTCACCCCGCCGAAGTCGATCGGTGAGGGGTTGACATTGGGGTGGCTGAAGCTGTTTGCGGCGAGAGCGAAGCGAACCACTCCCTGACTCTTTCCCTCCTGTCTTGCCTCAATTGCGAACTTTGACAATACTTCCGGCAGGAATTGCCGGATGGCACAACTCCGTGACCTTATGGGACATCCTTCAGCTGCCAGGGAATGGCATGCGGAGGGCCTGATGGATGAGGCTCGAAGTCGGCCCCGGCGTACCGCGAGGAAGGGACTCCCGCATGGCCGATTCGTTGAAACTCATTCATGCCACCCGGCTCATGCTCGACGAGCCGGTGCTGGGCGCTGGACCGTTGTCTGGCGAGGAGCGGCGTCTCGTCGAGGACGCCACGATCACAGCCTTCCACCGGATTGTGGAGGCGTGCGTCGACCGCCGGGCGGATGTGTTGATCCTCAGT
>JAYTCW010000114.1:0-3335 GCA_043736295.1 Planctomycetota bacterium | reverse complement strand
AACGCAATGAACTCGCGAGGGCCTACCGCTACAAATCCCGTAACCTCTTGCCGCCACTGAGGAACCAGTTCAGAACCTAAACCGGACAGTAGAACTAAGGCGAGCGGCCAGTGGAAACCTACCCGTCAGACTTCCGAAGTCTCCGAAGACTTCGGAAGTCTGATGGTACGCGAAGTCTGGCCGGTCGCCTCACAGAGGAGAACTCTCCAGCGTGAATCCTGGGAGCCCTCGGACTCTGACCGAGTGCATTCACCAGATGTCGGTTCATGAAACAGTCACCCGATGTGCCAGTTTCGAAGTGGCGATATTGGGACATGTCAAACGCGGATGACACGGAGAAAAAGTTGTCTGTCCTCGAAATCGAGAGATCTCGAACATCGATCGAACGACGCTCCATGTCTCACCATGTCGACTTCGAAAAGTCTATTTACCGTGGACTCCGTGGGATCCGTATTCCGTGATCGCCACTTCAAAACGTGTAAGCGAGGGCGATCACCCAGCTGCGTTCTGTATCCGGCGGGAGACTTGGACCTCTTCTGGAAGCCGAACTCTCCGAAAACCTCAAGAGATGATCGCTTCCACGTTCAGCACAAAGACCATTGATATGATGTGCGAAAAGCGAGTCGCGGAACGACATCGCCGACGATCACTGTACGGAGTTCAGCCTGAGAAATGCCGAAAGTTCCCGGAGGCTCGAATCAGCTATGCCCGACCGACTATGATCCTGACTTGTCTGGATTGTGGCGTCAAAGTGAACAGGGGCGGAGCCAATGCTCTGGGAAGTGGAAATTCATCCAATCGCGGGCGAAGTCGACCGTGAAGGGCAACGTGTACTCACCGAGGCGCAGGCTCAAGGAGCGGCGAGCGTGCGGGCGATTCGCGCCTCGCGTTCATTCCTGGTCGAGGGGGATCTCGACGAGGAGGCGGTCAAATCTCGCGTCGTCCGCCTGCTGGCTGATGGCGTCGTTGAGACCTGTCGCGTGCGGCGGCTCCCTGCCGAGGCACCCTCCGCTGCTCATCCACAGGTCGGCGGCCTCAACCTCTTCAATGTCCTGTTCAAGCCCGGCGTGACCGACAACGTCGCCGAGACAGCGGCCCATGCACTGAAGTCGCAGGGGTTAGCGGTCACTCGCGTGGCGACCTGCCGCAAGTATTGGATCAATGCCGATGCGGTGGCCGCCGATTTGCAGAAGCTCAGCCGTCGCGTGCTAGCCAACGATGCCATTGAGCAACTACTGCCGGGTCCACTCACGCTCTCCACGATCGCCGTTGGTTCCGAGTACAAGTTCCAGCTGACGACGATCCCGATACGCGGGATGGACGATGCCGCCTTGATGCACCACAGCAAGCACGGCCAGCTGTATCTGAGTCTCGTCGAGATGCAGACGATCCAACTGCACTTCGTCGAACAGCACCGCGACCCGACCGATATTGAGCTAGAGACGGTGGCCCAAACGTGGAGCGAGCACTGCTCGCACAAGACGCTGAAGGGGCGGATCGCCTACCGCGATGAGAACGGGACGCGGCAGTTCGAGAATATGCTCAAGGAGACGGTGTTCGGCGCGACGCAGACTCTCCGCAAGCGGTTCGGGGCGAACGACTGGTGCGTCAGCGTCTTCAAAGACAATGCCGGGGTCGTGAAGTTCAACGACACGTTCGACATCTGCTTCAAGGTCGAAACCCACAATCACCCGTCGGCCATCGAGCCATACGGCGGGGCGAACACTGGCCTGGGTGGCGTGATCCGCGATCCGATCGGGACGGGGATGGGGGCCAAGCCGGTCTGCAACACGGACGTGTTCTGCTTTGCACCGCCCGAGACACCGGACAGCGAGTTGCCACCCGGTGTGCTGCACCCGCGCACGGTGATGCGCGGGGTCGTTTCCGGCGTCCGCGACTACGGCAACCGCATGGGGATTCCGACCGTCAACGGGGCGGTGTTCTTCGACGAGCGGTACATCGGCAACCCGCTGGTCTATTGCGGCAACGTGGCCTTGCTGCCGGTGGGGATGAGCGAGAAGCATGTCGAGGCGGGTGATTTGATCGTCGCCGTTGGGGGACGGACCGGGCGCGATGGGATTCATGGGGCGACCTTCTCGTCGGTGGAACTCCATGAGGAGAGCGAGATCCTCTCCGGCGGCGCGGTCCAGATCGGCAACGCAGTCCAGGAGAAGATGGTCCTCGACGTGATCCTCGACGCGCGAGACCGGGGCTTGTATCGCTCAATCACCGACTGCGGAGCCGGCGGCTTCAGCAGTGCGGTCGGCGAGATGGCCGAGAAGTCCGGAGCCGAAGTGTGGCTCGACAAGTGCCCGCTCAAGTACAGCGGACTCTCCTATACCGAGATCTGGATCAGCGAGGCCCAGGAGCGGATGGTGCTGGCGGTGCCTCCCGAAAAGTGGGAGGCATTCGAGCGTCTGTGCGCCCTCGAAGGGGTTGAAGCGGTCGCGTTTGGCAAGTTCACGAACGACCAGCGGCTGCGCATGTTCTATCACGGCCAGCCGGTCGGCAACGTGGCGATGGAGTTCTTGCACGATGGGCGTCCACCGGTGAATCGCGAGGCGGTGTACATCCCGCCAAAGGAGTCTACTCGCCTGACTGCACGCAGTAAGTCAGTACCCTCTGTCGATCAACCATCAACCATCAACCATCAACCCTCCCCCGACGACTTCAACGCCACGCTCAAGAAAATACTCGGCTCGCTCAACGTCTGCTCCAAAGAATGGATCATTCGCCAGTACGACCACGAGGTCCAAGCTGGCAGCGTCGTCAAGCCGCTCGTCGGCATTGCGAACGATGGCCCCTCGGACGCAGCTGTGGTGCGGCCCGACCTTGGGTCGATGCGCGGGGCGGTGATCTCCAACGGCATGAATCCCCGTTACGGCGACTTCGACCCGTATTGGATGGCAGCTTCCGCGATTGATGAGGCGCTACGAAACTGCGTCGCCGTTGGAGCGGATCCTTCACAGATCGCCATCCTCGACAACTTCTGCTGGGGCAACACCGAACGGCCCGAGACGCTCGGTTCGCTCGTGCGCGCTGCACTCGGTTGTCACGACGCCGCCCTGGCCTACGGCACCCCGTTCATCAGCGGCAAGGACTCGCTCAACAACGAGTTCAAGTACGACGATGCGAACGGGAAGAAGCAGGTCATCACGATTCCGTCCTCGCTGCTGATCTCGGCGCTCGGCCAGATCGAGAACGTCGAGAACGCCGTGACGATGGACCTGAAGGAGGCGGGCAACCGGTTGATCCTCGTGGGTCGCACGCAGTCCGAACTCGGCGGCAGCCACTTCGCCTTCGTGCAAGACCTCGACGGCGGGACCGTCCCGCGC
>JAYTCW010000113.1:0-12638 GCA_043736295.1 Planctomycetota bacterium | reverse complement strand
CTCATGAACCAGCGGGGTGGCGCGCGGGGAGTTGCCGTAGTCGAGCGTGCCGGGGGCGGGGTAGGCGTGCCGCCACAGCCGTTCGCCGGTCTCAGCATCGAAGCCCTCGAACAGGTCTTCCTCGTCGGCCAGATCGCGCGAGCCGACCACGCAGACCCCTTCCGCCACCGCGACACCGCCGTGCCCGCTGCTGGGGAGCTTGACCGTCCACAGCGGAGCGACCTCCTTCGGCAGGGAACTCGGCAGCCACTTCAGCACCCCGTCCCGATTCGCCCCCCGCCAGCCCGGCCAGTCGGGGTTGCCGGTATTGTCGCCTTTCGCTCCGCGAAAGGACGGCCTTTCGCGGAGCGAAAGGCGACTCTCCTCGGCCTCACCTACTTTTTTTTCGAGGTCGTCTCGTCAGTCGTCACCGACGGTTCGGGCTTCATCGGCTCGAACGGCACAAACCCCGCTTCGGTCTCCAGCGCTTCGAGCAACTCCACCTGCTCAGCCACAGCCAGCAGCGCTGTCTTGAGCGTCTCCTGCTCGGCTGTCGACAGCGACGCATCCGCGAAGGCAGTAATAAACGGCACCGGCTTCGAGCGGGCGATCACCCGCAGATCCCCCTTCTTGACCGTCCCGCACCCCTCCAGCAGACGCTCGGCATAGCTGGAGATCACAGCCGTCGCCTTCTCACCGGCCTTGAGTTCCATGAGCTTCGCCGCTGCATTGCTGCACGACGGGCAGGTCTCCTTCTCCGCTGGGACCGGGAGCTTGTTCGCCTTCAGCAGGTCGACAATCACCGCCGACTTCTCGTCGCAATCTTCGGGACCAAAGAAAATGCGGTAGCCCGCGAGGTCGCTGGCCCCCTTCGCCGGATCAGTGGTACGCACCACGAGCAGGCCGGACTGTGTGGTCTCTCCATCGGAGCCAGAGAGAGCGGCGATGGGCTGCATCTTCCGCTGAAGCTTGGCGGCATCGTGCAGCACCACTGAGTGCTTGCCGATGACGAGTTGAGCGGGGCCACCAGTCTCCTTGACGGCCTTCACCAGCGACTCGGACCAAGTGACTTTGACCGGTCGGGCGAGGGTTTTGGCGAGGTGGTCGCCGAGCTTCTCGTACTTGCGCTGGGCGTATCCCTTCACGCAATCACAGGAGAGCGGGGCGGAGAGAGGGTCCATCACCACAACGTGCAGCGTACGATCTTCGGCGCGGGCCGGAGTGGCCAAGGTACAGAGAAAGAGAAGCAGGAGGCCGAGAACGGTTCGCATGGGTTGACTCGCGGATGTAGGACGGGCCCATTTGGCCCGTCCTTCTTGAGATGTTGGGATTAGAGCAGTATGAGAATCGGTGTCCAGCAAACAGACAGAGCCTGTCCTCTGATTTTTCTGTCCCTATTTTTCTGTCTACATCCTTCCTGTCTCCCCGCAAGACCAGAGGAAGACAGAAAAATGAAGAGGTGGAAGGTTGGAGATTTCCTGCACACCAACTCTGACGATGCGTTCACTGAAGGGAAGGACGGGCAAATGTGCCCGTCCCACGGGTGGCTCGGCCTACTTAGCGGTCGTCTTGGGCTCTTCCACTTCCTTCGCGGCACGAGTCGCCTTCAGTTCCGGGAACGCCTCGGACTTGATCTGCACCTCATCATCCCCCGCGAACTGGAACTGAAACTCCAGCCAGTCGGCTCCGCTCATCTGGATGCTGACGGCCAGTTGCTCGCCCTCCTGCCGCACGGCGACCCACGACAGATCGTTGCTGTACTGGCCGAGCATGCCGCCTTGCACTGTCAGCTTGCCGCCCGGCTGGAAGTCGATGCGGTTGAAGGCTCCCTCGGCGCGAGTCAGAGCCTGAATCTTTTCCTCGTCGGTGCGATTCTCCTTCTTCGGAGCCTGGGCCGTCGTCCATTCGCCGATCAGCTTCTTCCCCAAGCCCTCAGTCGCGGCCTTCGAGGCCAGCTCCTCTTCCGTGAACTCCGGCACCTCTGCCAGCGGCATCAGAACGAGGATATTCCCCTTGTCCACATTCATCATGTAGTACCGGTCGCGGACATCATCGTGAGCCACGGCCACATGCTTACAGCCGATGCCGATCTTGGCCTTGCCGATGAAGCCGACCAGTTCACCGGCTGCGTTGAACCGCTTAATGTTCCCGATGCTCGACTCGGCACACAGCACATCGCCATTCGAACAACAGCGGATGTTCATCGGGTTACAACAGCTACCGAACCCGTCGACGGCTTCGCGATCGCGCTTGCCGAACGAGGAGACCGGCGTGCCGTCGCGATCGTGGATGGCGACCTGGAACTTAGTGTTGGCGGCGACGAGCAGTTGGTCTCCGCTGGCCTGGATATCCATCTGACCGCAGCAGCCGGAGAGGCGGTCGAGCACTTTCGTTGGTTCTTTGAAGTCATGGTCGGAGCGCCAGACCTCGTAGCCGTTTCCGGTCACGCAGACGAAGACATCCTTCTCGGTCACTGCCAGGGCAGTGATCCGCATGCGGGAGGCCATCATCTGAGCGAGATCGGCTTCACTGATGTCAGCTGCGGTGACTTTCGCCAGTCGGGTTTGCAGCGAGGTGAGTTGGCGTTCGTAGAGGCTCAGACGGGTCTTGAGTGACTTGGGAACATCCTCTTCCTTGTCGGTCAGTTCCTTGATCTGGGCGGTGACCTTTTCCACGGTCTTTTCGACGCGGGCGATGTTGGTCTCGACGAGCTTCCGCATCGTTTCCGATTCGGCCTTGGCCTCTTCCTGGGCCTGCTTCTTGAACTCTTCGGGGTTCGGGAGGTTGGCGGTATTCGATTGCAGCTTGATCTCCCCCGTGCGGGTCAGGCGAGCCATTTTGCCGTTCCCAGCGACGAAGATATCGAGATCGCGCGCGGTGTTGATTGCGGTCGGGACGAAGTCGAGCTTGATCTCGGCTTTGAGTTCGCCTTCCGGGGAGTAGTGCTGGACATAGCCCTCGGTCGTGCCGACACAGGCCCAGATGTCGCCCGTCTCGTCGAGACAATATGTATTGAGATGAATCTTCTGCCCGTCGTGCTTCGGGTTGATCGAGCGGGCTTGCTTGTGGGTGGCTGCGACTTCGGCCTTGTCGGGGGTCTCGCTCTTCTTCTTGGAGTCCTTCAGGGCGTCGATGGCGTCCTGGATTTCCTTAGAGACAGCGGGAGGAGCGGCTCCCTCTTCAAACTCGGCCAATACCAGACCCGTCGAACAAAAAAGTCCGAGCGGAAGGGCCACGGCGAGCGAGAAATTGAGCATCAAGCGATTGGGCCACATACTTCCAGACTCCCGGATTTGAGCGAACGATCTGCCATCCCCTCGAATGAAGGACTGACGATCAGGTGCCAGACTACGCCCCCGATTACGCAGATTCAAGAGGAATTGACGGTTGAGATGGCGAAAGATTTCACGAATTTGCCTCTTGACCCCCAGAATGTCCGAGTGGTATCCCGACTGTCGCAGGAGGGTGATTCCGCCGGGATCGCCCCTTCTCCAGTGCCCGTGAACCAGGCGCAACTCGTGGCAAAAACAGAGTTTATCCTCGTTACCCTCCTCCTTATGGGGGTGGGACTCATCGGTCCGGACCGGGTGATTGCCCAAGATTCCGGGGCGAGATTCGACGATATGCCGGCTGTCGAAGCGGCAACTCCCGCCGACTTGGAAGGCCAGCAGCCGTATTTGTTCTTTCCGCGTGCTTCCGCAGCGGAGGACTCTTCGGAGTCATTTTCCGGGTTCGCACAAGTGAATGCCGAGGAGGCGGCGGGAGAGGAAACTCAGCCGTCGGGTGACCTCGGCACGGGAGCCTGGGACGCTTCCGAACGGTTCTCATCGAATCGATTTCGAGACACAGTTCCTGTCCAGTATCCGCTCGATAACTCCGCTTATGAAGGCGAAGACCCGCTCGGCCTAGATCCCGATCAACTCGATCAAGAAGGGGATTGGCGAGGATCGAGCGTTCACCGCCCCGACGAAGGGTTACCCCTCGAAGATCAGCCGTGGGTCGAATGGTACAAAATCGTACTCACCACTCAGACGCTGCCGACCACCGACCAAGGGCTGGGGATCACCAGCCTGGATTTGAAAGGGACACTCAAGTTCGCGAGATGGCCGTTCCTGTTTGTCTCGCCACGAGTTGGACTGCACTCACTCAACGGCCCAACGGCGACCGATTTGCCGCCCGCTCTGTACGACTTCTCACTCGACACAACCGTCTATTTGCCGCTGAACGACCGCTGGACGGTGCAAGCCACCTTGATTCCCAGCATGTATAGCGATCTCAAGGCGACTCAAAATGCGTTTCGCATGGTCGGACGAGGACTCGTGTTCTATCGCTGGTCACCCGAACTCCAGCTGGCTGGCGGGTTCATCTACCTCGGACGAAAGGATATCGTCGCACTCCCGGCTGCGGGCTTGGTGTACACACCCAATGAAGATGTGAAGTACGACATCATGTTCCCGAAGCCCAAAGCGGCGTACCGCTACACTCACGATGAGAACCGCGAGCGGTGGGTCTATCTGACCGGCGAACTCGGCGGCGGATCCTGGGCCGTAAGGCGAGCGAGCGGTGCCGACGATGTGGCGACCATCCGTGATTTCCAGTTGCTGGCCGGAATCGAACACAAACAGCCCGGAGCTTTGAACTGGCAACTTGAAGGGGGCTACGTTTTCTCGCGAAAGGTGGAGTACCTGTCCACACCCGACGTTTTTACGACCTTACCAGCCACAGCTGTGCTGAGAGTTGTACTCTCGTTCTAAACGTCAGTGATGAGGGCTGGCGAATCACCTTTTGTCTACCAATCATGTTTACGGGCGCCCCCGCGAGAAGATCAAGCGAACAATACTTCGATCAAATTGGATTGATATGTCTTCTCGGTCCGATGTAGTATGCAGTGGTCGGGACGGACTCAACGCGAGTTGTTCCTTTTCAATGGGCCGGTTTTCCTCCTCCAGCGGAGTGCTCCAATGTTTGGTTTCACGGGTGCGGCACGGCGGTTCTGTGATGGAGTGTCTCGTCGCGACTTTCTGAAGGTGGGAGCCACCGGCATCGCGGGATTGTCGTTGCCCGGACTGTTGCGGGCCGAAGCCACAGCGGGGGCCAAGGCGACGGGTCGCTCGATCATCAATATCTATCTGCCCGGTGGGCCGACCCACATGGACACCTTCGACTTGAAGCCGATGGCTCCGAAGGAATTCCGGGGCGAGTTCATGCCGATCGCGACCAAGGTCGCCGGGATGGAGATTTGCGAATTGATGCCGATGCTGGCCTCGGTGGCCGACAAGACCGTGATCGTGCGGTCGACCACGGGTGTGAACAACGAACACGATTCGCGGCAGTCTGACTCTGGCTGGTCGGAGCGCGATCTGAAGAGCCTTGGCGGTCGCCCCGGTGTCGGGTCGGTGCTGTCGAAGCTGTGCGGCCCCGCAGTGACGACTGAGAAAGGCACCGCGCCGACCTCGGTCGACCTGAACAGTTGGGGCAAGTCGGGATACCTCGGGCCGATGCACATGCCGTTCCGTCCGGATGGAGCGGCCAAGCAGAACCTGACCTTGAATAAGATGGTGGCTGAGTCGCGGTTCACCGAGCGGAATGAACTGCTCGCTGGGTTTGATCGCTTCCGCACCGCGTCAGATGCCAAGGGGATGATGGAGGCTCTCGACAGCTTCGAGCAGCGGGCCGTGTCGCTCATTACCTCGGGCCATGTTTCCGCAGCGCTCGATACCTCCAAGGAATCGCCCGAAGTTCTCGAACGCTATGGGATCAAGAAGAACCGTGACAACGAGCGGTTCCTGCTCGCTCGCAAACTGGTGCAGGCCGGTTGCCGCAGCGTGGCTCTCTCGTGGGGCGGCTGGGACACTCACGGCCAGAACTTCGAGTCGATGCGGAAGCAGTTGCCCGCTCTTGATCGGGCGCTCAGTGCGTTGATCGAGGATCTGGAGCATCAGGGTATGCTCGACAGTACGATCATCCTCATGTCGGGCGAGTTCGGTCGGACCCCTCGCATTAACGGCACCGCTGGCCGCGACCACTGGCCGCAGGCCTCGTTCTTCTTCATGGCGGGTGGCGGCCTCAAGACCGGTCAGGTGATCGGCTCCACCAATCGCAACGGCGAACGCCCCGATGACCGCCCGGTCCACATCCAGGAAGTCTTCGCCACCGTCTACCACCAACTCGGCATCGATCTGGAAACGACCCAACTGTTCGACACAGCTGGTCGGCCGCAGTACATCCTCGACTACCGCCGTCCGATCTCGGAACTGGTGTAACGCAGTTCGCTGGTTATGATTCACGAAAGCCCAGAGGTTGCCACCTCTGGGCTTTTCGCGTGTTGTCAGTCCCCCACTGGAACTTCGGGCCATGTCAGCGAAGAAGAGTTCTCCCCACCGCAGCCTCGTTCTTTCGAAAGTGACCAAGGCTCCGCCAGCCCCCAATTTCAATACAGTGCTGGGGCTGATCTCAGCCGCGCGGACCCGCGCTGTGGCGGCGGTGAACACGACGTTGATCGAACTCTACTGGAGTATCGGCGAGCATCTCTCACAGAAGATTGCCCACGACGGCTGGGGCCAGGGAACGGTCGAAGACCTGGCAACCACAATCCAGCGCCGATTCCCCGGTATGACGGGTTACTCCGCCAGTAATCTGTGGAGAATGAACCAGTTTTACGAGACCTACCAGTCGCAACCAATTCTCGCGACACTGTTGCGAGAATTGTCCTGGAGCCACAATCTGGCGATCATGAGTCGCTGCAAACGCGATGAAGAACGTGAGTTCTATTTACGCATCGCCCACCGTGAACACTGGACCTATCGGGAGTTGCAACGCCAGTTGGCGGGGGCGTTGTTTGAGCGATCCGTCCTCTCTCCGCCAAAACTCGCACCACTGTTGCGAGAATTACATCCAGAAGCCGTGGACATCTTCAAGGACAGCTATCTCGTTGAATTTCTCAACCTGTCCCAAGGACACTCCGAGGCCGACTTACAGCGTGGCCTGATCGAGAAGCTGAAGCGGTTCCTCATCGAACTCGGCCGTGACTTTTGTTATGTCGGAAGCGAGTACCCACTGCAAGTGGGCAAGAAAGACTACGCGCTCGACCTGCTGTTCTTCAATCGAGCCCTGAACTGTCTGGTCGCCATCGAACTGAAGATCGACGAGTTCCAACCCGAGTATCTCGGCAAGCTGGAGTTCTACCTCGAAGCACTCGACCGGAAGATCAAGAAGCCGCACGAGCAGCCATCCATCGGGGTGCTGCTGTGTGCGACTCAGGACCACGAGGTGGTGGAGTATGCCCTCAACCGGTCGATGTCCCCCGCCCTTGTCGCCGAGTACCAGACTCGAATGCCGGACAAGAAGCTGCTGCAGGCTAAGCTGCATGAATTCTACCAACTGGCGGAATCGCAGATTGAGTCGCGGACGCCGAGTGATCGTGCGACATTGCCACCCGCGAAGAAGAAGGCAGCCGCGAAGAAAGGCTCCGTGCAGATGAAACGGACCATCAAGAAGAAGCTGCCCGCCAAGAAAACACTCCCGAAGAGAGGACGTTCGCGATGAAGACGATGCCGTTCGATTGTCTCCTGAGTGCGTTCCGAATTGCGGTCTGGTTGCTACTGGCATTCGCGATCAATACGAGTCATGCAGAAGAGCCAGTGCGTCCACGCTCCGACCCACCGGAGATCGTCTCGTCGTGGGACGACCTGACCGATGGGATCAAGACGCCCGAGGACTGGGCCAAGCATCGCGAGGTGCTCCACCAGCGGTTCCTCGATCTGATTCGCGATCAACACAAGCCCGCCCAGCCGCCGCTCGATGTGCAGATCCACGAGACCGTGGAAGTCCCCGAAGGCTACACCCGCCAGCTCATCAGCTACGCCGTCGAAGAGGGCGAGCGGGCCCATGCCTACCTCGCCATCCCGAAACGCCCACCGGGAGAGGCGGGCAAACTCCCCGCCCTCGTCGTGATGCACGGAACGTTCCCCAAGGGCATCGAGCAAGCCGCCGGTCTCGTGGACGATGCCACGAAGGCGCACCTGCATCATCTGGTCCAGCGCGGCTACGTTGTCATCGCCCCCGAGCATTTCGTCTCGGGCCGACGCATCCCGCCCGAGGGAGCCTACGACACCACTCGCTTCCACCAGAAGCACTCCGAATGGACAGCTGTCGGCAAGTTCACATACGAGCACTCGATCGCCATTGATGTGCTGGAGACGCTCGACATCGTCGATCAGGACCGCATCGGAGCAATGGGGCACTCGCTGGGTGGCCAGGGGACGATCTTCCTCTCGGCGTATGACACACGGGTGAAAGCTGCCGTCGACAACTGCAGCGCCGCCTTCTTCCGCCACAACAGCGCTGTCGAGCATTGGTCGCGCGACCACTGGTACGTCTACTTCAAACACATCCGCCCCCAGTTACTCGCGGGCCAACTGCCCCCCATCGACTTCCATGAGGTCATGGCCCTCTCCGCCCCGAGAGCTTTCCTCGATGTGTCGGCCCTCAATGATGGACCTCGTCTGACGCAGAAGCAACGCGTCCTCATGCTGCTGAGGGTGGCCGATGTCTACGAGCTACTCGGCGTGCCGCAGAACTTCGAGTTCTTCGTCCACCAGCGCGGACACTCCATGCCGGTCGAGACTCGTGAGCTGATGGGAGCGTTCTTTGATGCTCATCTGAAGCCGAAAGAGGCGACCGAGGCAAAGCGAGTGGATGAGAAATAACGACGAGCCGTCCCCAACGCACTTCGCTCACGCTTGTGGCGAGTCGTGGCTCCTCACGCGGACCCCGTGATCTCCTTCAGGTCAGCGCGAATGGTCTCGTAAGTCTCCTTGAACGCCAGAGCCCGTGGGTCGGGTTCGACGCCCCAGTTGCGGCAGGCCTGTCGGTAGATCTCGGGCCACCAGTTGTAGTGTTCGGTGAGGCCCTGATCGAGGTACTCTCGCCAGTGCGACAAGACCTTGGACCAGCACTGATCGCCATAGGCCAGCGCCCCGTTCAAGTCGCCGAAGTCTTTCACATACCACTCGCGACCGATCTGCGCGTGCAGTACCTCGTCCGCCCAGTCGAAGTCCTGGAACAGTGCGGCGAGCGGATTCCCCGAGGCTTTGGCGACCTCCCACTCGTAACGCTTCCCGGTCTTCGGCATCAGTCCCTGCTCGATGAAGAACAGCACTGCGTGCCGCTCTTGAGCTGTCAATTGGGTGTTGAGGTTGTACGACCAGAGGAAGCTGATCGGGATGCGGGTCCAGTCGATCCCGACCTGACGGAAGCCGACTTCCCCTAGCATCGCATGCCGCGCCTCGTCCCACAGTTGGCGGGTCATATCGCGCTTGAAGCCCCAAGGCTTGTGAGGCATCTCGACCAGGATGCTGGCCATCATCTCCGGCACATCGATCTCGCGGATGCGCTTGTAGAACATCATCAGCGTCTTGTCGCGCGGGGAGAATTCGGGGTTGTAGAGGAATGCCTCGGGGTTCACGCCGGCGTTGAAGGAGTCCTGAAACCGGTGGTCTCGTTGCGGGACTCGGTCGTACTCAAAGGGCTGGGTCGAATAGCGGCGGACGAGTTCATGATTCCGAGGGGGATACTTCCCGCCGAGGCCGCCCGCATTGGCGATCGCCAGCTGCAAGAGTGATGACATCTCGTCGAGCGCGACGGACGCCGGGCCTAGGGCCGCCAGGGCCTGCTTCCCAAAGGCCAGCATATCTTGGATTTCTAACTGAGCAAATCGCAACAGCCGCACGCTCGGCGCATCGGCCAGCTTGTTGGTCATTCCCAGGTAATGAGAGATCGAGAAATCGAGCAGCGGCAGCAGGATGCCATACAGCCCATGACAGCGCTCCACCGTCGTGGGAGCGCACAGAATTTCATCGCACGCCAGTTCCAGCGCGGGATGGGGCACCACCTCCAACCCCAAGGGAGGCTCGCGCATCTCAGACACTCGCGTGCGGATGGCCTGTGCATGCTCCGCACACAGATGGGCATGCAGGCTGAACGCCGTTTTCAGTTCATAGATCGGCTCTGCGGTGATATGGGAGGTGAAAATCTGGTGCATCCGCTTCCAGATATAGTGCAACCGCTTCAGCCACTCGACGCAGTCCTCCACCGAAAGTGAGGTCCGGCTGGCCTCTTCATAAGAACACAATCCCCCGAGAGGCGGGATCTGCGACAGTGGCTCGTTCATGGTGGTAATCTCCCACAGGCAGCATGAGGGATGCGAAAGCGAGGAGCAAGGCGAGCGGCCAGTGGAATCCGCCCCCAGACCACACTCCTTCGGAACTTCGGAAGTGACCCGGCTCCGTTTTCACGTGCCGGTCGCCTCCCAGGAAGAACATCCGGAAATGGTCAGCCTGTACGACATTGTCTACCAGTTGTCGCGTTTGATCGATGCCCTCTTGAGCCAAGAGACTCAAGGGGCACTCTCGCGCTGAGAGGAATTGTGATTGATCCTCGAACAGGTGTACGCTGTGATTCGGACGGGAGGTGACCACGCCGAAGCTTGGTCACAAGAGAGAGCAGAGCTTGTCCCGAGATCGACAGCGGAGTAAGACTCTCTCGGACTGAAATCCGGCGATCGCTGTCGAGTGACAGTCGTGGCAATTGAGATCGGGCATATACCGGACGGTCGCCGGGGTGACGCGACGAGGACGCGCCCCCAACTCGACGCGGCAAGACGGGGATGACCTAAAACGGAAGGTCGTCCCAGCTGTCCGGTTCGGTCCTTGGACGCGACAGGCGGGGGCGGAGCAGACGATTGAGTTCCTCAGTGAGCGCTGCACACTGCGACGCGAGCCGCTGGCTTCCCGGCTGTTCGGCTGCTTGATCGAGAGTCTCGCGAAACCGGTCGATGACGGGGTTGAGCAAGGCCGATGCCTCGGCCAGGTCGGGCGAATGCAGCACATCGCGGACGTTGCCGAAGTGGCGGTTGAGCTGGTCAATCAACAGCTGCCGCTCGGGCGGAACCGCATCGCGCTTCGCCCCATCGCGAACTTCGCAAATCACATCGGCCAGTCGACTGCCGATGCCGAAGATGCGGATGCCGAGCGGGATGCTGCTGTCGTCGGTGACAGAGAAGCTGCGGGTCCAGGGGGAGTTTTCTTCGCGTTCGGCTCCGTAGTCGACGCCCATGAGTTGGCGTTCCGTTTGGCATTCGCGAATGCTGCGGTCCATCTCTTCGTAGTCTCGCTGCTTGGCCTCCCAGTCGGCCAATGTTTTGCAATAAGGATCGAACGCGAACTCGTCGTCGTTGTTGCATCCATCCATGTGCCAGAACGTTGGTCCCGGCATGTCGGCCAGCATCTGGCAGCACGGGCAATCGGGATCGACCATCGCGTCGTGGCCGGAGAGGGACTCGGGGATTCGCATCCGTTCGCGGTCGATGATGGAGCGCGGCGTGCGACCATGACAGTCATCGTCGGGGAAGTCGAGCCAGAGGTCGCGGACCTGCATCAGACGCGGGACTTCAGTCGTCAGGAAGTCGCCCGCCTGAACCCCTGCGGGCAGTCCGGGTCCATTCGATCTCAGAATCATGTCATGAATCTGATCGTGGCAGTTCCACAACAACTCCCGCACCAGATCGTAGTATTTGAACCACTCATGCGAGCCGAAGCTGCTGTACCGAAAGGCATGCGACGTGGCTGCGATTCCCGGGGCTGGCTGGTCGAGAATTGTCCAGTGCATGCAGCGATCATTCAGATCGTGGGAGATGTGGTCATGGCCATCTAGAGCCGCTGCTCGCGGACTTTTTCCAGCGAGGTCTGCGCGCGCGGTCAAGAGCCAGGTGGCATGAATCCGCTTGTGCAAGTCGAGGCGGCGGTGACGCTCCTCATCGTCGTAAACAGAGGGATCTTTTAACGGCCCGGGTGGAGCCGCTGAGCAGGCTGCGAACAGCTCACAGGCGAGGAACTCCAGCAACGGTTGGCCATAGAGGACCTCGCGGAAGTCAATCGCGGGTTGGGCGGACTGCTCCTGACGGCGGCTTTCCGAGAGCCCGCGCCACTGGTTCCCGTCCGAACTGAACTGCCACTCCTCTGCCAACCAAAACGGGACGTGATGCTGCGTGCAGCAGTTTCCGTCGTGATACGCGATCATCCCGCTCCGACTGGCAGACGAGTACGTCGACTCGACGACGATCAGCCGCCCGACCATGTCGATCACCACCAGCCCGGCATCGTACGGCTCGTCCTCGATTCCGCGTCGCATCCCCCCAAAAAACTTCCCGTTGGTCCGGGGCTTTTGGTATCGCCCGACGGCCACTTCCAGTTCATCGAGCGTCACTGGATCGGCGCTTAAGGCGGCGATGGCTTGATCGGCAGAGCTTCCGTGAATCGTTCCGGACCAATCGCCTTCGGCTCCCCGGATGACAAGACGAACTTCGGACATGGCTTGACTCCTGGATGACATGGAGACTCGTGGAGTTCTACTTCAATCCCATTGTACGCGCGTTCACAATCAATATCACTCATCTCAAGGACCTCAATGAATCCGTTTCACCGCGCCAGGATGCCACTGGCGGTGGCTTTACGCCATTGGCTGGGGGGATGTTTGACTACGTGCCGCACGAGCATGTCAAAGTGGACTTCCCCACGCTTCGTGGGCGCGGGAAATGGGTTACAGGGCTTCGGCGAATTGAGCGGGTGACACGTAGCCCAGGGCGGAGTGGCTACGGACTC
>JAYTCW010000112.1:0-14266 GCA_043736295.1 Planctomycetota bacterium | reverse complement strand
CGTCCCCACGGTCACAGCTGCCAAGACCTCCGTAACGCTCGCCGGGATCGTGGTGGATGCTGGTGCAGCGTTTCGAGTGTAAGACTGCCAGGACTTGACTTCGGAAGCCATCAAGGTGTTGCTCGCACCGTCCGTAATACTTCCGAATTTGATCGATGAGTTCGGAAAGAACAGCCCGTCACCCCCTCGTCCGGTGGTGGGGTCGTAATAGAACCATGTTCCCAAATTGAAGCCGTAATTTGTGGAATACAAGCTCACTCCCGAAGCCACTCGCGCCTCATCACTTCTCGCGTCCGAGGGGCAGACATAGCCCGGCACTCGAAAGCCCGACACGATTGCAGCGTTCGGGGCGACGGACCAAGACTTTTGTAAGTCGATCTGACTAAACAGAGCCGCCTGGTCCAGATAGGGGGCAATTCGGCCATGAATCGACCAGGACGCATTGGTCGTTACGGTCGGGTCGATTGCCATGCTCGGCGGAAACCGCGTGAACGTCGATTCATAGTTGTGCAGTGCCAGACCGATCTGCTTGAGGTTGTTCTTGCACTGCGAACGCCGAGCCGCTTCACGAGCTTGCTGGACAGCGGGCAGCAGCAGCGCGATCAGCACTGCAATAATCGCGATGACCACCAGTAATTCGATCAACGTGAAGCCGCGACGACAGCGGAGAGAGACGACCATCGACATGTTTCCAAAAGTGAGGCCAGGACCGTTGCTGCTCCTACTCTGCAACTCACATGCCAACACGCACGAACCTGCTGCTCCGCTGGATTCTCCGCTGGCACCGCATCATCGAGCCATTTCATGCCATCTCACTGTGATGAAAAAACCACCAAAGGGTGGGTTTCTCGCCCCAGAGCCACCGTCCCAGAAGACTGACACTCGACTTCGTGAACACCGACGAGCGAACAACAAGTTACCGACCTCATTGCGGCGTTCACTTGCGTAGGCGAAACGCAACCAGACATCCCCAGGTCGCCCCCGCCAAATCGGCCAGCCAATCGAAGACGCTCGCCGTGCGACCAACCGGGATCTGCAACAGTTCGTCGATGATGCCGTAGAGGGCGATCACCAGCACGCACACCCACCCACTCTGGCACCCTCGCACCCGGCAGGTGGGCAACAGCAGGCCCAACGGGAAATACATGAGCATGTGAATCAGCTTGTCGAGATTCCTGATCTGCGGGGCGGACTGTGGAACCGGGAGATGTGTGAGAATCGCCAGCACAATCCAGAGGACAATCAGCGCGCCACGGCGTTGAGGCAGCCAGCGGTCATCGATCAACAGTTGGCGAAGCAGCAACATGCGGGATCACTTGGTGAGAACTGAACAAGGCTTCAGAAGGATATCCAGAGACGTGGGCTGGATCACTCGACTGTACCGTCCTGACAGTATTTATTTTGGTGCAGAAGTAGTCTCGACGATGTATTGCATTCTGGCTGACGGCTGATTGCTGACTGCTTCCCCTGGGGATGCGGCTGTACCGCGCTGCGCCCCCGAGATTCCAGCCCTGACTGCGACACTGGCCACTCACAAGCCGCACAGCCCCTACAATCGATTGCCCGCGACAATTCCCCGTATCCGGATCAATCAAAGTCTTCATATTCCGGTTGACCTGACTCGCTCTCCATTCATACAAATGTCGGTTGATCGAGGTGTCACGTGGCCGCATGCCTGTCAATCCGTGGAGGAGTTGCATGTCGCAGACTGGGCTCTGGGCTCTGGTGTTCTGGGGAATCATTTCTGGTGTCTGTGACGCCGAGGGGGAGGTTCGTGAAGTCTCCCTGGTGAAGATTGTTCACGTAGACAAACCCCGCGAGTGGAAGTTCCTCGTCCTGCATCACACGGCCACAGAGGCAGGCAGCGTCGAAAGCATCGACGCCGCTCACAAGCTGCGGAAGGATGGAGATGGGAATCCGTGGCGCGGGATCGGTTACCACTTCTTGATCGGCAATGGCCACGGGATGAAAGACGGGGAAATTGCCGCCACGTTCCGGTGGAAGGAACAAGCGGACGGGGCTCACGCGGGGAACGCCCAGTACAACACTCAAGGAATCGGCATCTGTCTCGTCGGTAACTTCGAGGACGCCCCTCCGACTCCGTCCCAGCTGAAGTCACTGCGAGATCTGATGACCTCGCTGCGGACTCAGTACCGGATTGAAGCCACAGGGATTGTCCGTCATACCGATGTCAAACAAACCTCTTGCCCCGGCCAGCACTTTCCTTGGGACACCTTATTCGATGCCAAAGAGTTGAGTTCGAAACAGAAAGTGGGTGCTGATAAACTGGTCCGTGTCGGCCGATCCGAGTGATCGTCGCCACCGTTGAATGAAGCGCAGGCCTCGCGCGAGTGAGTTTTCAATGGTCGATTGCCCTCGACTGGTTCAAAACCACAAATCCATGGATTGGGTTTCTCTTACAGGAGGTTTTTCCGGGTGATCGAAGAACCATTTTCAGAAGATTACTTCTGGTACGACGAATCCGAGTCGGACCCAGAGTTTCTGGACCATTGGAGCGATCCACTGTCGGCCCCGTCGAGCGACGACTGGGGCTGGGACGAGTGGGGCGATCTCGTTGTCTTTCGGCCCATGGGGCATGAGATCGGGTACAACTATCCTCTGGTCATCTGTCTCTCGCAGGACGAGGTGCCCGGGGTCGCGCTTCGCGATTGGTTCCCGGATTTAAGTGATCGCAACTACATCGGAGCCGAGGTCCAATTGCGTGCGGGGTCGACGGATACCCAAAATGCGGATCGAGTCGCGGTCGCGATTCGCGAGGTCGTCGCGATGTACGGCATTCATCTGCGACGCATCTGGATTGCCGGAGTGGGAGAGTCAGCGGACGCCGTGTTACGCATGTTGCCCTTGCTCTCCAAGTTGGTGACTGGGGGGATCGCCATCGCTCCCAAGGAACTCGACACGACCGGACTGTGCTCCGTCCACGCGGCCATTGATAAGACATTGTATCTGGCCACTCAAAGCGGTCATGATACGGACCTCGCCGAATCGGTGGCTGAGTATTGGACGATGATGGGGTGGCAGTGCGCCCTCTCCGAATGGGAATCGATGGAAACCTCGCGACTCGCAATCTGCCGCGACCTCAATGCCTGGTTGATGCAGCAGATCTGCTCCCCAGCCGGGCAGGACTCGCGCGGGTGATCGTGCGTGAGACTTCGGTTCCCACGCGTCGAGTGTTCCGTGAACGCTCCCGTGTTGGGCCGACACGTGTTGAGCCAGCCGATCCTGTACACGCAATGGGCAGGCATTCGACAGACAAGACTAATTCTCGATCTCCCCATGTCGAAACGCCCCCGCACTACGAAGTGAGCCTGGACCGATCACTCGCCACACCATCTCTGCCAGCCGTTGATGGCCCAATTGAGTCAGATGCAGCGTATCCACGGTCGCTCCTGGTGCAGCCAGAACATTGACCAACAGTCGCTTGGGGATGAGCGAACAACCGTACTGGCGAGCGAGGCGGCGCTGGACGACTCCCCATTGGTTCTTGCCCGGCAGAACCGGCAACTCCAGCATCATGACGGTTCGCTGGTGGTCGTGCAGGTAGGCCAGAATGCCATCCAGATCGTGTTCGAACTCTTCGCACGATCGACCGCCCAGTAGATCATTCCCACCCAGTTCGACTATCACCAGACCCGGGAAATGGTCAGTCGACTTGATCTGTCGCAGAGCATCTTGTGTTGTCGCCCCCGCCTCGGAAAGGTTGTGAACTTTCAAACGATGGGAGGCACCCAACTGCACCGGCCAGGGAGTGCCTTCCCCTTCACCAAGTCCGGCGGAAAGGGAATCCCCCCACACGACAATCGACCGGTCATCCCCCAGAGCAACCGTGGGGCACATGGTCCAAGGGACTTCAGCGGCGATCAGAATGAGCGAGATGCCGATGGGTAAGGCCAGACTCACCCACCCAGGCAATTGGCGGGTGGCCAACCACGCTCGAGCCGACCAACACCCCAGCGAGGCGATCAGCAGAGCCATCGCCCACCACGGAACCCCAGCTGTGCTGAGAGTGAACACTCCGCAGATCCAGACGAGCGCGAGTGTCAGTCGACGAAGGTCGGGGCGAGTGATCCGCTCATACCCCCAAATCAAGAGGATCATCAGAGGCAGACCGGTGAACAGAATCTGACCGCTGACGAGATGGGCGACGAGCGGATTCATCGGGTAGCTTTGCAATGAGGGGCAGGGGCCTTTCGAGGTGACCTACGGAAAGGAATGCAGACTGTGGCGGATTGTCGTTTCCAGTGATTACGTCGCACGCATTGCTCTGTGACAAACAAAAAAACACCGCACGATTGTCGTGCGGTGTGGTTGGAGACTTGAGCAGCGGAGAGGGAGGAACGACAGGCTGGTAGCCTCTCCCACTCACTCGCCGTAAATCTTGGTCATCTCTTCCGAGGCGAGCGGTTCGGCCAGCGAGTCGCTCGATACTTTCGTGCGGAATCGCATGTTGCCGGAGAGCGTCCCCTTGACCTTCACGCGGTAGGTCAGCGTCTTACCAGCAGCGACATCCGCGACAGGTTGGAACACGACCAATTCCTTGTCATTGGCGTGACTGGAGTCTCCGCTGGCGGTCAGGAATTCCATCCCGGCGGGAAGTTCACAGGTCAGTCCGACGTTCTGAGCGGGTGCGGTGCCCTCGTTCTTGATGCGGATTTCATAGGCAGTCTCGACTCCGACTTCGACCGGATCGTCGAGGTCCAGCACATCGACCACCAGTGAGGCAGCTCCTTCGACGCGGGTCAAGACTTCCGAGTCACTGATCGCCCCGTGTTCCGAGGTGGCCCGAATGAAGTGAGTGAATTCACCCGTCGATTTCGCATTCAGAACCACAGCGACCTGGGCTTCTTCGCCCCGATCCAGACGGCCCACGAACCAGTTCAGCATCCGGTTCTGCGGATCGTACTGAGCTCCACGATCCGCCGAGATGAACTCGAATCCATCCGGAACCTTGTGCATCACTCGGACATTGTCGGTGGCCGCTGCCCCGTCGTTGGAGACATGCAGAGTGTAAGTCGCATGACGACCGAGGTAACGCAGGCTCGGCCCTTCAATCGAGGCGAGAAGACTCGGAGCGATGACGGTCACTTCCGAGGCAGCGGACTGGACCAGACCGTTATCCGCAGAGGCGTGAACCTCAATCACTTGGCGGCCACCTGCCACAGCAGTCAGGGCCAGACGAATTGGACGGTTCTCACCGGGGGCCAGATTGCCCAACTCCATCGTCAGACGCTCACCGCGTGCATGCTCCAGACCGGCAGGAATGATCGCTTCAACTTTCACATTGGCCGCAGTCCCCGAACCGGGATTGCTGACCATCAGGGTCTGTGAGGCATTCTCCCCGACCATGACTTCAGTGCTGCCTTCGAGCTTGACGGCGAGCAACGGCTCGGTCACAGCGAAGCTCGTCGAGGCAGCTCCCGTGAATCGCACATTGGCACTGGCGGCGACTTCGCCCCGTTCGACGGGAACGAAGTTCACATGGACGATCTTCTCTTCCCCGGGAGCGATCTCGCCGAACTCCCACACCAGTCCGGATCCCGATTCGGGCTGAGGGACAGAACTGACCAGTCGCACATTGGACGGGAATTTCGCCTCGATCTCCACATCCTTGGCTTTCACTGACCCGGAGTTTTTCACCACCAGATCACAGCTGGACTCTTGGCCCACCGTGACGGCTCCCGTGGATCGCCATTCAACCGTCACGTTGGGAGACTGGGAGACTTTGTCGGATGGTTTCGCGACCGGGCTGGCATACGTGGCGGTCAGGTCGGACGATTCGGTAACGGCAGCAGGAATTTTCTCGACGGGTCGAGTGGTGGAGCGGGTGACGGTCAAGCGACTTCTGGCGGGAGGTGCCGCAACCGGTGCTGGTGCCTCCGGCTCGGTCGCCGAGGCTTGTGTCAACGTATTGGAAGCTGCGACATCCTCGGGCTCCGCGCCGACACTGATGGGCGTGCCGAGTCGAGGCTTTGTGGTCCGGGCCACAACCGGTTTACCAACAGGTGTCTTCACCACGGGTGGCTTGGCGGTCGGTCGCGAGACGACTGCGGACTCGGTACGAACGGGCTTGACGGGTGGGGCAGGTTTCTTCGGTGGAGTCGGCTCGAAGTCTGCGGCGAGATCCTCCTCGCGAACTGCTTCTGTCGCCCAAGCGGGCTTGTCGCTCGATGCCGTTTTGACGGGGGGAGCGGCCTTCACGGGCGGACGGACAGCGACGCGGGCTGCCGGAGCTGCCGCTGGTGCCGGACGAATGATCGTCTTGGCGGGTGCGGACTTGGTAATTGCTTCCGCATGCTCCTGATTTTCCTCGATCTCATCGAGTGCTTCCAGCCGGTCGAGTTCCTCGGCGTCATCGAGCAGCGCGGTCTTCGCGATGACGGGAGCCTTGCGGGCCGTCATGGTTTTCGTGTTCGCTGCCGCTTTGGGAGTGCTCAAGTCGGCTGGGGCTTGGGACTCCATCGAATCCGCAGACACGGAATCATCCTTCGCCTCGTCCATCATTTGACGGACGGATTCCGGAGACGGAGCCTCGGCATTCGGGGCTGCAGCAGGGGGCTGCTTCTCTCCAAAGAGTTCCCCATAGTTCCTCAGCTTGGAGGATTTGGCCGCCTCCTTCGAGGGAGCAGCTGCGGGTTTGGATCGCCCCAACCCGAAGAGGGACTTCGAACGCTCTTGGGCCCAGCTCGGAACCGCCATTCCGGCAGCTCCGCAGAGAGCCAATGCCCACAGATACTTTCGCATCACCCACTCCTTGGCAATTCGTCGCGATGGATAGGACTCATCGCGAGCCGACGTTTCCGATGCGATACGCGCATTCACAAAGAAAAATCGGTCTCTGGCTTATGAATCGGCTGTAGGGATTCTTCCACTTGATCGGAAGGATGCATCTTCGCCGACTTTTCTGAATGTGCAGCCCCCTGAGGGCCAGTCGGGTAACAGTCATGTCAGGAACAGGTTTTAAGTCAACCTGCTTCGAGTTCAAACAGCCAACCAGCCTTATTTTTCCTTCGAATCCCTCCCACAACATTCCCACGTGATGTCCCAGACAACGATCATCCGCTTCCGGCAGATCCGTGCAGAGCTAACGGATAACACAGTCGACCTGATCGCAACGGGTTCGAAAAGGCTGCCGAAGTGCGCTGATTCGCCACCGGCAAGGAACGCAGGATGGCGAAGAGGAACCTTCCGTATTTCGGCAGAAAAGAACCGATGCTCAATCCTGTGCCTCTTCTGCACTTCTTTCCTGTTCTGGGTGGTACCGGCTGATGCTGCGTTCCCTGCTTCGATATCTACCGACCGGCGATAACCGCCGCAATACTTACGCAACGCTGCTCGTGTTGTTCACGTTCGGGGTCTATCACTGGAACACAGACCCCGAAGCGTGCGGCGGAGACCCGATCTCATCGCCTCGGCGTCACAACCAGCCGTTGATGGTGTCGATTGCCACTCCGCTGCCGAAGCCCCAGTCCGCATTTACAGGTGTTGTGCATGCGGTTGAGGTCGAGTCGGATTCGAACTCCAAATCTACGACTCCTTCCACGACTCCCGCTGTTCTTCCCGTGGAAGAGATCAAGTCTCCCGAAGGGACCGTCCTGACCGGTCGCTGGGCTCTCACCGCGAGTCAAGACTCTCTCCGACGAGGTCAAGAACTCATGGAGAAGACTTTCGATTACTCGGCCCAGTTCCGGCGGCAGGAGCGTATCGATGGCGAACTCCTCGACGCGCAAGCGATGAACCTGAAGGTCCGCCACGCACCATTCAGCCTCTACATGAAATGGACTGAAGGCGACAAAGGACGCCAACTGATCTTTGCCGAGGGGCAGAACGACGACAAAGTCCTGATTCAAATTGGCGGAGTCGCCGGGCGACTGACAGGAGCGTTGGCGATGGACCCCGATGATCCCCGCGTCCGGGCGGAGTCCCGCTATCCGGCCACCTGCGCAGGACTTCTGGCACTCACCAAGATCATTCTGAGCCACCACGATAAGGACTTAAAACGAGCCACGGGGGTCACCAGCGAAATGCGGGATGGCGAGTCGTTCGACAATCGCCCCTGCTTTCTGACAACACTGATCTACGACAGCCCGACGATCAATGCCGACTACTACAAGTCGCTGATCCTGATCGATAAGGAACTCTCGGTCCCCGTTTGTGTCCGCAACTACACTTGGGTGCAAGGCCAGGCCCCCGCCAAGGAAGACGAAGACAGTCTCATCGAGCACTACTCTTATACCGGACTCGAAATCAACATCCAGCTGACGGATAACGACTTCGGAAAGTCAAAGTACAAAATGCGTTAAGGCCGCTCCGCAGCGACGTTGGCATTACTTGTCCCCCGATTTGAATGAGACGCATCGGCCCAGGGCGAGCGGTCGAAAATCTGTTCTCCGTCAGATGGCCGTTCGAGGCCGTCTCTTGGCGAGGAGCCCCACTGGACGGCCTGGAAAGGCCGTCCTACTCGGTCAGTTTTCTGTGTCCGCTCGCCCAATGATGGGACTTTGAGCGGATCGTCTGGTTTAATCCGAACTCAACAGATCGCTCTACTGGATGGCTTCTGTGGTGGGGAAACTCTGAGTACGAATCAAGTCGCTGGGAATGGTCAGCTCCACTCGTTGCCATGCCAGTCATGTCTCGATACGAACATGGTCTTATCAACGCTTCCTAAACCCGCATTCGGAGAGTGCAAGTCTAGGAAACACGACATTTCATTCGCCCAGTGTCTTCCAAGGAGGGACGCACGATGCTTCGTTCCAAGATCGTATTGTGGGGGCTTCTTGCCCTGTCGCTCACAGGTTGTGCTTCGACCAAGACATCCAACACGGCACGTACGGCCACAGAGCAGTTGCTGATCTGTAACGCAGTGGATCAGGCGCTCGACAAGATCGATTTTCGTGCCTTTCAGGGGCACACGGTGTTTCTGGATGACCGGTATGTCGACTGCCTCGACAAGCAGTATGTGATTGCGTCGGTACGGCATCGCATCCTGCATCAGGGGGCAGTTCTCGTCACGAAACCCGAGGAGGCCGAAGTCCTCGTGGAAATGCGTACGGGCGTCGTCGGGACCGATCTGGCTGAGTCGTTCCTCGGCATTCCCGAAGTCACTGTCCCGGGGATGCTGACGCTGCCTGAAGTTCGAGTGCTGACTCGTCAGGTGCAAACCGGTACCGCGAAGTTGGGGATCGTGGCGGTCGATGCGAAGACCAAGGAAGTCCTCGGCGAAGGTGGCATGACTCTGGCTCGTTCGGACGACAGTGCGTGGTTCGCCGCAGGCATCGGTCCCTTCAAGACGGGAACGATCAACGGGGAAGTCAAGCGGATGACGAGCGGTCCAGCCGCGATCATGCGAGACCGCTTGCCAGCCACGGTGGCGTTCTTGCCACCGCATTCGCAACAAGCACTGGAAGAGCCACCGGTGCAGTACACCAACACGACGCAGACAGCGTTTGAAGAGGAGCCAGCCGCAGCAGAGGCTCCATAACCCAATCAGTGCCAGAGGTATGCCTGCCCCGCAGGTGATCCGGAGTCCGGACGACACCTTAAAAAAAGGGTGCCGTCCAATTCCGTTCGGCACGCGATTTGCGCCAGGAATGACACCGGAGAGGATCTCTGTCATCCAGGCAGGGAGCGGGCCAGAAGCGGTTCGACGTGACCGAAAAGGATCTTGCGGGGTTCAAAGACTTCGAGAAGTGGAAGCCGCTGTTGGCGCGGCTGTACGATTGTCGGTTGTGAGCGCGATAAGGCTGGTCATCGCGAGTTGCATGACGACGAGTATTGCACGTGAATCGGATTATTCCTGTTGAATCCCGTCGTCACATCGCTGCGGGGATTGCAGCTGGCCTCGGAGATGTCGTCGGAGCAGAAGAAAAGTGAGGAGAGAAGTGGGGGCAGTCAGGTCTCTTGGTTTCCCCCAAATGGCCAATCAATGAGACTTGCCCCTGAGCCCTGCCCCTTTTTCCTCCCCCCTCGAACGCTCCGCCACCCTTCCCAAATACGACATCACGATCAAGCCCCAGATTGCCCGATCAGCGGTCAGCGATACCTCACTCTGGGCGACATGAGTCGTCGCTGCCGCTCGCGCGAGGGCGGGTCCGCGATCCAACTCGCCCACGTTCTGGCGAAACGTGGCGACGCCGAAACGTGGCGACGCCGAAATGTACTGGTTCAGACCTGGGGGTCCAGACTACGGGGAGTGTTCTTGGCTCCTCTCAGAGGAGCCGGAGTGGAGGAATTGGGAATCAAGAGCATATAAACTACAAACAGAATCAGAGTACGGAACAGATTCCACCACCGAGAATCTTTCCCCAAGGGGCCATTGATGACACCCAGCAACCTCCAGCCCCCTCCGTCCTCCCTGTCCGGGCTGCCGACAAAGCCTCCGGAGGCAGCACCTCGCGAGGCACCGGTCGCGCACGCAGCTGCATCCAGCGACACCGCGCACACGCTGAGCGGGCATGACACGTTCGGTGGTGCCACAACAAGTCAAACGCTCGTCGTGTCTCTCGACATCGATCGTAAAGTCTTCACCGACCGGTTCGATCTGCTCGCGGAACTCGGCGTCGGTGGGATGGGACGAGTGCTGAAGGCGTTTGATCGGAAGCTGCAGCGGGCCGTGGCCGTCAAGCGGATCAAGGCGAACTTGGCCAGTGAGCCACAATTGCTGCAACGCTTCCTTCGCGAAGCGCAGCTAGCGGCCCGCATCAATCATGCGAGCGTCGTGACCGTGTACGACATCCTCGCCGATGACGAGGGGCTGTATCTGGTACTGGAGTTTGTCGACGGAGAGAGTTTGGCCAAACGATTGGAACAGAGAGCGATGGAGTGGCGTCAGGCGATCGAGCTGCTGCTGCCGATTTGCGATGCTGTGGCGGCGGCCCATGTTCACGGCATCATCCATCGTGACATCAAGCCCGCCAATATCTTGGTCCCGGTGAGCGGTCCGGCCAAGCTCGCAGACTTTGGCATCGCGAGGCAGATCGACAGCACCGGCTTCACTCAGTCGGGCGTCATGGTGGGGACGCCCTACTACATCGCTCCCGAGCAGCAGCGGTGTGGGAAATCCGCGACGGAGAAGTGCGACCTCTACAGTCTGGCAGCGACCGCCTACCACGCGATCACGGGTGAGATCCCGATCGCGATCCGAGAACACCGGATTCCCGAGCCGATTCGCGAGCTGTTGCTGCGGGCTTTGGAACCGGATCCGGCGAGTCGACCGGACTCGGTCCGCCATTTTCGAGAGGCTCTGGCCTCGCTGCTCAGCCCGGTTGCTCGTCCCAAGGATAGCCTTGATCGCGATGAGGGGCAGTTGCCCCAGGCTCAACCAGCGATCACCGCGGTGAAGCCGGTCCTGATTCGCTCAGCCAAGGTCGCCGCCCTAGAGCAGGAGCGCTGGATGTCGCTGCTCGGACTGACGAGTGCATCGGTATCGATCCTGAACCATCAGTTTCGGTTAGTACCACCCGGTGAATTCATCATGGGAGCACCGACTGAAACGCGAGAGGCCGATGCCGACGAACGTCCCCAGATTCGCGTGCAGATTCCGGAACCGCTGCTCGTGATGGACTTTCCCGTCACTGTGAGCGACCTCCGCGAGTTTTCGGATGAGTTGTTGGAGTCACCGGCCTGGCAGGCTTGGCAACGAGAGGCCAGTCGGCAGGTTGCCGATCATCCTGCGGTGGAGGTCGGATTGCCCTTAATCGCCGCCTTTTGCGATGCGTTTCGAAGTCGCACTCAACTGGCAGTCCGACTACCCACGGAAGTGGAATGGGAGTATCTGGCGCGGGCGGGCAGTCCGCATCGCTACTGGTGGGGGGAAGAGTTTCATCCCGCACATGCCGCCTACATGGGGACGGCCCCCGCCCCCCGTGATCCGCGTCGACAGAACGCCTGGGGACTGATCGACACGCTGGGAAATGTCTGCGAATGGACTTCCAGTGAGTTCGCGGCTCTGTCGACGCGAAAATGCGAGGCGGCTTCGCCTTCGGCTCAGACCGCGATCGGTTATCGTGTCGCACGCGGCGGCAGCTTCCGTGAGCGGGACTCCCGACAATTGCGGATCAGCGCCCGGCTGCGTGTGGCATCTGGATCGACCTCGAACTCTCTTGGGTTTCGGCTGGTTGCTCTGGCCCGGAATCTAACACAAGCTGACCTCCGTCTGGATTGATTCTCCATGTCTTCTCCCGCTCCCTCAGACGATGATCCCTGGGCCAGCTTTGGCGCGGCGTTCGGTGATTCACCGGAGGCGACACCGCCCGCCCCGGCTGCACAACAACTGCCTCTCGCTGGTCAAATCGCAGGCTCTCTGGACGGCCTCACGGAGAGATCGACGCTGACGGTTCCGGATGAAGAGCTGGCGGGGATGCTGTCGCAACTCGATGATCTTCTGCCGTCGATCTCGAATTCGCTCCCCAGTGCGGCAGCGCTCCCAGGTGTTGCGGCGTTGCCGGGAGTTAATTCGCTGCTGGGAGCTTTGTCGCGGCCCGTACTGCCGAAGATGCCCGCCCCGCTGGTCCCTCACGCGTTGTCTCTGCCGGTTCCCGGTCGCCCTGCGTTTTCCGCCCCCAGCGCGTCCTTCATGCAGCTGCCTGTTTCTTCAGTCTCAGCAGTCGGCCATGTCCGACTGGAGTACCGAGGCAGCTCCAGCTTGAAAGTGAATCATCGCGCGGTTTTGACGTTAAGACTGCATGCCATAGAGAGCGGCTCTCGATGCGATGTCTGCGTCAAGTCCTCCATGTTCGAGGCCCCTCAGGAGTACCCGATCAATTGCCCGACGCCCGGGCAGTATGAGATCACCACACTGCGACTCTCGCCGCGCGAGGCGGGGGACCATGATGTGCAGTTTGAACTGACTGTGACTGACAGCCACGGGATTCCTCGGTCTCGGCAGACCGGGGACCTCATCCTCTCAGTCGCCCCTGAACGGGAAACTCAAACGATCCAGGCGGGTGGCGATGTCATCATGCTGGGAGGCGCAGCTCCGCTGAGTTCGCTGAGGATGTCTGGCCCCAGCCCACAGAACACTTGGCAGGAGATCCCCCTGACCGAAGATCCGGCGATGGCCGATCGGATTCGCCGCTTGATCCCCGCTGCTCGGGGGCCGAAGCCCGCGTGGAACCGTCAGGTGGCATCCCATCTTTCGACATCCGGAGTCATCTATGTCGGGACAGATGCAGGCTTTGTCTGCTATGCCATCTGTGTCGGCCAATCGGCATCCGTGGGGCGAGGCGGCACCAACGAGACCACATGGTGGGTCACGCCGGTTCCAGATCGCGGACAGCTGTCGCGGTTGTCTCGCCGCCACTTGTCGCTGGACTTTCGCGACGAGTATGTGTGGGTCCAGGACCATAGCGGCAATGGGGTCTCGTTGAATGGTCGCAAGCTGGTTCGAGATCGAGCGGAAGTCATCGCTCACCGCGACCGCATCGATCTGGCGGGAGCGATTCAGCTGTCGGTGGAACTCGACTCGGATGACCGCAAGATCGAGAGTCTTCAACTGACGCGAAACGACGGACTGAGTCAGAAGCTCCGCTGGGTTCTGGTTCGTCCGGGTGCATCGTTTGCGTTAGACATCGGCGGAGTGCCGGGGTGGGTGACCGTTCGTGACACGGACACGATTCAGGTCGAGTTCGCGGAACAGACCCAGACACTCCGAACCGGCGAAGAGTGTTCATTGGGTGCCGACCGACGGCTGGCTTGGCACCGGATGGACGGTCCGGTGGACCAACTGCAGATTGTGTGAATTCGGGATGAGTTCTGCCGACGCTCGGCACTATACTGACATGCCCCCGAGTGTTTCCCTCAAAAAAGTCGGCAACTTGTTTCCTTCGGCCTCGTTCTCGCCTTCTTCCCATTCGAATTCATCCAAGCCCCGCCCGACCCGGCTGACTCGCCCCAGCGTAGTCAGCGTCCGCTGCCAAAACCAGCGCTCGTGTGACGCGGCGCCCATTGCAGATCACCAAGGAGGAATGCCCTTCTGCTCCGCGATAAACTCAGGCTCTGTCCACGGACCATTGAGGTGTACACAGAATCAGGGCGGGCGGGCCGCCTTGGCTGGTGCGGCGGGCTGGCAGGACAGAGGCTGCTCATGCTTTCAAAAGCGTGCCAGCCTTGGGGATACCCTTTAGGATCTGGGACGAAATAACTTCCCGATTTATCGACACTTCTCGCTGAAGCCGACAGGGTGTCCCAAGTGTTCCCCGCCGATGCCCGCGCACACTGCAAATATCATCACCGTGGCAGAGGCGTGTTC
>JAYTCW010000111.1:0-21276 GCA_043736295.1 Planctomycetota bacterium | reverse complement strand
AAAGGCGACACTCCCGTCAGGGTGCTGGTTGTTCCGGCTATGGAATCGCCTGCTCGGCGTCATCGTTGCGGCGAGTACGCTCGCTGTCCCAGATTCTCACGGGCGTTGGGAGGGTGAGATCGGTGGCCTTGCCGGGGATCGGCGTCGTCAGGTCATCGCTGCGGCGGCTCCGCTCGCTGTCCCAGAAGGCAAAGCTGCAAAACCCGAGGGCCACGAGGACCGCGAAGACCTTGCCCAGGCACTTGATCGTCGGCGTGTACTTCGGGTGACTGAGTCCCAGCGACTGGAAGGCACTGGCAAAACCGTGCGACACATGCAGGCCGACCACCAGTGCGGCGATCCCGTAGATCAGCTTCCGCGAAGTGCTGCTGAGAATCTGAGCGGCCTTGGTGTAGGGGTCCGCAGATCGCATGGCCTCAGTGGCGAAGACCTCGAACTTGAAGTCACACAAATGCACGATGATGTACGCGAAAATCAACGCCCCGGTGACGAACATCGTCGTGTCGGGAGCCATGCCGAGGAAGTTGATCACCCGCCCCGGAATCTTCGTCTGCCGCACCGCGTAACCCCGGTCTCCGCGTGCGGCCCGGTTCTCGGCAGCTGTCGTGAAGGCCAGATAGATGTGGAGCAGCAGGGCTCCAAACAGGCCGATCTCCGCCACGATCAAGAGGGCTTCGTTCTTGTGCAGGGCCTCGGAGTAGGCGTTGTACGCCTTCGGTCCGGTGAACAACAACAAGTTCCCGGCGAGATGGACGACAAGGAAGAAGCACAGGAAAAGTCCCGTGCCCCCCATGACGAACTTCTTCCCAACCGATGATCGCAACGTGGCGAGCAGCCAGCTCAAAGTCCACTCCTCTTGTCGAATCGGTCTGCGTATCCGCCTCTTTCACAAGAGTTTCGGACGAGACGCCGTTGTGGGTCGCTATGTCAACCTCGATTATAGGGAGGAACGCCGAGGCTTCAAACGAGCGGTGTCTGATGAGACGCGGAACGAATGGATTCTCTCTCTTCGGAATCAGAGGAGGCGGCGAGCATGCGAAAGCATCGTTTAGAGAAGTCGTCAGGACATGGTCCAAAACAACTTCTCGATTTGAGTTTGAACAGAAGATCACGAAGGAAACGAAGAGTCTATGGATTGATCCCTTCGCGACCTTCGTTGCCTTGTGTTCAAAGAACAGAGGCGAAAATGGGAAGTGGATTTGCACCATGTCATTCGCAGGCCCATGCCGCAATGGATCTGCCGACTCACCCACTTATTCTGGCTGACAGCTGACAGATCCCCTACCAGCGAAACAGTCCAGTGCCCCAACTCAAGCCCGCTCCGAACCCGCACATGAGGATCAAATCGCCTCGGCGGATCTTTCCAGCTCGCAGCGCCTCATCGAGTACCAGCGGCACCGAAGCACCGCTCGTATTCCCGTATTTTTGAACGTTACAGAAGACCTTGTCCTCGGCGATTTTCAGGTTCTGCATGGCGGCATCAATGATGCGGATATTCGCCTGATGTAAGAGGAAGAGCGAGACATCCTCGACCCGATGCCCCGATTTCTCGAGTACCAGTTCAATCGTGTCCTGAACCAGCCGAACGGCCCACTTGAAGACGCTGCGGCCATCCATCCGCAGGTACTGATCCCCGGCGAGGATCGCCTCCGCAGTGATCGGACAACGCGAACCTCCAGCAGGTCGGTCGAGCAGATCGCCCCCGCTGCCGTCGGCTCCCATCTGGTAACAGACCAGCCCTTGCGAGGCTTCCCCCTTGGCAATGAGTACCGCCCCAGCCCCGTCCCCGAACAGTGGGTAAGTCCGCTGGTCCTTGGGGTTGATGATGCGGCTCATACAGTCGACGCCGATCACCAGGGCCAACTTCGAGTTGCCCGTTGCCACATATTGAGACGCCGTGACCAGGGCATACATAAACCCGGCACAGGCCGCCGCGACATCAAACGCCGCGCAGTCCAGCCCCAATCGATTCTGTACCAGACACGCCGTCGAGGGGCACTGGTAGTCCGGCGTAAACGTCCCGACCACCAGCAGATCAATGTCCTTGGGGTCAACGCCCGCCGCCCGGATCGCCTTCTCCGCCGCCGCAATGCTCATCTCTAAGGTGGAAACATTTGCCGGAGCATGCCGCCGCTCCAAGATCCCCGTCCGCTCCCGAATCCAGTCAGCATCGAACCCGAAACGACTATTGAGTTCCGCATTCGTGACGACGTTGTCCGGAACGAATGTTCCAGTCCCCAATATCTGCACACCCAGCAGCGCATTCGTACGCTGACTGTTGAGGACATGCTGGCGGGCAGTTGGGGGACTGTCAGTCACGAGGAATTCACAACACCGCTGGACGACTTCCGTGTCTAGCGAGCGGTGGCCATCAAAGGATCATCCGACAGTTCTGGGTCCGGCGGATGGAGGGAAGATTGTTCACGCCCACCGCGAGTCGTTCGCGGAAATCCTGACCACTGCGGCCCAACTCAGCCCAGTCGCCATCTCCCGATCCCATGTCAGCAGGCTCTCTCAGTATATCGGCAGGTTTCCACGGCAACCAGTCTGCTCGGGGAGGTGTCTCATCCAGAGGGTGCATCACAAAAGTCGGCAGCCCTAAAACCAGTCGCGTTCGCCCCCGATCCGTCACACTTGTGAATCGGCATGGTTTCCGACGATAATGGGGTATTGTTTCGACTTCCTCTCGTCGAAGGATTCCCATGCGCACGGCTGGTTTTGCACTCCCTTTGTTGGCGTTTGCCGTCATGACAGCATCTCTGTTCTCTGCTCCTCCCGAGAAAGACGGCTTCGGAAAGACCGCCAAAGGCGAGGCGGTCGACCGCTTTACCCTGCGGAATAAGGCGGGCGTGATTGCCCGATTGAGTACGCGCGGGGCGACTCTGATCGAGCTGCATGTGCCGGACAAGAAAGGCCAACTGGCCGATGTGGTCCTCGGTTTTGACGATGTGGCTGGCTACGGAGGGGATGGCAACCAGCACTTCGGTTGCACGACCGGGCGCGTCGCGAACCGGATCGCCAAGGGGAAGTTCACTCTGGAGGGCAAAGAGTACACGCTGGCGATCAACAATCCTCCGAATGCCCTGCATGGGGGAGTCGAACGGAATCTGGGTCAGGTCATCTGGACCGCTGAACCGTTCGAGAACGAAAAGGGACCGGGCGTGATCTTTCGCTACACCAGTCCCGACGGGGAAGAAGGTTACCCCGGCAAGCTGGAGTCGACCGTGACTTACCAACTCACTCACGAGAATGAAGTCCGCATCGACTACGTCGCCACGACCGACAAGGCGACCCCCGTCAACCTCACGAATCACAGCTACTTCAACCTCGGCGGCGAGGGGAGTGCGACGGTCCTCGATCATGTGCTGACACTCAATGCCGACACCTACACTCCCGCCGACGACACGCTGATCCCCACCGGCCAGATTGTACCCGTCGAGGGGACTCCGCTCGACTTCCGCAAAGCGACCCGCATCGGTGACCGCATTGCCCAACTCGATGCGACGGCGTTCATCGGCTACGACCACAACTACGTCGTGAACGGCAAATCGGGCGAATTGCGAGAGACGGCCAAGCTGAAGGATCCAACCTCGGGGCGGGTCATGACCGTGCTGACGACCGAACCGGGCGTGCAGTTCTACTCGGGGAATTTCCTGAAAGGGGCGAAGGGCAAGGGCGGCAAGGTCTACGCGCACCGCAGCGCGATGTGCCTGGAAACCCAGCACTATCCCGACTCCGTCAACCACCCCGAGTTCCCGACCACCATCCTCAAGCCGGGTGAGAAGTACACGCAGACGTGTGTGTATGCGTTTCACGCGGAGTAGCCGTTGAGCGATGAGGGTTGAGCGTTGAGTGAAAGAACCCTCCAAAGATAAAGACTTCGGAAGTCTGGTCATTCAACCCTCAACCCTCAACGATCCTCTCCCAGCCCTCGGTCGCTGACCGGGGGTTGAGCATTTGAGGAGGCCCGGCCTCCTCCGTCCGCATCTCTCAGAAGTCGATTATGTCCGCTCACGAATCCGAAGATCTGCCACCCACCTCACCCAAGCTGGTCCGCCTGCAACGCTATCTGGCCAGCTGTGGTTTGGGGTCGCGTCGGGCCTGTGAAGACTTCATCACCATGGGCCGCGTGTCGGTGGATGGCAAGACCATCACCGAACAGGGAATGCAGATCGATCCCCAGGTCAACAAGATCGCTCTGGACGGCGAGAAGCTGAAGATGGAGCGGAAGAAGTACTACGTCTTCAACAAGCCGCCGGGCGTGCTGTGTACGAACAAAGACCCGGAAGGGCGTCCGCGCGTGATCGACTTTTTCCCCAAGGAAGGCCCGCGCGTGTTCACGGTCGGTCGCCTGGACGAGGACAGCGAGGGGCTGTTGATCGTCACCAACGACGGTGATCTGGCACAGAAGATGGCTCACCCGAGCTATCGTATCTTCCGCACATACCATGTACTGGTGGCCGGGTTCCCGACGCCGGAGACGCTGACCGAACTGCGGAACGGGATCTACTTCGAGGAGGGGCGGTTCCGCGTCGAGGGGGTCAAGTCGATCAAGAAGCAGGGGCAAAGCACCTGGTGCGAGGTGATCCTGGCCGAGGGGCACAACCGCGAAGTTCGGCGCCTCTTCTCGCGCGTTGGGCACAAGGTGATGAAGCTGCAGCGCGTAGCTTTCGGCCCGATCTTCCTCGGGAAGATGCTGCGAGGTGACATCCGCGAGATGCGCCGCGACGAACTCGAACGCCTGCTGGGGATGCTGGCACGCAATGGAGAAGAGCGAGACGAGGAGATGGAGAAGCGCGTCCGTCCCACATACAAACCGGGCAAGGGCTCGCGCCGCCAGAACGACGGCGACCTGCTGAACAAGACGAGTCGTAACGCACCGCCCGAACGGAATCGGCCGTCCGCTGGGAAGGCCGCACCGGGCCGGCCCAGTGCCAGTGGACCGCCCGCTCGCAAGGGGCCGCCGATCGCTCCGCCGCGACGCACGCCCGAGACCAGCTCCCGCGAGCCACGCGGGCTGGGTGTTGAAGATGTCTCCGACGAGCAGATGATGGGCCTGGTCGACCGCCCCGCCGGACGCAGCCCCTCGGCAGGTTTCCCGAAGAAGAGCGCCTCAGCTGGGGGTCGGTCGCAGAGTCGCCCCGCCGAGAAGCGGATCCCGGGAGCCTTCGGCGATCGCAAGGCCGCTGATGCGAAGATCCGAACTGCCGAGGCAGAGCGTCTGGCCCGGCGGGCGTTGATGTTCCCCGCGAAGAACAAGCCCGCTCCGGCCACCGACGACGAACGTGGCCCCAGTCGACCGTTCCAGACTGCTCCCGCTGGCGAACCGCGCCGACCCGCGAAAGCCGCCCCGTTCAAGACGGCCAAAAGCTCGTCCTTCAAAGCTGGAAAAGGTGCCCCCACCAAGGCAGCCAAAGCCGCAAGGCCCGCCAAGGGCAAACGCACCGGTCGCGGCGACCAGCCGACCGAAAGCTTCGGTCGCCGCAGCCCCGGCCAACCCAAGCGGCCCAAAGGCAGTTCCCCGCGCGGGCGGTAACGAACCGATCTGGCGATCCGGTACGACGCAATGATCGGGAAACCTGTTCCGCCCGTCCGCATGATTTGCTGACGGGTTATGGTTTCGTATGAACTTCCAAAAAATAGGCAGCAGTCGGAAATTCACCGCGACCACACTCGTTCGGAAATCTGTCGGCAATGTTTCCATTGGCCAAAACGACACGAGACCGTGAAATAAAAAACCCGGAAACAGCGAGTCCTAGGGGGGCTTTGGACTCAAGCTATTTCCGGGGGCGATGAGAATTCGCTCACAGCTTCAGAGCAACACCGTCACGCGAGGAAAAAGCGGGAATCGTCGGCCTCCATGCCTTCGATTCACCGTGCCGAGCCATCCTTGGCTGGCAGCGACACGCGACGTGTTGTTCTTTCGCGTCAGCGATCGAACGGGGGGAACTTATGCCTGTTCCTGAATCCCGTCAAGAGGTCTTATCCAGAATTCGGAGTGCTTCCTGGGACTCTGCAAAATCTGCCGATGGCGATGGAGCTGAACTCATATTTCACTGGTTCGTCATGCGGCTAGTGAACACCGACCGAGATAGGACGGCCTTTCCAGACGCGTCCGACAGTTGTTGGATCGTAACAGAGCGTTTCAGATCTGGTGGATTGGGATTTTCTGGCGGTTGGTCTGAGTGGCTGGTCGGTGATGGGGATGAGGGATCGTGGAGCGTGTTCGGGAGGTTTCGGGGTGACTGGACGAAGGGGGGCCTTGGGTTTTAGGCGAGCGGCCAGTGGAAACCGACCCGTCAGACTTCGGAAGTCTATGGGTACGCGAAGTCTGGCCGGTCGCATTAGGCGGCGACACTCGCCACTGTGGGTGGCGTGACCAGTCGCAGCGCGCGGCAGGCCACCGCGCGGAGCAGGTTCCAGCCAGCGAGTTTCAGGGAGATCGTCCGTTGCACGACCTTCATCCCTCGCACACGTAACCGTTTCAACTCCAGGCCGGACCGATCATCACCCCATGATCCCCGCCGCCAGCAGGTGAAAAGAGACGGCTACGACAGTGCCATTCAGCCCTTTTCCCTTTTCGGCTTTCCTCGCAACCCCTTATCGGACCCGGTTGACACACGGGGGGGGGGGGTATTATTACATTATCAATTGTCAATTGTCAGCGAATGGGGAGAGGGCCGATGTCGATTCTTGCAGTGTGTCCCGATTGCTCGAAAGAATACAACGTCCCCGATGAACGCGCGGGGACTAAGTTTCGGTGCAAGGTGTGCAAGGCCGCTGTGCCGGTCGTGGAGTTGGAAGAGTCGCCCCTCATTCAAGGTCGCAAGCAGAAAGTTGTGCAGAAGCAGAAGCTGGCCGCCAAGAAATCTCAGAAATTTAAGCAGAATCTCACGCAGGTGGTACTCGTTCTGGTGGGGGTGGGTGTGTTGATTGCCATCGGAGTGGCTGCCACGGTCATCCCCGAGTTTCGAGAAACTCTTGGTCAAATCCTGCTGGTCGGCGGGATTGCCTCTTGCGTGATCGCCTGGCTTGTGGTGTGGTGGACCGAGGAGAACTTGATGTTCGTCATCCTGTTCCGTTTCATGCCCGTTGCGATCTTCGCCACCGCATTGACACGAATGGAGGAAACCTGGCCTTGGTTGCTTTTGGCCTTGGCCGGAGGGGTGGCAGTCGTCAGCGGAGCCGGGTTGCTCGGTCGGTTTTAGGATGATCGAGCCGCTGGACTGCCTCGTGACTCCGTCGTGTATTGCTTCCGATGACTACGGCATCGCCATGACTTAATACTTGGGGAGGAGTTCAGGCTTGATACTTCGCGCGGTCCTGAGCGATTCGTCTCTGCCCCTCACCAGAAGGCGGGCGGGCGGGCGCGCACGCCAACTCGCCCACGTTCTGGCGAAACGTGTCTACGAAAGAGTGTCTCACTTCCTCCCGTGCGAAGTATTAGCTGCCCCGGAGCAGCCTGAAGGCTGAACTCCAACCGGGACTCATGCTCCTTGCGTTGCGATTTTCCCTCCAATCGGCAACAGTGTTCGCAGATTCGCAGCTGTCCCGGAAGCCGGGCGTTTGAGCGTTGGTTCAGGCGTCTGTGTGGTGCTTCGCGGGAGGGTTGCTTCGACTCAACAGTCCGTCCGCTTATGTCACTGTCTTATCGCGATTCTGGTGTCGATCTTGAACTCTATGAGCAGGCGATGGGCCGTATCCCCGCCTTGCTCGCCCGCACGAACACGCCGCGGGTGATGCCGCTCCCCGGAGGTTTCGCGGGGCTGTTCAAGTTGCAGGACGCCACTCATAAGTACCGCGATCCGGTGCTGGTCTCGGGGACCGATGGAGTCGGCACGAAGATCAAGGTCGCCCACATGGCGGGGGTCTACGACACGATCGGGATCGATCTGGTCGCGATGTGCGTCAACGACTGCTTGTGCCTGGGAGCGGAGCCGCTGTTCTTCCTCGACTATGTCGCGATGGGGAAGGACAACCCCGATCGACTGACGCAGATCGTGAAGGGGGTCACCGACGGCTGCATTCAAGCGGGGACCGCTCTGCTCGGCGGCGAGACGGCAATCATGCCGGACATCTACAGCGTCGACGACTTCGACCTCGCGGGGTTCTGTGTCGCCGTCGCTGAGAAGGATAAGTTACTCACCGGGTCGTCGATCCGACCGGGAGATGTGCTGATTGGCGTGCCAAGTACGGGGTTCCACTCGAACGGCTACAGCCTCGTGCGCAAGGCAGTCTTCGAAGCCGGGAAGCAGAAGATCGATGCGCACGTCCCTGAACTCGGCCAGACGGTGGCCGAGGCGCTCCTGGCCCCGACTCGCATCTATTCGTCACTGACAGCCAGTGTGTTGTCGAAGTTCATGGTCGATATCAACCTGATGGCGATTGCTCACATCACCGGCGGCGGACTGGGTGACAATATCACCCGGCTGCTGCCTGAAGGCTGTGCGATACGTATCGACCGCTCGAAGTGGACACCGAATCCGGTATTCGGCTGGGTCCAGGGTCTGGGCCAGATCGACCGCGAGGAGATGTTCCGCGTGTTCAACATGGGAATCGGGATGGTCTTCGTCGTGCGCAACGATGTCGCAGACCGTCTGATGCAGCATCTCGCCAGCCTCAGCGAGACCGCGTACATCATCGGCGAAGTTGTCGCTGGTGAGCAGAACTGCACGTACGTGAATTGAATGACCAACTAAAAAGCCCAGGGGTGGCAACCCCTGGGCTTTTATGCGTCGTGACTGGTCGTCAAGCTACGCCTTGAAGATTTTCTCGCGACCGTCGACCACGTTCTTGGTGATGTTCCGGGTATCCAGCACCATCTTCGAGTGCTGTACCAGGAACGCCGGATCGTAGGCCGAGTGATCCGTCGCGATCAACACGCAGTCAAACTTGCCTAGGTTTTCCGGCGTCAACGGAGTGCTCTCCATCGCGGGCAGCGTGGGATGATGCCGCATCTTGGGCAGCGACGGCACGTGCGGGTCGTTGTACGACAGCAAGGCCCCCCGCTTGATCAGCAGCTCCATCAACACGAACGACGGACTCTCGCGCGGGTCGTCGACATCCTTCTTGTAAGCAGCCCCGAGGATGAGGATCTTGCTCCCCTTGATCGGCTTCGCCTGGTCATTGAGGAACTCGCCCAGCCGGGTGATGACGTATTCCGGCATCTTTGAATTGACCTCTCCGGCCAATTCGATGAACCGCGTCGACATCCCATACTTACGGGCCAGCCACGTCAGATAGAACGGGTCGATCGGGATGCAGTGTCCACCAAGGCCCGGCCCCGGATAGAACGCCTGGAACCCGAACGGCTTCGTCTTGGCGGCGTCGATGACTTCCCAGACATCGATCCCCATCTTGTCAAACAGCACCTTGAGTTCGTTGACCAGCGCGATGTTCACCGCGCGGTACGTGTTCTCCAGGATCTTGCAGGCTTCCGCGATCTCAGGGGTCGAGACCGGGATGACCTTCACCACCGCTTGCGAGTACAGAGCACACGCGGCCTTGAGAGCCGCCGCATCCATCCCACCGACCACCTTCGGGATGCCCGCTGCCGAGTAGTTCGGGTTGCCTGGGTCTTCGCGTTCCGGGCTGAAGGCGAGCAAGAAGTCCTTCGAACACTTCAGTCCGCTCTTCTCCAGAATCGGCAGCACCACATCGCGCGTGGTCGTCGGGTAGGTCGTGCTTTCCAGGACCACCAGCTGCCCCTTGCGGAGCGACTTGGCGATCGACCTCGCGGTCTCTTCGACAAAGAACAGATCCGGATCACGACTATCACTCAGCGGGGTGGGCACGCAGATCAGCAGGGCATCCGCTTCGCCCAAACGGTTCATATCAGCGGTCGCCGAGAACTGTTTCTTGTCCTTCCAACCCTGGACTTTTTCAGAGCTGATGTGCTTGATGTAGCTGCGTCCGGCATTAAGTTCTTCGACCTTTTTGGTGTCGACATCGTAGCCGATGCAGGTGAATCCCTTGTTGACGAACGCATCGATCAAGGGAAGTCCGACGTAGCCGAGGCCGATGACCCCGACCTTGGCGGTCTTGTTCTGAATCGCGTTCAGTAGCGATTCCGACATAGTGTGCTCCTCACGAATGAATCCCTGCCAGCAGCCCGAAACTCCGGTGGGCCACCTAGATGTGGCGAAAGCTAGCAGGTTGGAAAATCGGGGGCAACAGGGGTTTGTGGTCGCGACATCAGGTCGGGCACGAAACCGCCCGTCGGGTGTTTTTATCGATCACGTGCCAGAGACGCTCGCCCCTCGCACACCGGCCTGTTGATTTGGTGGGCCGTTTCTCGCGAATCTTAGTATCCCCCGTTTGGGCGCAGGCCCAAGATGACCCACCAGACAGACTTCGCTCGGCCCCCAACGGGCACATTCCGTGAGCGGCCAGAGGTGTCAGTTCAGGCCTCGCAAATCAGTATTCAACAAGCCGTGACACGCGGGGTTGCTTTACGACTCCTCATCCAACCGCTCCGCTTCTCCACTCAAAATGCGGGTGTAGCTTTCATACCGTAAAGCTGAGATCAGTCCCTGCGACACTGCGGAGAGAACCGCGCAGCCCTTCTCGTGAGTATGCGTGCAGTCGGCGAATTTGCAGTGGGCCACGAACGGGCGGAACTCGATGAAGTATGCCTCGACATCCACAGCTTCGACGGCCCACAGCTGGAACTGGCGGATACCGGGCGTGTCGACGACCCAGCCGCCGCTGGTGAGCGGGACGAGTTCGGCGACGCGGGTGGTGTGCCTGCCCTTGCCTGTATCGGTGCTGACGGTGGCGGTACGAAGGCCCAGTCCCGGCTGCACGACGTTGAGCAGTGACGACTTCCCGACGCCGCTTTGGCCGGTGAGGACGGTGGCCTTGCCGTTCATCAGTTGGCGCAGGCGGTCGATTCCGTCGCCGCGCGTGGCGCTGGTGAGGATCACCTCGCAGCCGAGTTGGGCGTATTGACCAATCAGCGGTTGCAACTGGGCCGGGTCGATGGAGTCTGCCTTATTGATGCAGACGATCCCCTTGACGCCGCCGACCTCGCAGCTGACCAGGAACCTGTCGATCAGGGCGGGCTTGAGCGGTGGGTCGCTGGCCGAGGCGACGATGGCGGCCTGGTCGACGTTCGAGACGATGATCTGCGAGGTCCGTCCTACGCCGCGAGCGAGTGTCGACGTGCGTGGCTCGATTTGCTCGATGACCCCGGTGGCTCCATCGGTCGAGCGAAAGACGACCCAGTCCCCGGCGGCGATGACATTGCGAGCCTCGCGCTGCAGCGTGCGCAAAACGCGGCGGACCGAGCAATCAAACGTGCGGCCATCGTCGATCTGCACACAGCTGTGATTGGCCCCGACGGCCCAGAGGACGCGGCCGCGTTGGCAGTCGGACAGATCGATATCGCGAACCGTTCCGGTGGAGTCTTCGCCGGATTTGACCACCACGGTGCGGTGACGGGATTGAGCCCCCTTGCCGGAAACACGTTCATCGCTGGGGAGGTCGGCCAAGTCGTCCTGCGACTGGCGGGTGAGGTCGGCCTGGCGGGTGCGGTTACCCCGGTTTTTGTGAAAGCGAACACGTATCTTGCGGTTCCGGTCGTCGGCCAATGTTACTCCTCTTCCAAAAGCCAGCGGGTCGCTTCGTCTTCATCGGCGGAGAAGGTCTTGGGTTTCGGAGGCTTCACGGCGGGGGCTGACTTTCGATGCTGACGGGCGTCGTCGCGGCGTTTTTCCAGGCCCGCCTTTTCGAGCAGGCTCATCGCAAACGGGTCTTCTTCCTCTTCCGGAGGAGCAGCGGCACCGGGGGCGAAATTGATCGTGAACTGATGCTTCGCAATGGTCACCATGTCGCCGGGTTGCAGGAACTTAACATCCAGCCGCTGGCCATTGACCTTGATCCCGTTACTGCTCCCCAGGTCGCGGATCTGCCAGAACCCGTTGATAAATGCCAACTCACAATGCTGCGAGGAGACATTGGGGAAATCGAGCACGATATCGCAGCGGCTGCGACGCCCGATGAGCAACGGAGTCTTGAGGAGAGGGATGGGATCCCCTCCGCCGACTGGGACCAGCTGGCCCAACATGAGTTGTCTTCCCGAAGTTCGACGGCCCTTGTTCGCTTCTCGCGGAGAGCGAGAGTCGGACAAGGAAATGTATGGGAAACGATATCGGTCTGGAAATTCGAAGTCAATTTGGCGTTTTTCGTCGGTGACTCATTCTTCAAAACTTCATCTAGCGAGCATGCGAATCGCTACGTCCGGAATCTTTTCAGGAATCAGGCGAGAGAGACTCGACTCTAAAGAGATGATGACATCATTCAGATTTCACGTCGCCTAAGCGTAAACCCCGCCGTACGCTTTGGGGAACTTCTTGACGATCAGGACGGAGTTGATCCCTAGCATCCCGAACGAGTTATTCAAGATGTGTTCCACCCGCTCCATTTTGCGAGGCACATTGGCCACGATCTGGGTCAGAGCGCAGCGGGGGTCTTGTTCTTCGAGATTGATCGTCGCGTGGCAGATGTTGTCACCAAACGAGGGCACATTGCCCAGCAACTCCAGGGCTCCCGCAGCCCCCATGGCGTGGCCGATGAAGCTCTTGGTGTTGTTAATGGCGAGGTCCGGGCAGTTCCCAAAGACTTCAAGGAGGGCTTTCGATTCCTCAATGTCGCCCTGTTCGGTGGCTGTGGCGTGGCTGCTGATGATGTCGATGTCTTCAGCATTCAGTTGGGCGCGTTTGAGGGCCAGCCGCACGCACTCGGCTTGACGCTTGGCGAAGGGCAGCACGAAGTCGCTCGCATCGGAGTTCATGCCGTACCCGACGATCTCAGCGTAAATCTTGGCCCCGCGTTTGAGGGCATCGGGGAGCCGCTCCAAGGTGCAAATCGCGCCGCCTTCGGCCACGACAATTCCCTTGCGGTTCATGTCGAACGGGCGGCAGGCGATGGCGGCGTTCTCGTCCCAGGCCAGCGCCCCCTGGCTGGCAAAGCTGGCGAAGATGCCAAACGTGTGAATGCTCTCGGAGACCCCGCCGACCAGGGCCTTGTCCACCTCGCCCAACCGCAGCATCTGCACGCCGTGAATGAACCCCGCGTTCCCCGCGGCACATGCGGCCCCCAGCGTCAGGTGCGGCCCGGAGATACCCAGGTTGATCGTGACTTCCCCAGCTGCGTTGTTGGCGACTGTACGGGGGTTGTGGTGGTGTGACCAGACCTTGGTGTCGTAGCCAAATTTCGAGATTTCGAAGATCTCGTTCTCGGTCTCGACGTTGCCATGTTCGGTGATACCGAGATACACGCCGATCTGGGACTTATCCACATTCGGCCAGTCCCAGCCGGAATCGCGAATGGCCTCGTTGGCACAGTAGATCGAGATCGACCCGGCGCGGGTGCCTCGGCGGCGGTCTTTTTTCTTCTGGTATTTGAACTCGTCAAAGCGGCAGACCCCGGCCAGCACGGCCCCCATATACCGTGTTTCGTACTGCACCACGCCCGACTTGCCAGCCAGCAAAGAGGTCCGAAACTCGTCTAAAGTGTCCCCATTGGGTGAGGTCAACCCCACGCCGGTGATGACTATGCGGTTCGGATCGTCCAAAGCTTGCGACATGCGGTGCTGACCCAAGGGTCATCCCAAGACGTGAGGCGGTCGTGTTGTGGCCCCCTCGGGAAGTTCAGCTCCGAGGCGGCGGTTTCCCGCAGGCAATCAGACTCAGCGGACAGAAAAGGGTATACAGTGGAGAGTGGAAATGCGAGCAAACGAGCCACTCATCAGCGAGAAGGGCGTCAGAGACGCGGGGGGGCGTCAGAGAATTGACACTTTTGCTCGGCGATGTGAGGGACGATGGTTTTCAGCGAGTCGGAAGACCTCGACGGAGTGGTGATTGGCAGATCGCAGGTTTGTCCGGGGAGGATGAAATCAGGTGTGCGATGCCGGAGATCGAGTTGACACCGGAGCAGGCGGACTTGGCGGAGCGGATTGTGGACATCTTATCGGCCAAGGTGCGGGCGGTGGAGCGCTATTTGGTGAGGTTGAAGGCGAGCTACGCGAACGGGCCATCGTGTCAGAGTTCCCTCCTTGATGCGCAGTTCGTCCCGGAAGGTGGAACTCGCTGCCGGGATGAGTATGCTAGAGGAAACCTTCCCCGTCATGACACAGGGATTTCTCCGATGCAATGGCTGCTGGCACAAACCGAAAAAGTCCCCGACCTGACACTCGAAGAGATCCGCGAGATGGTCGAACGAGACGCCCTGGAATTGGAGCAATCGGGGCTCCCGTCGTGGTTCATGTGGTGGGGTAGCATTTCGTTGCTGTTCTGGATGCTCTCAAGCTTGTTCACGGTGTGGATGATTGTCTACTGCATTCGCCACGATTCCGAGCGTGGGACGTGGCTGTGGATTCTACTGGTCTTCCCGGCGCTGGGGCCGGTGATTTACTTCTTCGCTCGCTGGTTGCCGAGCAGCTCGATGGAGTTGCCCGCGTTCGTGCGGAGGTGGAGTGATAGGCCCAAGATTCGCCGTCTGGAGGTGGCCGCGCAGCAGATCGGCAACCCCTATCAATTCGTGTTGTGGGGTGACGCTCTCCGCGACGTGAAGCAGTGGCCCGAAGCGCGGGTGGCCTACCTCAAGGCCCTGACGAAGGAGCCGGACAATCTGCCCGCGCGGTGGGGAGCGGCCATCTCCGAGTCCCAACTGGGCGAGACACAAGCAGCCCGTCCGCACCTCGAGGCGCTCCTGCGAATTGACCCCAGCTACAAATTCGGCGATGTCTCACTGCTCTACGGTAAAACGCTGCATCTCCTCCATGAAAGGGATGCGGAGCTGGTCCACTGGCGGACGCACCTCAAACGCTGGCGGCAACCGGAGGCTCTGTATCTGTTGGCGGAACTGCTGATCGAGCGAGGTGAGTTTCCGGAAGCCCGGCAGTGTCTGAACACCCTGATCGCCGATATCGAGATCACCCCGCGTGCTTTGGCTCGCAAGGTGTTCTTCTGGAAGGGACGGGCCAAGAAGCTGTTGCGACGGATTCCGGGATAGCCCAGAGGTCTTTGGCAGTACGCCCGTGGGATAGGCTTCCCGCCTGTCTTTTTGCAGGAGATGACAGGCGGGAAGCCTTTCCTACGGCCTGCTTTTTCTGACCGCTCGCCTCCGTCGGACAGCTTTTGATGCTCGTCACGGCCCCACGCACCGCCGGGACGAGGTCCGGGCGGTGCGTGGGCGCGTGGATCGGGAGTCGGGATTGTCGAGGTTAGAACTCGCCGACGACCTTGCCATCATTTCGAGAAATCAGGTTTCGCCAAGTCATCAAATCGATGTTCTCGCTGATGGAGCGGACCGAACCATCCATCAGCAGGCTATTGACGATCCCCGTGTGGTAGCTGCGGGAAGTCATGGCGGCGTAAGTGGCATCTGTGGTTGAGGCCCCCTCTCGGACATTGACAAAGTCGACATCGTAAACGGTTCCGGCATCCGTGTGCAGGATTTTCGCGTTGGGACCGAAGACACTGGTGAATGCGGTTTGGTTCGCCCGAGCATCGACCCATTCGTTGTGCCCGGAATTCCTCCGAGACCCGCCGAGGGCTGTGATCGCGGCGGCGTTTCCAGGCACGGGAGGCGAGGTGAGAGGGCCGACGTCACGCAGGTAGTTCTGAAACGCCTTGACCTCGGAGAAGGCAATTGTGTTGCTGGTTCCGTCGGTACAGTCTCGATCCGAGAAGCGAGTGTTCGGACCAAACAATCCATCCCCCGCTTGATTCGTGACCGGATTCCAGATGAGCCAAGACCCATAGTTGGCTGCGTAGCTCAAGGGGTAATAGGTGACCGTTCCGTCAACGTACGCGGTGTCATTCACTTCGCTGGGACACATGAACAGACCGATCCTTTGTTGAGTCACGACATTCACGTTGGGAGCCACGTTGTAGTTCTTGGAGAAGTCGATCAGGTTCTGCAAGCTCGCCTGCTCCACAAATGGCAGGATGCGGGCCTGCACCGACCAGCCAGCCCCGGCAACAACTCCCGATCGATAAGTGCCCCCCGGCGGCAACTTGGTGTGCGTCTCCATATAGTTGTGGAGTGCCAAGCCAATCTGCTTGAGATTGTTCTTGCATTGCGACCGCCGAGCCGCCTCGCGAGCCTGTTGCACAGCTGGCAACAGCAAGGCGATCAAGACGGCAATGATGGCGATCACCACCAGTAACTCGATGAGCGTGAAACCGGAACGACGGATGACGGGACGTGTCATGGTGTTCTTCCAATTTGAAGCGTGAGCCACGAAAGCTGGGTTGCGGAAAGCAAACCCCAACTGATCGAGTGTGGCTGGCAAAACGCGACAGAGGCGTAGCTGGCTAACTCGCTGAGACTAAGTTGACACTGAGTCTCAAGAGCAATACTCTAGGCGAGGCTGCCAGCATTCGCAAGCCATTTTCGCACTTTTGTTTGTCAAAAGATCCATGCTGTGACTCAACAACAACCAGACACTCAGACGGATCATACTCCCCTCAAAGCAGATACAGCGAAAAAGATCCCAATGGTCAACTCCGAGGAGTTGCTTGCTGGATGTACAGAAATCCTGATTCGACACGGCAGCGAGGTCTATCGGCTGAGGGTGACCCGAGCTGGGAAATTGATCCTGACCAAATAACGAGGCTTGGCGTCGAGGCCGACAGAGTATTCGGGTCGGAACTCACGTGTGTCCGGTGTTCGCTTAGGCGAACGGCCAGTGGAAACCTACCCGTCAGACTTCCGAAGTCTCCGAAGACTTCGGAAGTCTTTTGGTACGCAAAGTCTGGCCGTTCGCCTTAGAGAATGCGGGCTTCGGCTCTCGGGCGCTCAACCATCGGCCCCAAGGAGTCCCGCAACTGTGTGATACTTCGCGCGGAGTGCCGGATTTCGTCACTCCTCGCTGAAACCGATAGCTTGCCTTGGCCCACGGCCCGTGGCTCGCCCACCACATCCGAGGCCGAGGATTCGTACACAGATTTCGCAGCGCAGCACAGCTGCCAGGCGGGCGGCCAGACTTCGCCTACGCAAAGACTTCGGAGGTCTGGCACCGTACAGTTTGTGAGCCAGAACCAACCAATTCCATGGACACATCAAGGCCTGGCACGATCGGAAGCCGCTTGACGGCCTGTCGAGCGACAATGCCTGAAATCCGGTTCCCTGCTAAGCCAGAACGCCACTGACGATCTTCCCACCCACATCGGTCAGGCTCTCATCCCGGCCTTGGTGGAAGTACGTCAACCGCTCGTGGTCCAGGCCCATCAAGTGCAAGATCGTCGCGTGAATGTCGTGCAGGTGGACGCGGTTCACGACCGCCTCGAAGCCAAACTCATCGGTCTCACCATACCGCTGGCCCCCCTTGATCCCCGCTCCGGCCATCCACATGCTGAAGCCGTAGGGGTTGTGGTTGCGACCAGGGGCGTTCTGGCCTTCGCTGAACGGCATGCGACCGAACTCGCCGCCCCACACCACCAACGTTTCATCGAGCAGCCCCCGTCGTTCCAGGTCGGTGAGCAACGCCGCAATCGGCTGGTCGACCTCGGCCCCGTGGCGTCCGTGGTTCTTCTCGATGCTTTCGTGCGCGTCCCAGGTCTCTTCGAGATGACCGCCGCCAGAATAGAGTTGCACGAACCGCACGCCGCGTTCGACGAGCCGCCGCGCGACGAGGCAGTTGCGTCCAAACTCGTCGGTCGGCTGTTGAGCCACACCGTACATCTCGAGTGTCTCGCGAGTCTCCTGGGTCAGGTCGACCGCCTCGGGAGCCTCCGACTGCATCCGAAAGGCCAGCTCATAACTCGCGATTCGTGAGGCCAGTTCCGCTCCACCCGGTCGTTGCTCGAGGTGCCGCTGGTTGAGAACTTGGAGCAGATCCAGCTGCTCACGCTGGGCCGCCCGATCGAGGTGGGCCGGTCCCTTGAGATCGAGAATCGGCGTCCCCACCGGGCGAAAGAGAGTCCCCTGGAAGCTGGCGGGCATGAAGCCGCTCGACCAGTTCGGCTGTCCGCTAATCGGCCCGCCGCGACGATCGAGGATCACCACATAACCCGGCAGACTCTGGTTCTCGGTCCCCAGTCCATACACGCACCACGCCCCCAGCGAGGGGCGACCGATAAACGTCTTCCCGGTGTTCATCGCCACCAGCGCAGAGCCGTGCGCGTGGCTATCGGTGTGGCACGAGTTGATCACTGCCAGCTTGTCAGCATGCTCGCGGACGCGCGGGAAATAGTCAGAGATCATCAGCCCGCTCTCACCACCGGGCCGAAAGGGCCGCCATGCGGGAGTCAGATAGCCAACCTTGCGACCGCCAGAGTTCGTGTACTTCTTCCCATCCGGCAGCGTCTTCCCGGCGTACTTCTCCAGCTCCGGCTTGTAGTCAAACGTGTCGACCTGACTCGGGGCGCCGTTCATCATCAGGAAGATGCACGACTTCGCCTTCCCGAGAAACTGGGGCGGCCTTGGTGCGGAGGGATTGGCAGCCGAACGCGACTCTTCGGAGGCGCGGACGGAACTCGGGAACGCGCTGTTCATCCCCAGCAGCCCCGCCAAGGCCACCCCGGTGAACCCGCCTCCCATCTCCCAGACGAACTCGCGCCGCGACTGGCCACACGGGAAGAGTCGGGAGGGCGACGCTCCTGCGGAGCCGCGAATGCTGCAAGTCGGTGATCCTGGGTGCGGCTCGGCAGGAGCCTCGCCCTCCCGGTGGTCATGCGATGAGTGGGGATCAGTCCACATAGAGGAACTCATTCGAGTTAAAGAGGACCACACACAACGACGCCCAAGCATACAGCCGGGAGTTCTCGCCTTCGAATCGTTTCTGTTGCATCACCACATGCGCCACCGCTGCGTTGGCTTCCTCGCCATCGGGTTCCCGTTTCAAGATCGAACGCCAGATGGCTTGGACCTGCTGCAACTCATCGCCGTCTGGCTTCGTGAGGTGAGTCGCCAATGCCTCCGCCCGCTGGTGAACGAACTCATTGTTGAGGAGTGCCAACGCCTGCGGCGCGACCGTCGACACATCCCGCTGACCGCACGGCAGCGTGGTGTCGCACTGGTCGAACGTCGTCATCAGCGGCGGGAGGAGGCTGCGCTGCATGAAGGTGTAGAAGCTGCGGCGGTGCTGGTCGGCTTCGGGGGACGCCTTGTACGCCGCGTCTTTACGCGAGAGTCCTTCGAGGGCTTCAGAGCTGATCGAAGGACGGAACCCCTCGCCACCGATGCGGAGGTCAATCTCACCACTGGCTGCGAGCAGCCCATCGCGAAGAGCCTCGGCATCGAGCCGCCGCCGTTCGGCTCGCCACCAGAAATGGTTGCCGGAATCTCGCTGTTCGTAGGCCGCTTGATCGGGATGCAGCGACGCTTGCTGGTAGGTCTCCGAGGTCAGCAGCAACCGATGGATGGACTTCAAGCTCCAATGGGAACGTTGAGGGTTGAGCGTTGAGAGTTGAGGGTCAGCAGAACTGTTCGCGCTCGGTGACCCCTCTTTCACTAACCTCTCACCACTACCCTCTAACCCCTTCCCCTCCCCCACCAGCTCCGAAGCCAGCCAGTCGAGCAACTCCGGATGCGTCGGCTGCTCACCGGTAAAGCCCCAGTTGTTCGGCGACCGCATCAGCCCTTGGCCAAAGTGGTGCAACCAGAGCCGGTTCACGATCACCCGCGCGGTCAGCGGGTTTTCTCGATCAGCGATCCAGCGGGCCAGTTGCAGCCGTCTCTCCGAGGTCTTGGCTCCCTCTTTCGGCGGAGCGAACTCGCCGAACTTGGCAGGCCAGAACGAGAGCGACGACGGAGCCACGACATCGCGCGGCGCGTGCCGCTCTCCATTCTTGAGCAGGTGCAGCGGTCCCGGAGTCGGTCCGAGGTCGGTCCAGCCGAGAACCTCCGGCGTGGTCAACTCCTCCGGACTTGGTCCACCGACGAACGCGGGATTGCGAGCTGCGATCGGCCCGGCCCAGAAGGCTCCGGCCATGCGGTAGTAGTCCTTCTGCGGGATCGGATCGAACTTGTGATCGTGGCAGCGGGCACACTTCACTGTCATACCGAGGAAGGCTGTGGACGTGGTGTGGACTAGATCTTCGAGCCGTTCGTACTTGTAGTCCTCCGCATCGTTCGGTTCGTCGTTCCAGGTGCCGAGCCGCAGAAACCCGGTCGCGATGACCGTCGACTCGGTGCGGTCCGGCAGCTCATCCCCGGCGAGTTGCTCCATGATGAACTGGTCGTACGGCATGTCCTCGTTAATCGCGCGGGCCACCCAGTCGCGGTACTTCCAGGCAAACGGTTTCGGCTGATCGCGCTCGTACCCGCTCGTCTCGGCGTACCGCACCAGATCGAGCCAGTACCGCGCCCATCGCTCGCCGAAATGTGGCGAGGCGAGCGTGCGATCGACTAGTAGCTCCCACGCATCGGGCCGCTGGTCACGGACGAAGGCGTCGATCTCCTCAACCGATGGCGGCAAACCCAGCAGATCGAAATAGAGCCGCCGGATCAAGGTCCGCCGGTCGGCCTTCGGGGCGGGGGTCATCTTCTCCGCAGCAAGCTTCTGCCCGATAAAGGCATCGACTGGATGAGGTCGCGTCGCGGATGAAGTGGCTGGCAAGCTCGGTCGTTGCACCGGTTGCAGCGACCACCAGTCGCGACCCGCGCGGAGATCGGTCGTTCGCTCGAACGGGTCAAGCACCCGCCCCTCCGGCCAAGGAGCGCCGCCCGCGACCCATTGCTCCAAAACGCGTGCCTCCGCCTCGGGAAGTTTCTGCGACAGCCCCTTCCGCTCCGGGGGCATCTCTCCCGCGTGGACTCGATTCAGCATCATACTTGTACTGGGATCACCGGGCTTCACGACCGCTCCGCTGTCGCCGCCCTTCAAAAAACCCTCCGCATGCGACAGCACCAATCCGCCCGCCGCTTCACTGGCTTGATGGCACTCCAAGCACCGCCGAACAATGACTCCCGAGGCTTGATCGAACAATGTCGATGGTGTTGCGGTCACAGCAACCGGCTCATCCGCTCTCGCCCCGGAACTGCCCCAGAAACAAAACGTGACGATCACATGCAGGCCGCTGAGAGACAGCCCAAGCCATCGCTTTCTGAACGCGGTGTCAGTCATACCATCCTCTCTGGGAGTCGCATCTCACTTCAACGGGAGCTGATTCGAGTGTACCGGCACATCGGCTTTGTGAGCAATCTGGCATGACAGACCTTGCGGAATTATCGACACTTCTCGCTGAAGCCGACAGGGTGTCCCAAGTGTTCCCCGCCGATGCCCGCGCACACTGCAAATATCATCACCGTGGCAGAGGCGTGTTC
>JAYTCW010000110.1:0-3126 GCA_043736295.1 Planctomycetota bacterium | reverse complement strand
GAACGCCTCCTCTACCCACCCCGCCCCTACCGCAAAAAGCCATCCAACACCCCACCACCATGCCCTTGCGGAGAGACTTGTGAAACGGTCATCTAGTGGCGAACGGTATGATCGCTCTCAATACCAAGATCGGTTACTTCCGACCAGACGCTCCACCGACAGAGCGGGTTGCGAAAGTTGCGAAAAAAGATGCAAAGAAGTAGCGAAGAAACTGTCCTAAAGTTCGGCTTCGATCCTTGGAACAATTCCTCCTGTTACGTGTCCTTGACCTTGTACAGGAGCATCTTCCATGTCGATCGCTGTGGCACCTGCCATTCCCAAGTTGTTGAGCATCCGCGAAGTCGCGGAGCAGACCGGGCTGTGTGAGAAGTCGGTGTGGAACTCGTCCGCGCCGCGTGGCTACTTGCCATGCGTGAAGCTGGGGGCGCGGATCTTGTACCGCCCCGAGGATGTGACCGCCTGGATTGAATCCCGCGTCATCCGTCCCACATCCGCTGCGTCTGCCGACTAGTCCCGGCGGTTCAGTATTCCCCAATGGCTAGGCCCCGCTGTGAACGGGGCCTATGCCGGTTGCTTTCCTGATGTAAGAAAGGCTTCTGCAATGTCGGATTCTATCCCTGAAGTGTCCCCCGAGCAAATCGTCGAGTGGCTTGATGTGCTGATTGATGCCGGATCGACGGTCGAGATGCGTGTCCTGTTCGAGTGTAGGCGACCAATCGTCCGGCACTATCGGTCAACCCAGCTAGATCAGATGGCTCGTGATGCCATGCGCCAGAGCAAGGGGGCCAAGGGTATCTACTGGCTGCTAAACCCGCTCCCGGCGGACTGGGAGGGCGGGACCGCCAAAGATGTCGACATTGTTCGGCGTCGTTGGTTGTTGGTGGACTGTGACCCTAAGCGTAAGGGAGGAGTTTCTGCCACCGAAGCTGAGAAATCGCTGGCCCATGAAAAAACGAAGGCGGTGTATCGCGAGTTGAAGGCACGCGGCTGGCCGCGCGCGATTGTCGCGGACAGCGGCAACGGGTGGCATCTCCTGTTTAGGATCGATCTTCCCGCTGATGACGGGGGACTGGTGGCGCGGTGCTTGAAAACACTGGACCGGATGTTTTCCGATGAGGGGGTGGACATCGACACCACCGTCGGCAACGCATCGCGAATCTGCAAGCTGTATGGCACATCGGCTTCGAAAGGCGAGAACACTCCCGAGCGCCCTCACCGGGTTTCGCAGATCATCCGGATTCCACAGTCACTCGAAGTGGTCCCGACTGAGCTACTCCAGAAGCTCGCTAGTGATGTGAAACAGCCCCCGCTCCGGCTCCCCGACTCTCAACCCGTCCTGATTCTGAAAGCTGTGCGTCGCGTCCAGAGGCCATAGAGCGGGCGGGAAAGTTTTTGGCCACGATGGACCCGAGCATCGATGGGGAACATGGTCATATCAAGCTGCTGAAGGCGGCATCGATTCTCGTGCATGACTTCGGCTTGAACGACGCCGAAGCCTTGGACCTGCTCGTGTCCGATTTCAATCCGCGTTGCGTCCCACCGTGGGATGAGTCTGAACTTCGGCGGAAGGTCGGCGAAGCGAAGAAGAAATCGCCGAACCGCTCCCTGAAGGGATTGGCAGCTGAGAACAACCTTGATTCAGAGACAACTGCGCTCGTCGACGAACCCTGGCCGGAGCCACTCGGAGAGATGGCCTTCCACGGTGTGGCGGGAGAGATCGTGCGAAAGATTGCACCGCACACAGAAGCCGATCCCGTGGCCGTGCTGATTCAGCTGTTAGTCGCGCTGGGCAACGTCATTGGACGGCACTGCTACTTCAGGGTCGAAGCCACCCGGCATTATGCCAATCTATTTGCAGTCATTGTCGGATCGTCATCCACGGGCCGAAAGGGGACCGCCGGTGGTCATGTCAAACGATTGATCGAAACGGTGGACCCCGACTGGTCATTGAATCGCGTTATCGGTGGACTCGTTTCCGGAGAGGGGCTGGTCTGGCAAGTCCGAGACCCGATCACCAAAAAACAACCGATTCGTGACAGCGGAAAACCGCCAAGAGTGACGGGTTACGAAGAGGTGATCGTAGATGAAGGCATCCTCGACAAGCGGTTATTGACGTATGAAACGGAGTTTTCCAGCTTGCTCAAGGCTAAGTCAAGAGATGGGAATTCGCTTTCCGAAACCCTGCGACAAGCATGGGATTCGGGTCGATTGCGCACGGCTGCTAAGAACTCACCCGCAAAGGCGACCGATGCTCACACTTCGCTCATTGGCCACATCACCTGCGAGGAACTCCGATATGAGTTTAACCAAGGCGACATGACCAATGGGCTGGCAAATCGCTTCTTGTGGTGCTGTGTGCAGCGATCTCAGCTGTTGCCCGAAGGTGGCCAGATCCACACGGTGGACTTCAGATCGGAGATTGAGATTTTGAAGAGTGTAGTCGAGTTTACCAGTCGAGAGCGGGAGATTTTTCGCGACGCTGAGGCCGCTGCGGAGTGGTGTCGCCTCTATTCGGAATTGTCGAAAGACCGACCCGGAGCCTTGGGGGCTGTCTGCAATCGAGGGGCCGCCCAAGTCGTCCGTTTGTCCTTGCTCTACGCACTCCTCGATAAGTCTTCAGTGATCTCGGTCAAGCATCTTCGGGCTGCCGGAGCGTTGTGGCGATATTGCGAGGCATCAGTCACGCATGTCTTCGGCCACAACCTAGGCGACCGGACAGCGGACACCATACTCGGTGCCCTGAAGTCTCGTCTCATAGATGGTATGTCACGTACCGCGATCTCGGATTTGTTCAAACGCAACAAATCCAAATCCGAACTCGATGCGGCGTTGCAGAAGCTGTACTCGGCAAAGCTCGCCACACGGCAGACCATCGCCACAGGGGGGCGTCCGATCGAAACTTGGTTCACAATCAGCTGACGCGACGAAAGAATCACATCTGCACGAAATGGGAGTTCCTGACTGAAGTTTTGCATTTCACCCGATCCCCAGTCTCACCATCACGCGATCGACGGTTTGGCCATGTTCTGTGACTTGGCTGAAGGCCCATACCAGGGTGGTGCGCAGGTTTTCTCGAGTTCCGAATTGCCTTCGCACTCGTATGGCATGTTGCATATGAAGTGCGGA
>JAYTCW010000109.1:0-2039 GCA_043736295.1 Planctomycetota bacterium | reverse complement strand
CCGCGCGGTGGCGATGAGTTCCATCGTCCGCGTGATCTTCGCGATGTTTCGGACCGCCTTGCGGCGTTTCACGAGTTGTCGAGAGTTGGCCATGTTTGTCCGTTCTCGTAGCAGAAGTCGTCAGACTTCTGCCGAATTGTCTCCAAGCCAGAACTCTCACGAGTTCTGCTACAAATCCATCAGGCGAAGACCAGTCGCCCCTTCGGCGTTGGAATCGGCCTTCCCAGTGAATGGGCGGTTTCGATCCACTCTTCGATCACCACTTGCACATTCGCGATCGCCTCTTCGTAGGTCAGTCCGTCGGCAGCACACCCGGCGAGTTCAGGCACTTCGGCGATCACTCGCTGGTCGACCTTGCTCCAGTACAGGATGACTCCGAAAGGTGGATTCTGAGTCATCCTCGCTCCCAGTGCTAGTTGCCGCCTCCAGCCGCAACAATCTCATCCATTGATGCCTTCGATTTGGCCGCTGTCTGCTGCGTTCGGGTCCGGAAGGCTTCCAGAGCCGCCTTGAGGGCGTCTTCGGTCTCCTTCGACAACTCCTTGGTGTTGATGATCGCATCGCGGACTTCGGACTTCTCGTCCTTCATGAACGTAATCAGCGTCTTCTCGGCCTCGGCCACCTTGTTCACCGCGATGTGGTCGAAGTAACCTCGCGTACCGGCGTACAGTGAGATGACCTGGTCGGCGAAGTGCAGCGGGGCGTACTGCGGCTGCTTGAGCAATTCGATCATCCGCTTACCACGGTCGAGCTGGTTCTGCGTCGCCTTGTCGAGTTCGGTACCCATCTGGGCGAATGCTTCCAGTTCGCGGAAAGCGGCGAGGTCAAGCCTGAGCGAACCGGCGACCTTCTTCATGGCCTTCGTCTGGGCGTTGCCACCCACGCGAGAGACCGAGATCCCCACGTTGATCGCAGGACGCACCCCGGCAAAGAACAGGCTCGGCTCCAGGTAGATCTGACCGTCGGTGATCGAAATCACGTTCGTCGGGATGTACGCGGAGACTTCGCCTTCCAGCGTTTCAATGATCGGCAGAGCGGTCATCGAGCCACCGCCGAGTTCATCACTCAACTTCGCCGCCCGTTCAAGCAGGCGGCTGTGGCAGTAGAACACGTCGCCAGGATAGGCTTCGCGACCGGGTGGACGCCGCATCAGCAGCGACAACTGGCGGTAGGCGACGGCTTGCTTTGAGAGATCGTCATACACGACCAGAGTGTGCTTCCCCTGGTACATGAAGTGTTCGGCAATCGCAGCCCCGGCATACGGAGCGATGTATTGCAGAGGAGCGGGGTCCGACGACGATGACGCCACAATGATTGTGTAGTCCATCGCCCCGGCAGCTCGCAGAGCTTCAGCCACCGCAGCCACGTTGGCGGAACGTTGCCCGCACGAGACGTAGATGCAGATGACATCGCCGCCCTTTTGGTTGATGATCGTATCGACCGCGACGGCAGTCTTGCCGGTCTTGCGGTCGCCGATGATCAGTTCGCGTTGACCGCGACCGACGGGAGTCATGGCGTCGACAGCCTTGATCCCGGTCTGGAGCGGCTGCTTCACGGGCTGGCGACCGGCGATGCCGGGTGCGGTGTATTCGACCGGGCGGGTCTCGCTGGTGACGATCGGTCCCTTGCCGTCGAGCGGATTGCCGAGCGGGCCAACGATGCGGCCGATCAAGGCGTCGCCGACGGGCACGGAGAGCAGTGCCCCGGTGGTTTTGACCTCGTCTCCTTCCTGAATCTTCAGGTAGTCGCCGAGGATGATCACCCCGACCGAAGTCTCTTCGAGGTTGAAGCACAGCCCACGGACGCCGCCCGCGAACTCGACCATTTCGCCCGCCATCGCGTTCGACAGGCCGACCACGCGCGCAATCCCGTCGCCGACCTCGATCACTCGACCGACTTCAGCTGTCTGGATCTGTCCGCGAAAGTCTTCAATTTCCTTCTGGAGAACTGAAGCGATTTCGTCCGCCTTGAATTTCATGGACATACCTTTCCCGCAGCCGCTGTGTCAGGTTGGTGAGCCGGGTGGCCACCGAACCGTC
>JAYTCW010000108.1:0-29351 GCA_043736295.1 Planctomycetota bacterium | reverse complement strand
TCGATCAACACCCGCACCCGACCATCCGTCCCGACTGCCACGTGTCCAGCACCACGTACCCCTCCAACCCCAACACCCGATATAATCCCGCTGCGGACATGCTGGCCTTCACCCGCTGGCGCGACGCCCACCCCCAAACCCAGCCCCGACCCACGTCCCCTACCACGCCACCACCCAAACGCGAAGCCGCATGACCCCCGAAACCCTGTCGGCTTCAGCGCGGAGTGTCATCTTTTGCGGAGCAAAAGGCGACGATTCCGATCCGGCTCCCCCACGTTCTGGCGAACGTCGCTACTCCGTCAACTCCAACGTCAGCCATAGGCTCGGGTCGCCGTCGAAGGGGAATTCGGGTGTGAGGGCCAGCGGGTGCGTGCCGAGTTGCTTGTCGCGCAGCTGGGCGAAGAAGCCGATGCGGGGTTGGGCGGTGGGGTCGAAGCCGGTGAGGGTTTTGGCCGGGATCCAGACGGCGAGGCGGTAGCCGGTCTTCGAATGCTCGGAGTAGACGAGGAAGTCGCCGCTGTCGGCGAGCTTGGCATCCTGGCTAGCGCGCGGGACGGGAACGGGGATGACCACGGGGTCACGACCTGACTCGCCTCCGCCACTGGGCAGCACGCACAGACAGTGGCAAAACCGCGTCGCCCGGTGGACGTTCTGCGTATCTCGCGTATCGATCCACAGCTGGAGACCATCGGATTCGAGCGGTCGATCGGGGTTGCAGGCCCACGCCGATGGACCGGTGACCTCGACGACGAAGGCGAGCCCCTCGGTGTTCCACGCGGCCTTCCAGACGACGGGGATGCTGGCCTCTTCCAGATGACGCGGGACCGTTAGTTCGGCCTCCTTCGGCAGCGCCCAAAGCGGCTTCCCGTTCCCCGGCAAGCGGTCGACACGCGGAACCGCGAGTATCCAGCGGAACTGAAGTTCAGGGGGGAGCAGCAGGGACATCGGAGGCATTCATCCCAAGGACGGAGCGGGGCCAACGCGAGCGGACAAAAAAAGCTGACCGGGTAGGACCGCCTTTCTAGGCCGTCCCGTAGCGACGATCGCCATGAGACGGCCTGGAAAGGCCGTCTGACGAGGAACAGTTTATCGACAGCTCGCCCAGCAGAGGCCACATGCCATCGACTTTTACGGGAAGGATCAAAGAGGTCAAGCGTACGGTCAGTCAGGCGTCCTCGTCCGTCGTCCGGTCCCTTACGCAAACACACCGGTAATCGTCTGCCCGTGGTCGAGTACCGGATGTGGACGCCCCTGCTGATCGGGTAGCCGCGTCTCGGTGGGAATGCCCAGGGCCTCATACACCGTGGCTGCGATATCGGCTGGCCCCCACGGAACGGTCGTCGGCCAAGCGGCTTGCGCATCGCTGGCACCGATCACATATCCGGCCTGTGTTCCGCCACCGGCAAAGAAGATCGATCCGCACATCCCCCAGTGATCTCGCCCCCCCAGCGAGTTAATCTTCGGCGTGCGGCCAAATTCGGTCAGGAACACGACCAGGGTTCGCTCCAGCATGCCGCGATCTTTGAGATCGCGAACAAGTGCCGCACACGCCCGGTCAGTTCCGGCTAAGTGATACCCGCGCTGGCACATCTCCGAGATATGCGGCATATTCTGACCGACCGCATTGTGGTTGTCCCACAGGTTGCCGTAGTCCGGGTCATACCCATAGTCGACCATGACAAACCGGGCACCCGACTCGACCAGCCGCCGGGCCATCAGGCACCGCCGACCGATCTTCGTTTCGCCGTAGTCAGCAATCCGCTCCCGTGTTTCCAGCGACAGATCAAACGCGGACCGTACTTTCGGAGAGGTCAACAGGTGGGCCGCCCCCTCGAACTGCCTCGACAATGCGGTCGTGCGATTCACTCGCTCCAGCTGCTTCTCCGCAGCGTCCAACTGTTGATGTAACCCGATGCGCGAGTGCAGACGATCGACCGAGAGACCGCCGACCGGTTGCAGCTCGCGAGGAGAGAGATCTTCCTTGGCGAGTGGGCTGGGGTTGGGTTGCTTCTGTCCTACGGTGAAGTCGGGCTGTTCCGGAATCCCACCCAGACAGAACGGAGCGTACCCATTGCCGAGCCACCCCCCGACGAACAAGTTGTACGGCGGCGGACCCGGTCGCGTAATCCCCGGCACCGCGATGTACCCCGGCAACCCATGGCGAGGGCCGTTCATGTACGACACGACCGAGCCGATATTCGGCTCGGAGTAGAGTTGGGCCATCGTGACCTTGTGGCCGGACAGCGTGTACGCCTGGCTCAATAGGTGGTCGTTGCTGTCATGCGAAAAACTCCGCACCACGCACAACTGGTCCGCAATCTGGGCCAGCTGGGGCATGACCTCGCCAAACTGGACTCCGGGCAGAGTGGTTGAGATGGCTCCCAGCGTGCCACGAATTTCAGCGGGAGCGTGCGGCTTCGGGTCGAACGAGTCGATGTGAGTGACGCCCCCGCCCATCCAGAGAAAGATCACCGAATCGGCCCGAGGTTTTTCGAGGGCTTGGACCTCATCGGCTCGCCCCCATCCCGAGGGCACCACGGTAGTGGCCACGCTCAACGCCCCGACCCGCAGCACATCCCGCCGAGACAGCAATCGCGAGCACGGCAAGAACGGCGGGCACGAAGTCGGACGAAACATTGGCGTGCCTCACGAGAGGGGACGGATCAATAACGACCGATTATTGTGATCGGTCCGGTCCCAAGGCAAGTGCCAGTCTTTTTGGGGCGTCCACAGTGTGAGAGATGCATTGTGCAAAGCTGGGGCACACCACAGCCTGACTCTGGCCTGACGAAACTACCGAACTGGACGAGCGTCTGCCAATCGGCCCTCCACTGGCCAATGATCAACTCCTCCTCTCAGCACCGAAATCCTCTCGCCGACTTCGGAGCCCTTCTGAACCCCACCACCTCTCCAAGCGGCAAGCCGCCTACTCCGAGTCCCAAGCCACTACCGCCCTCCCATTCCCCTCCACACCGAGAAAAACCCGTTTCCCCAGACCAGGGTTGGGAGGGCGACCAGCCCTGGATTGAGGGGTAGTCTTCGCTGGGAGGTCGAGTCTCTCAGCATCGCCCCCGCACCCTGGCACCCCTCACCTCTACAGCCAATTCAGCGGGTTCAAGTTCTCGGAATGATCCTGGCTGAGCGCCTCGCCCGCCGTGGCACCCAACAAACCATCCGCCGTCGACTGATACCCATACGTCGTCCCAAACTGCAGCTGGGAGTATGTCTGATCCGACAATCGGAATCCGGACGACCCGAGCGGCACCTGGCTGGTCGAGATGTGCTCGATGACAATCCGCGGAGCATCGCTCGGCAGCATACCCGGCAGTTGAAGCATCCAGTTCCCGGCTGCGTCTGCGATCACGCTTTGTTCGGTCAGGATCGATCCATCCACCGAGTACAGGCGAGCGACTAGGAGAGTCCCCGGACGAGCTGCTCCGGAGAGAATCGGATTGCTGCCGAGTTCGAGCAACAGCCGCGAAAGCAGGATCTCGCTATCTGACCATGTATCGGTCATAAAGCGACTTGGCGTCTGCGACTGGTTGTTGAAGCTGTCGAAGCCGAAGAAGGCAATCTGGACTGAAGTGGAACTGGAGTTCCCGGCCCCATCGGTGGAGATCACAGAGACATTATCTTGGAACCCCAACTGCGGGAACATTCCGGTCAGGGTCCACTTCCCGTCGACGCCCACCGTCGTGACGATGGGATTCCCGTTCACATCGACGACTGGATCACCGTTCTTGTCGAGCATGGTGATCTTCGTGCCCGGTTCGCCCGTCCCCGTCAGCGTGTCGGGAACCGTCTGGGTTGTTGTCGGCGGAACCGGCGGCGTCGTGTCGAGCGTGATCGCGAGTTGTGGTGAGTGCGGCCCCTCGTTCCCGGCCACATCGGTGAAGGTCACCGTGACCTGATGCTCACCATCGGGCAGTGGGCTGCCTGATGGAACTTCGACTTCGTAGCTGCCGTCTACGTTGACGATGGCCGTGCCGACCGCTACTCCATCGACATACAGAGTGACCGTGCTGCCCGGTTCGCCAGCACCAGCGGGTCCGCTGAACGTCGGCGTGTTGTCGTTCGTGAGGTTGTCCGTCGGCGTGTCACCAGTGTCCGACTCGTCCACCAGATCCGGCGGGGTGAGAGCCTGCGGAGGAGTGGTCTCCTTGTCGAACGAACTCGACACCGGGTCGCCCGCATTGCCGGCCTTGTCGGTCTGGGTTGCGGTAACCGTGATCGGTCCATCGACGAGAGACGAGATGTCGGTCGGCGGGATCAACCACGTACCATCCTCGTGGACGATGGCCGTCACTGGCCCGACTTCGTTCCCGGCACTGTCCGTGAGAGTGACAGTGACCGTTGAGGTCGGTTCGACGCCGGTGCCGCTGATCACGACCCCCGTCTGCTCGGCGGCGTTCACCACGTTATCCGGAGTGACGGGACCACCGATGGCCAGACCGTCCGGAGCGGTCGTGTCGACCGTGATCACCAGAACCGGCGACTGCGGGCCCTCGTTGCCAGCCAAGTCCGTAAAGGTCACCGTCAGATCGTGCGGCCCATCTGTCAGCGGACTGTCTGGATCGACGGTCACTTCATAGCTGCCATCCTCGTGGACGATCGCCGTGCCGACCGAGACTCCATCGACATAGAGCGTAACCGTACTGCCCGGCTCACCCGAGTCTGCCGGGCCATTGAGAGTCGGTGTGGTGACGTTCGTCAAGTCGTCTTCGTGGTCCGGTCCGCTGTCGGAAGCATCAACCAGATTCGGGGCCGTCGGTGCAGCTGTCGGTGGTGTCGAGTCGAGCGTGAACGCACTCGTACTCGGTTCTCCGGCGTTGCCCGCGTCATCGGTCTCGGTGGCTGTGACCGTGATCGGACCATCGACGAGCGAACTGATGTCGGTCGGTGGAATGGACCACGTGCCGTCATCGTTGACGGTGACTGAGATCGGGCCGATCTTGTTTCCTTCGCTGTCAGTGAGTGTCACCGTCACCGTCGACCCCGGCTCCGCCCCGCTCCCGGAAACCGGTACGAGCTGCTGTTCGGCAATGTTGACCAAATTGTCTGCTGTCACCGGACTATCGATCGCCAGTCCAGTCGGGGCGGTCGTGTCGATCTCGATGCTAAGGATCGGCGATGGCGGACCTTCATTCCCAGAGGGGTCGGTGAAGCTGGCACTCACATCGTGAGATCCTTCGGCCAGCGGCGAGGACGACGTGACTGCATAGCTGCCGTCCTCGGCCACGACACCCGTCGCGACAGGCTCACCGTCGACGTAGATCGTGACCACATCACCCGGCATGCCTGTTCCCGGTGGAGCCATGAACGTGGGAGTCGTGTCGTTCGTCAGATCATCGGTCGGTGAGGCCCCACTGTCGGTCCCATCAGTCATGTCGGCGAGCGGCGGGGCCACCGGCGGTGTCCGATCAAGAGTCAACGTCGTCGAGACGCCCGGTCCGAAATTCCCAGCGGCATCGACCTCAGTGGCCACCACCGTGATCGGCCCATCGGTCAGCCCGTTGAAGTCCTGATCCGGAATGGTCCAAGTGCCGTCCTCATTCACGGTCGCTGTGATCGGTCCGAGAATTGTGCCCAGCGAGTCAGTGATGACCACCGACACCGTCGAGGTCGGCTCAGCTCCACTTCCGGCGATGGTCACATCCAGCGACTCGACCAGGTTGACCACCTGGTCCCCCTCAATCGTCGAGGTCTCTGCATCGGTGATCAGCAGATTCACTGGCTCGGTTGTGTCGACAATGATTGCCAGCGTTGGCGATGGCTCACTTTCGTTCCCGGCCTCGTCGGTGAACGTCACCGTCACATCGTGCGGTCCATCGGCTAGCGAATTGTCCGAATCGACACGGACCTGATAGCTGCCATCTTCGTTGACGGCCGCGGTGCCGACTGGTTCTCCATCAATGTAAAGCGTCACCGTGCTGCCCGGTTCGCCGGTGCCAGCTGGCGCATCAAACGTCGGCGTCGTCTCGTTCGTCAGATCATCAGTGGAGGACGATCCAGTATCCGTCGGGTCGGTCAGGTTTGGAGCCACCCCTGGTGCCTCGGGAGGCGTGCTGTCGACGATGATCGACAAGGCGGAAGACTGCGAACCTTCGTTGCCCGCCGGGTCTGTAAAGGTCACGGTCACGTCGTACGGCCCATCGGCCAGCGCGCTCATCGGGTCCACGGAGACGGTGTACGAACCGTCCTCGTTGACAATCGCCGTGCCCACGGCGACGGGTGGTCCAGATGGATCACCAACATCATCCAGCGGGGTCACATACAGAGTCACCGTGCTGCCCGGCTCTCCCGTGCCAGCAGGAGCATCGAACGTCGGCGTCGTGTCATTTGTGAGGTCATCGGTGTTCGACACGCCGCTGTCGGTCGCGTCGGTCAGGTTCGTTGCGATCAACGCTGCTTCCGGGGCGACTGTGTCCTTTGTAATTTCCTCAACGACGAGTTTACTGGTGTTGCCAGCTGCATCGGTCGCAGTGGCCGTGATGGTCAGCAGACCATCGTCGAGCGACGAGAGGTCGACCTCACGACCCAGCAGAGTCCAGTTCCCGAACTCATCGGACGAGACTGTTGCCACCACGGGATCGGTCAGTGGGTTGCCATCATCGATCGTCACTTTAACCACACTGTTCGACTCAGCAGTGCCAGTCACCAGCACATCGTTGACCTCCACCGCGTTGACGATATCGTCCACTTCAATCGGGGTGATGATCGTCAGCGGGTCGGCAGCTGCGGGGTCAGTCGTCGGGGCAGCTGTATCGACAACAATGTCTAGGGCGGGCGATTGCGGGCCTTCATTCCCCGCCAGATCGGTGAACGTCACCGTCACATCGTAAGGGCCATCAGCCAGCGGATGCAGTGGATCAACGCTGACGGTGTAGCTGCCGTCTTCATTGACGATGGCGGTGCCGACCGCCACGGGAGGGCCAGCCGGATCGCCGTTCTCATCGAGCGGTGTGACGTACAGCGTCACGGTGCTTCCGGGCTCGCCGGTTTCCGCAGGGGCATCGAATGTGGGCGTTGTCACGTTGGTCAGATTGTCCGTGTTCGAGATACCGCTGTCGGTCGCATCGGTCAGGTTCGGAGCCATCAGGGCTGCTGTTGGCTCGGTCGTGTCGATGATGATTATCAGAGCGGGCGACTGCAGGCCTTCGTTGCCAGCAATGTCGGTGAAGGTCACCGTCACATGGTACGGGCCATCTCCGAGCGGACTGACCGGCCCCACGCTGACGGTGTAGCTGCCGTCCTCGTTGACGATCGCGGTGCCTACGACGAGCGGAGACCCGATTGGATCTCCGTTCACATCGAGCGGAGTGACATACAGAGTGACCGTGCTGCCCGGCTCCCCTGTACCTGCGGGGGCGTCGAACGTCGGTGCGATGTTCGCCGTGTTGTCATCGGTGTTCGAAACACCAGTGTCGGTCGGGTTAGTCAAATTTGGCGCGATGAGAGCGGCATCCGGCGGAGTGGTGTCGAGCGTGAAACTGCTCGTGACCGGTTCGCCCACGTTGCCTGCGTTGTCGGTCTCCACTGCCGAGACAGTGATTGGCCCATCGACCAGCGAAGTGATGTCGGTCGGAGGAATGGTCCATGTTCCGTCCGAATTGATTGTCGCAGCCACCGGGCCGACGTTGTGGCCCAGACTATCGGTGAAGGTCACCTGCACGGTCGAGGTCGGCTCAACTCTGGTTCCACTGACCACGGTGACCAGAGCCTCGTCGGCGTTCGAGAAGTCGTCCCACATCACTGGCGCATCGATCGCCAGCAGGTTCGGCTCGGTGATATCGATCACGATGCTCAGGATCGGCGAGAGCGGTCCTTCATTTCCAGCGGGGTCGGTAAAGCTGGCGGTCACATCGTGCGGGCCTTCGGCAATCGGCCCCACGGGAGTGATCTCGTAGCTGCCATCCATGTCGACAACACCTGTCGCCACAAGTTCTCCGTCGACATAGAGATTGACAACATCACCCTCGATCCCAGTCCCCGGAGGAGCCGTAAACGTTGGCGTTTGATTGTTCGTCAGATCATCGGTCGGTGATGACCCACTGTCCGTCGCATCGGTCATGTCGACCAGCAGCGGAGCCACGGGCGGCGTGCGGTCGAGAGTGAGAGTCGTGGACACCCCCGGACCTGCGTTGCCTGCATTGTCGGTCTCGGTCGCGACGACCGTGATTGGTCCATCTGCGAAGCCGCTGAAGTCTTGATCCGGAATCGTCCAGGTGCCATCCGAGTTCACGGTCGCGGCCACCGGACCGAGCGTCGTACCGAGGGCGTCGGTGAAGACCACCGATACCGTCGAGGTCGGCTCTGCTCCGCTTCCCGTGATCGTCACATCCGGCGACTCAGCCAGGTTGACGACTTGGTCTTCCTCAATCGTCGAGGTGGCCGCGTCGGTGATCAACAACTCAACGGGAGCAGTCGTGTCGACGATGATCGCCAAGTTCGGTGATGGATCGCTTTCATTCCCCGCTCGATCCGTGAAGGTTACGGTAATCAGGTATGGCCCATCCTCGAGTGGATTCCCCGGATTGGTCGGCACCGTGTATCGACCAGTCGGACCAACCGCCGCGGTCCCGATGGCGACTGGCGGACCGAGCGGGTCGCCGTTCTCATCGACTGGCTGAGCGTAGATCGTGGCCGTGCTGCCCGGCTCGCCTCCGCGACCGTCGAAGGTCGGTGTGTTATTGCCCGTGAGGTCATCGGTACTCGACGAACCGGTGTCAGTTGGTGTCGTCAGATTCGGTGGATTGACAGCTGCCAGCGGTGGCGTCACATCGATGGTCACTTCGTTGGTGGTGACATCGTTCGAACGATTGTTCGCTGGGTCCCAGTTCGAGGCACTGACGTTGTAACGCCCTGGATTGAGAGCTGGCTCACCATCCAGATTGAGCGACCAAGTGCCATCTGGATTCGCGATCAACTGCGGATCACTGGCCGTCGGGTTGTTGAGATCCCGAACATAGGTGAACCCGTTGACCACCACTTGCAGAATCGTCGCATCGCCCGCCGCCCATGTCCCCGTGATCGTCGGCGTGACATCGTTGGTCACGAGGACGTTCACTGTCGGACGCACCGGGGGAGTGATGTCAACGGTCAACTCGCTGGCCGTCGAATCGTTCGAGGTGTTACCCGCCTCGTCATTCGAGGCCACGCTCACGTCATACACTGCTCCCGGCAGGAGTGACTGTCCATTGAGGTTCAGCGTCCAGTTCCCGCTGCCATCGGTCGTCAGCTGGGGGTTCGAGCCCAGCACATAAGTCACCCCATTGACGGTGACTTCCAACTCGCTGGCGGATGCCTCGTCCCAAGTGCCGGTGAGAGTCGGCGTCTGGTCATTGGTGACGAGGGTGTTGACCGTCGGTGGAGCTGGATCAATAGAATCGTGATCGATGGCATGCGTCGCCGTCGTCGAGACGTTTCCGGCCGGGTCGGTCGCGATCGCTGTGATCGTAATCGTGCCTTGGTCAAACGTACTGAGGTCTACTTCCTGGCCAGCGATCGACCAGAGACCCGCTCCATCGGCGGTCACGGTGACCGTGACAGTGTTCCCAGCCGCATCCGTCAGCGTCACGAAAACGGAAGCATTCGGGTCAGTCGTTCCAATCACCAGAACCGCGTTGTCCTCCGCATCGCGAATCCGATCATCGCCCATCACGGGACCGGTGATCGTCACGCCGACGAGCGAGTCATGCTCGAAAGTGGTCGCCACGGCAGCACTGGTGTTTCCAGCCAGATCGGTCGCCGTGGCCGAGACATCGAGCGTGCCTTGATCGAAGGCACTCAGGTCGAGTTCATCGCCCGTAATCGTCCAGAGGCCATCCGGATCGGTCATCACCGTGACTGTGACCCCATGTCCCGAGGGATCGCGAACGGTCAATGTCACGGTTGAGTTGGGCTCAGCAGTCCCTGTGAGCAGAACATCGTTGTCCTCAGCCGCATTCGCGGTGTTGTCCCCTTCGATCGGAGTATCGATCGTCAACGCATCTGGATCGAGCGGGTTAATCGATGGGGCCGTGATGTCGAGCACAATATCGTGCGTATCACTGGTAGACGGATTGCCCGCTTCGTCGACAGCGGTGGCGGTGATCGTCAGCGGACCCTCGTTCAGGCCGCTAATGTCCACTTCCTGGCCGACAATGGTCCAGTTCCCGCTCGGGTCAGTGGTCACGACGACCTCGACGGGTGGATTCGCTCCATCCGAGATCGAGACTGTCACGGTGCTATTTGGCTCGGCTGTTCCCGTCACGAGAACGCTTCCCGCTTCGGCCGCGTTGACGATGTCGTCACCTTCCACTGGCCCGGTAATGACAACCGGCTCGTTGACCGTGTCATGCACCGGCGCAGCAGTTGCCGTGGGCGAAACATTTCCTGAAGCGTCGGTCGTGAAGGCCGTGACTGTCAGCGGTCCATCCTTCAGGCCCGAAAGATTCAGTCCAGCTACGGGCACTGTCCAGTTCCCCATCGCATCGACGAGGACATCGATCGTCACCGGAGGTGTCAGCGGATTACCATCGTCGACCGTCAGCGTCAGCGTGGTGTTCGGCTCACCCGTACCGGAAATCGCCGCGTCATCGTCCTCAGCTGCGTTGATGATGTCATCGCCTTCAATCGGCCCATCGATCGTCGGCGCAGCTGGAGCGGTGAGGTCAACGAGCAGTTCGGCACTCGTCACATCCGTCAGCGAGTTTCCAGCCAGATCGGTCGAAGTCGTCGTGACGTTGTATGTTCCCTCTGGCAGACCAGCGACGACTCCCACACTCAGATTCAATGTCCAAGTGTCTGCGACCGCCGTGAGCTGGGGATTGGTTCCCAGGACGTAGGTGACTCCGTTCACCGTGACTGACAGTTCAACCGCGTCGCCGCTGTCATACTCGCCGGTGAGAGTCGGGCGAGTGATGTTCGTCGCCAGCGAGACAACGGTCGGCGTCTGCATCGAGTGCGGACCGTCGACATCGTTGCTGTCGACCGTGAATGGCAAGTCCACCGAGCCCGACACATTGCCTGCTTGGTCAGTCTGCTCGACAGAGACCACGTAATCGCCATCCAGCAGGACGATCGTTGTGTAATCAAAGCTCCAGTTTCCGCTGGAATCCGTAGTGGTCGTTCCGATCGAGATCCCGTCGAGGAAAACCTCCACGCTCGCGTTTGGATCAGCGGAGCCACTGAAGACAAGAGAATTGTCTGAGGTGTACTCATCCGATGCAGTAGCACCAGTATCAACAGAGATCGCGGTCACGGTCGGGACGGTCGTATGCGGACCACTGACGGCCTCGCTATCGACCGTGAAGGCGAAATCAGGTGACGGGCTGGTGACATTGCCCGCCAAGTCGGTCTGCACTCCGGTCAGGACATAATCCCCATCCGGCAGCACGACACTCGTGTAGTCAAAGGTCCAATTGCCCGCTCCATCGATGCTCGTAGTCCCAATGCTCGTCCCATCCAGGAATAGCTCCAGTACGGAGTTCAGTTGGCCGGTTCCGGAGAACATCAGCGTGTGATCGCTAGTGTATTCGTCCGTTGCCGATACGCCGGTGTCATCGCTCATGGACGAGATCAGCGGGAAGGCCGCAATCGTTCCGGTGCCGCTGTTGGTGTCGACTGTGAACGCGTACGGGGCCGACGGATCGGAGACGTTGCCCGCATCATCGGTCGCTGTCGCCGTCAACACGTGCGGCCCATCTCCGATGACGGTTGCTGTGTCATCGAGACTCCACAGTCCCGCCCCATCGGCGGTGACTGTCCCGATGGACACGCCGTCCAAGAATACTTCGACTGAGCTATTGGGCTCTGCGGTCCCGGAGAATACCAGAGTGTTGTCGCTCGTGAATGCATCGGTCGAACTGCTGCCGGTGTCATCGCTGATGGCAGTGACCACTGGGGGTTCGGGGCTGTCGGTATCGATCACAGCCTCGAAGATCGGCGAGGTCGCCGTATTCCCCGCAGGGTCAGTCTGCACAGCTGTCAGGTCGTACGTTCCATCAGCCAGCGTCGTCGGAGTGTGGTCGATACTCCACAACCCAGCCCCATCGGCCATCACGGTTCCGATTGAGACACCATCAATATAGACCTCGACCGAGGAGTTCGGCTGAGCGGTCCCGCTGATGACAAGCGAGTTATCACTGGTGACGCCATCGGTGCCAGACGATCCGCTATCGAGACTGATCGCACTGACGACCGGTCCTTGAATCAGCGTTCCGCTTCCCGTGTTCGTGTCGACGACGATCGCAAACGGATCGCTTAACTCAGAGACGTTGTCCGCCGCATCGGTCGAGGTGGCCGTCAGGACATACGGACCATCAGCCAGCGTCGTCCCCGTGTGGTCATAGGTCCAGTTTCCATCTCCATCGACCGCGACAGTGCCCAAGCTCACCCCATCTAAGTACAACTCCAGCGTGCTGTTCGGCTCGGCGGTTCCCGAGATCGTCAGCGTGTTGTCACTCGTGAAGCCATCCGTGTTTGATGGCCCAGTGTCATCGATGATCGACGTAATCACCGGAGCGTTCGGGGCCATCGTGTCAGCTGTGTAGTCGACGGTGACGGTGGCCACAATGGAGCTGTCGGTGCCGTCATTCACGACATACGAGATCACTCGATCGGTGGGCGTACCCGAGCTGCTGGAGAACTGAATCCCAGCCAGTACGGCTTCGTAGTCGGCTGGTGAGGCCGATCCACTTAGGGTCAACTCGCCCGTCGCGGGGTTGTAGGCCGTGACCGTAATGCCCGCGAGCGTCGCTGCCGCTTGCGCAGCTGGGGTCAGAGTCAGCAGATCGTTCACGCGGTCGATATTCGAGATCGTCACAGTCGCCGACTCGATGAACGTATCATCGACATCGCTGATGGTGACCGTGGGAGCCACAACGACCTCGGGCCGGTCCTGCGTATATGTGGGAGTGCCAGTGGCCGAGAGCACGGGCGGATCATTCTCGGCAGTAATCGTGATCTGGCTGGTCGCCGTATTGCTGGTGCCTCCATCGCCATCGGTCACGACAGCTGTGATGGTACGCGTGGCTGCCGGAGTGTTGTCGGCATTGGCGTAGGTCAATGACTGGAGCAATGCATCGACCGCACCCGGGGTGCTGTTGGCTGTGAAATCGATAATCAAATCACTGCCGTTCGATCCATCGGCTCCCGTGCGAACGGTGCCAATGACGACTCCTCCGTAAGTGATCGTTGTTCCGCTAAACCCGATCAGCCCTGGTCCTGTTCCAAAGTCCATGAAGGACAGCTGGTCGTCCGCACTGCCGAGATCCATCGCGTCATAGCTGATCGTCAGTGAGCCTCCATTCAGGTTCATCGAGTCGGTGTCGGTCACGGTGACGGAGATGTCCACCAGCTGAGGCCCGCTGTTGACTGCCGATTCGGTGAAGGTGACACCGTTCAGGTCAGCAATTGCCGGTGTGTCGTTGGTCGACACAACCGAGATCGTCGAGATCGCGGTGTTTGAATTCGCGGAGCCGTCGTTGACCGTGATATCAATCACTCGCGGTGTGGTCGACGGAGTATCACTCGTGTTCTCGAAGCGTAGAGCAGCGAGGGCGTTCTGGTAGTCCGCCTGCGTCGCGGTCCCACTTAAAGTGATCGTCACAATCCCCGGCACAGCAGTGTCAATGATCGCCGTGATCCCGCCCGGCAGGCTGGATGCAAACGTCAGCAGATCACCGGTTTGAGCATTGGTCAGCACGACGAGTGCCGACTCGATGTTCGGATCGTCTGGGTCACTCATCAGGACGGTCGAGGCTGTCACAGAGACTGCCGGGCCATTTTCCGTAAACGTATTGACATAGCCTGTCCCGGCAATCGCAGTCGACAAATCGAGCACGGGAACATCATTGACCGGCGTGACGTTGATGACCGTCAGCGCACTGGCAGTCGCGTTCTCCGTGCCGCCGTCGTCAATCGTGACCTGAATTGTGCGAGCCGCTGCGGGCGTGTCCGACGAGTTGACGTACGTCATATTCTGGATCAATGCTTCTACCGCTGCCGGTGTCGCACTCGCATTGAAATCAATCACCAGCGGCGTTCCAGCAGTTCCGTTTTGTCCCCCGGAGATTGTGCCGATGACGACACCGCCGAAGGTCACGGTCGTACCGTTGAAGCCAATCTGGCCGGAGCCGGTCCCTTGATTCCGAATCGAGAGGCTGTCCTCCGTCCCGCCGCCCACTGAGTAGCCCACCACCAGCGACCCGCCGTTGAAGTTCGGCGAATCGATGTCACTGACGGTCACATCGATGTCGATCAGCTGTGGCCCGGCGTTGACCAACGTCTCGGTGAAAGTCACGGACGGCACAAGATCGGTGAAGACCGGCGGGTCATTCACCGGGTTGATGGTGATCGTGATGACATCGTTGTTCGTGGCCGTGGAACCATCGGATTCTGTCGCCGTGGCCAACAGGCTGAGTGTGACCTCGCCGGACTGATTCGGCGGTGGAATCAAAAACAGCATGCCCAGATTCCAGCTGGTAATCGTGACAACAGCACCACTCGCGGGAGAGGTAAACGTGTTGGTCCCGTCGGTCAGCGTGAAGCCGGGAGGAACGGTAGTGATCTGGAGTGTGAGGGTTTCTGATCCATCCAGATCGGCCAGGACTGCGCTGATGTGCCCCGCCAGACTGACGCCGACCGTATCTTCATAGTCGACGACATCGACCGTGGACAGGATCGGCGTGTCAGCCACGGGAGTCACGATTACCGCGACAGTCTCTAATTCCAGTCCATTGGCGACCGAGACGTTGTAGTTACCACTGTAGTTCGTCGGCGAGAAGATTTTCAGTGTGGCCACGCTGGCCGCTGGGACTGACCACAGGCCGCCACCGAGGTTGGTGCCCGCCGACAGGGTGGTCCCCGTTGGGGCTCCGCTCAGGTTGATCGTAAACGGGGCCACCGCGACCGTATTGACGATGCCCAGGCTGATGCCGCCGACCTTGTCTTCCGGACCAGTGACACTGCTCAGAGTCGTAAACTGGTTCAGCACGTGAACGGTGCTGCTCACAGCTGCACTTGTCGCTCCAGCGGCGTCAGTGGCCGAGATAGCGATCACGCGGTCGCCATGTGTGGCTTCCACCGAGGTGTTCTGGTACTCGATCGAACGCAGCACGTCTTGGAAATCAGTCAACGCGGCAGTCAGTGGAGCCCCGCCCGGAGTGACAGTGACAGTGGTCGTCGATCCCGACAATGTGACATCGATATCGAAGGTCTCGCCATTCACGATGACCTGTTGAGTGGCGCTCGTGACGAGCGAGATCGCCGTCCCGCCGATGATCAGCTTCTCCCGATTGCCATCAATGAGTCCGGAGACGGTGAGATTCAGGCTCGCCAACGTTGTGTTATCGGGATCGATGATCGTCGAAGAGTTCGCCAATGGGCTGGCATCAATGCTGACCGGACCGGTCGATTCACTGAATGTGGTCACATAATTGCCGTCATTCGCCCCGCCCGTGATGTTGTTTGGATCAAGGTTCAAGACGGGAACATCGTTGACCCCGTTGATCGTGATCGTCAGATTCGCTGTGTCGGTCAAAGGACCAACGGTTAAGTCTGTCACGGTGTAAACAAACGTTTCTGTCACAGTCTGACCTGTTGTCAGTGCGTTCACCGTCGGGTCGCTGCCGTTCACTGTGTAGCTGTAGCTCCCATTCGCATTGACGGTAAGTGTGCCATAGGTGCCAGTGACTGTCGTCGCACCAGCGACCGCCGTCGCGTTGACGTTCACCACATTGAGAACATCATTCTCTGGATCGGAGTCCACTCCCGCGCCAGTGTTATCCGTCAGAACATTGCCAGAGACCGGCACCACAGCGTTCTCGGAAATCGACACCAAGTTGTCTGTCGCGTTCGGTGCATCATTGACGGCAATGATCGTGACATTCGCCACAGCTGCGGTGCTGACAGCACCTCCGGAGTCAGTCGAAGTCAACGAGAAGGAGCGTGCGCTTCCCGACGGGGCCTCATCGGTATTGAGATAGGTAATGGAGCGCACCAGAGTCGTCAGGTCTGCTGACGACATCGGGATCGCAGCTCCGGCGTTGTTCTGAATCGAGAAAGTGCCGGTGGCGGCCACATAGCTGATCGCAAACGTCGTTCCGCCCAATGTGGCAGAGAGCGTTGCGTCAGTATTCAGAGCGAAAGACTGCCCTCCGATCGTCAGCGATTCCAGCGCCCCATCGGCGAGACCGGTGGCGACGATGTTCATCAGGGTGATGTCGTTCTCACCGAGGTCGCTCACCGCCGCAATGGCGGAGGTGAGATTCACGGTTGCATCCCCTTCGGTGAAGGTGACTGCATTGTCTCGCGTGGCATCCCCCACCGATGCCGCGGAGTTGAGATCGACGATTGGAGCGTCATTGACCGGCACGACAGTCAGGCTTGTCGTCACGGCGACCGAAGTGAGGGCTGCACTGTCCGTTGAAACGAACGAAACCGTGCGAACACCCGCAGTCGGGTTCTCAGAGGTATGTGAATAGGCCACCGATCGCATGATCGTTTGCATCTCGGAGACTGAGATTACGCCGCCTCCGGTGCGAGTGATCTCAAATGTCGATGTCGCCGCCGTGTATGCGACGGTGACGTTGTATGCCACACCGCTTACGGCCACCGTCGTCAGTGTTGAGTCCGAATTGAGCGTGAATACCGAACTCCCTACATGAATGCGTTCCGCAGCTGCTTCCAGCACTCCTGTCACTGAGACGGTCAGACGATTCAGGTCCGCCTCTCCGAAATCATTCGCAGTTGAGTTGGTCGCCATCAGGGCGACTGCAGCTGCGTTCTCGGTGTACGTCGCCACATAGTTCCCATCGTTCGCTCCACCACTGGCATTGGAGGGATCGAGGTTGAGAGTTGGCGCATCATCCACTGCGACAACACCAATCGTCGCGACTGCGATATCTGATGGGTTCACTCCATCTGTCACCCGCACCGTGATATTCCGTGACGTGGCCGAAGGGTTGTCGGAGGTATTCGAGAAATAGACGGCTTGAATTGCTGTTTGGTATTCCGCCAGTGTGCCCGTTCCAGAAAGTGTGACAGTGACCTGCCCCGCCACGCTGGTATTGATACTCGATGAGATAGAACCGGGCAGCGTGCCGACCGTCATTAGATCATTCGCCTGAGCATTTGTGAGTACGATCGTGGCTCCGGTCAGCGTCGTACTCGATGCATGCTCCAGAAGAATATCCGTATCACTGACCGAGACGGCCAATCCTCCCTCTGTGAATGATGTCAGGTAGTTGCTCCCGGTCGCTCCGCTGCTGTTGTTACTATCCAAGTCGATCTGAGGAATTCCGACGACCACGGGACTGGAGAACGCAAAATCTCCGTCGCCATCATGGTCGTAAAACCGCTGCCCCGCAGACGCATTGAAGCAGAAGTAGGTGGCCTCCCACGAACTGCGATTCCGCCAGCTGTACTGGACCCAGGCTTCTTGTTGAGTGGCATTCTGACCAGTCGTTCCATCAGCCCGGACTTGGTTGCCATCATTCGTGATTATTAGATTTGTAGGATTATTACGGGTATATGAATAGAGTCCAGTCAGGTCAGCTGCGGCCCCTTCGATGGATGCTCCGACACCTGAGAAGCCGTCCAAGTCACGAATTTTGAGGTTCGGGTCACCAATTGCTACGACGGTCTGCCCCGTACCTGACTGAAAGACTTCCCAACGGATGGTCGCTGATCCCGCATTATCAATTGTTACCCGTGGATCGTCGGAACCGCCGCCGGTCGTAAACCCGACGATAGAGGCTCCTGTTCTGGAGATGACAGTGGCACGCAAATCGATCGGGACTCCGCCAACGGTTCCCGCGTTGGTCCAGAGTCCAACGGTTCCAACGCCACCTGTTCCGGTGACCGTCGGCAGACCCGACGCGGAGATCAGCAGCGGAGCCAGTACACCCTGCCACTCAGGTGCCTCTAAAGTGGCCGTCTCCTGTGTCCCGTGCTGGAACTCGAGATCCCAGTCACCGCCCAGGCTGACGTTCCCTGTCATGTCATCGCTGGCAGACACATCGGCACCCGTCAGGACGCTGATCTCCTCTAGCATTTGCACACCTGTAGCTGTCTGAGCGACATCGCAACCGTAGAACAGCAAGTCCGCGTCCGCACTCAGGTGGGTGCCCCAGCGAGCGAACTCTCCGGCATGTTGCGGCAAGTTCTCGGGGGCGAGCCAAGTCGAACCCAGTTCGATCTGGCCAGGCTGTCCGTGCGTGAAGATGTGGACAGCATCGTACGGAGTGGTCGACCCCGCGAGCAGTTGCGTGATCTGCTCGACCCCATCCTGGTCGGCGTTCAGATATCGCACCTCGAAGTCTCGCCCTGTCTGCCCCGAGAGCAGTTCCTGGAGAAGCTGCTCCGCATTGGCCACTCGCGGGTCCATGATGATCAATTCGTGACTCGACTGAACCGGAGTCTGGTCGATCACTGATTGGGTCTGCTCCGGCACCTGCTGAGCCTCGACCTGTGGCTCTTCGGTCAGAGCAGCTGCATCGGGCACGGCATCAAACAGCAGGCGGTCTTCGAGCTGTTCCATCAGCAGGGTGCGGGGACGGAGCCAGTTGGTGGATTGACGACGGAACATGCGGGAATCTCCGGGAAGATCGTTGAGAGATGAGGGTTGAGCGTTGAAGGTGGGAGGTGGGGGTTGTGCGTTATTTCGCTCAACCCTCAACCCACATGGCTGCACGTTTCTATTCAGCGACGTATCGAGAGGACGAATGTCACTCGACGTAGAGAGTAATCCAGGTCCAGCGTCTCGCGATGAGACACTGAGGTGAGAGACTCGCGGTTCCAGCCCAGTTGAGTGGACAGAGCTGAGGCGCGGACCTGGATCTCTGCGTTCGTGTCACACTTAGGACCAAGTCGAGTCGATCGAGCCATGTTTCGTTCCCGCAACATCGGGTGCCGTGAGATCACGCAAGTCTGAGCAGGCCATTCGGGACAGCGTCAGCACTTGGTGATAAATGCCAACATTCGTCAGGCTCGGATTCCCCTGCAGAACCACTTCGATGACGCCGCTCGATGATGAATTCCCCATCGGAAAAGCTTGCCGAGAGAGTGGAATCGCACAGGTCGATTCATGTTTGAATCCGCTGATCAGAGTCTCGATTCGCAACTCTGCGGTGTTCCACTGCAAGCCGCTCGAACTGAGGCAGCGCCTCTTGCCAAGTCCCGGAACGTCGGCTGGGTTTGCCGATCTCAACAGAGTTCAGACCGCGAGTCCGCTGGGGCCGCGATCCCCACGCTTCAGTCATGCCGGGTCTCCACACCTTGAGGCGCCACGTCTCAGTACGGCAGCTCTGATACTCATCGTAGTCCGGTTCGTTAGTCCACCTTTTGATCCACGGGGGAAGTCATGGTTCTGTTTCAGTGCGACTCGCAGAGGTCGCGTTCACTCGGTGTCTGGGGTTGGGTGTTGAGCCTGGCCGGAACAGCGGTTGTCTGCGGCTCCGCTTCTGATTGTCATGCGGACGATCTCCCGGTCATCACGGTGGCTAGTCAGCAGAGCGTGGCATCCACCACAGCCAGCCGGGTCCGCGATGCCGCAGACCAGCCCGTCGATCAAGTGCTGGACATCGCCGATGCCCCCTGGTGGGATGCCGACGTTCAAGAATCGATGCAGAGCCAGGCCAGCTCCCTGCCGCTCACGCTGCAACAGACAATCTGGTACGCGCTCAATAACTCAGCCCAGATCCAGGTCTTCAGTGACCTGCCCCTGATTCGGGAACAGGCCATCACCGAGGCCGATGCGTACTTCGACTGGAACGCCTTCTTCGACACCCGTTGGGACGACCTCAACAATCCCGTCGGGAGTTCACTGACTGTCGGTGGAGGGGGCACACGCTACTTGAATAACCAATACAACTTCTCTGCGGGACTGCGGCGTAAGAATGAGGTGGGTGGTAAGTTCGAGATTGCTCAGCAGTTCGGCACGCAGAACACAAACTCGACATTCTTTGTCCCCAATAACCAAGGGACTGCCCGACTCTCACTCAGTTACACACAACCGCTGCTGCGCGGTCGAGGCGAAGAATACAACCGCAGCTTGTTCGTGCTGGCGAACATCGACACGCAGGCCGCTCAGAGTGAGTTCCATCGGCAGTTGCAGGGGCATCTCGTCGAAGTGACTCGGGCCTTCTGGGGGGTGTATCTGGAACGGGCGTCACTGATTCAAAAGTATCGGCTGTACGAAGCGAGTGCCAAGATTCTCAAGGACCTCGAAGCGCGGGCGGACATCGACGCGAATCAAAGCGTGATTCTGCGGGCGCGGGCCGCTGTGGCTGGTCGCCGTGCCGAACTGGTTCGGGCTCGGACAGCTGTCAAGAACGCCGAGACCCGGCTGCGCGGACTGGTGAATGCTTCGGAACTCGGCGATGGCCAGTCAACCGAACTGATTCCCGGAGACACACCGCTGCGGAGTCTCTATCAGGTCGATGTCGCTTCCAATATGTCGACCGCGCTCCAGGGCCGTCCGGAGATCAACCAGGCGATGAAGGAGATGCAGTCCGCCAGTGTCCGGCTAAACATGTCCAAGCACGAAATGCTGCCCACATTGAACCTGATCGCCGAGACCTACGTCGCTGGCCTGCGAGGCAACTACAGTGTGGGCAAAGCCTACAACGATCAGTTCTCCGTCGGTGCGCCCAGCTACTCAGTCGGGTTGCAGTTTGAAGTCCCCATCGGTCGTCGTCTGTCTCAAGCACGCCTGACCCGCCGCGAGATCGAACTTCGTCAGGTGCGGAATCAGTTCCGCTCGGTCACCGAAACGATCAAGGTGGAAGTCGAAGTCGCCACTCGTGAAGTCGAGACGGCCTTCAAGGAAATGCTCGCCAAGCAACAGCAAATAGCCGCCACGACCGAAGACGCGAAGTCGATCGCGCATCGCTGGGAGATGTTGCCCGGTGCTGATGGCTCAGCAGCTGTGGTTCTCGATCAACTGCTCCGCGCTCAGGAGCGGCAGACAGCTGCGGAGAATGATTTCTTATTGGCGGAGCTGACCTACAACTTAGCACTCACGAACATGAAAAAGAGTACCGGGGAGTTGCTCCAGTCGGAGATGATTACCGAGGGGCGATACTACGAGAGCGGAGTGCCCCGGACCGTGCTGGATAAGCCAATCATGTCGACAGAGGTGCAGCCGGAGTCGGCTCCAGGCTCTGCGCTTCCAGAGTAGTCGCTTCGCGGGGAGCCGACACCCGGCCATCAGTATGCGGTCGAGGGGGCCGCTGACGCCCTGTCGAGAAGAATTGAAAACGGGAGTGGATCACCGGCCCGCGAGCCACCCACCGGTCTCGTTCTCTCGACAGGGCGGTGTTATTGAGTCGATGGTTGATCGTGGAGAGTGAAACGCCCAGAGGTTGCAACCCCTGGGCTTTGACTGACGACTGAGAACTGACAACCCACCAGAGCCTCAAGATGCATCTCTTCACTCGCACTTCCGATTTCGTCGAACGAGTGCGAATGCTTGGGAAGTCTCAGCCTAGCAGCTCACACGGAACACTATGTCAAGCGATGAGCGAACTGCGGGAGCGGGCAAAGGCATTGACGACGACAACCGAGAGCGACCTGCTCGCCCGCTCTTTTTCGCTCGGCACTGAAGCCATCCGCCGTGTCTTCGGCTTTGTGCTACATGATGTCCAGATTCGCGGTGCCGCTGCGGTAGCCAGCGGCGATGTGGTGCAGATGCAGACCGGCGAAGGGAAAACGATGGTCGCCGCATTGGCTGCAATCAATCGCGCCCTGTCGGGTCGGGGAGTGCATGTGATCACGACCAATAGCTATCTGGCCGAACGGGATTGCGAAGAGCTGCGCCCGGTGTTTGAGATGCTCGGCATCACGCTGGGTGTGCTGAGGCAGGAGTCAACGCTGGCCGAAACCCGACGAGCCTATGCCGCAGAAGTCACATACGGTCCGGGGTATCAGTTCGGCTTTGACTATCTGAAGGACCAGCTGGCCTTGAGGACCGTGGCCGAAGTTCCGCTTGGCTCGAAGCTGAGGGCGGGCTTGAATGGCCAGCGAGTGGGTGAGACGCCTCTGCGGCAGCGACCTCGGGATTATGCCATCATTGATGAGATCGACAGCGTGCTGTTGGACGAAGCGTCGACCCCGTTAATCCTGAGTGGATCGGCGAGCGGGGTGCATGATTCGGCACCGTATGAAATCGCTCGCGACAGTGTGGCCCGATTTGTCATCGGCACGGATTACACGATCGAGTCGCCGTCGCAGCACATCCTGCTCTCGATCGATGCGGTCATACGTTCGCAGCAGGCACTGACAGCTCGGCCAAAGGTGCGATTGGCTCGGCCGTGGGCCACCTATCTGCGAAATGCAATCCAGGCACAGTACAAGCTCCATCGCGACGAACACTACGCCGTGATCGAGGATGAGGTCCGCATCGTCGATCAGAACACCGGTCGTATTTTTGCCGACCGTTCCTGGCGTGACGGACTGCATCAAGCGGTCCAGGCAAAAGAGCAGGCTTCGATCACGCCGAGTGAGACATCACTCGCTCGCATCACCCGGCAGAGATACTTCCAGCAGTACAACCAGCTGGCCGGGCTGACCGGGACGGCCCTGGGTGCAGAGCCGGAGTTCGAGAGTGTCTACGCCTTACGAGTCGTCCCGATCCCCACGGCGAGACCCTGCTTGCGGCGGTTGGAGCGGCAACGGGCGTTTGGAACTCTCGACGCCAAACGAAGTGCCATCGCGAGCGATACGGCACAACGCTATCACCGGGGACAACCCGTGCTGATTGGGACACGGACGATCGAGGAGAGCCGACGCCTTTCGGATCAGTTCACAGCTCTCCATCTACCACACGTCGTCCTCAATGGTCTGCAAGATGCGGATGAGGCATCGATCATCTCGCAAGCGGGCCAAACCGGTGCGATTACGATCGCGACAAACATGGCTGGACGCGGGACCGACATCAAGTTGAGTCGGGCGGCGAGAGACGCTGGCGGGCTGCATGTCGTCGTCTCCGAGCCGTACATTTCGCAACGCATCGACCGCCAGTTGATCGGTCGCTGCTCTCGACAAGGCGACCCCGGATCGGCCCAAGTCTTCGTCTGTGCCGAGGATCAACTGCTGACGCAGCATGTTCCCAAGCTCGCCAGACGACTGCGTCGAATGGCCGGGTCGGACGGTGAGTGCAGCGTTGATGTCTCCGGTGATGTTCTCACAACTCAGCAGCGCATTGAACTGGAACACTCGCAGCAGCGTGCGAAGCTGTTGAAGCAAGATGAGTGGTTGGATGGAGTTCGCAAAGTCCTCTCAGGATGGGAAACCGAATGAACACGTTCGCACGGACGCTGATGCTGGCGGTCTATGCAGCTGCGGTGCTGCTGAGCGGGGACAGGCTCCGAGCGGAGGTGACGACCAGCTTCACAGAGCCGGATGAAACTATCGAAGTCGCTTGCGCGGAACCGGGCGTTGTCGCTCAGGTACTCGTGAAGCAGGGGCAGGCTGTGAAGGCGGGGACCATTCTGGCCGTACTCGACAACGCGGTCCTCGAAGCGACTCTTCGCTCCGCAGAGACGAAGGCGAAGTCCACTGCCAGGATCGACCTCGCTCGCGTGGAGGTCGAACTCAAACAACGGCAGAAGGCCAAGCTCTCGTTGGTTCTCGCCGATGGGCATGCCTCCGCCAATGAGATCGAAAAGGCTGAAGCCGAACTGGCCGCCAGCCAGGCCCAGCTGCGCATCTCCGAAGAGGAAGCGATCCTGAGCAAGATCGAAGTCGAACAGATCAAGGCTCAAATCGAACGACGCACCATTCGCAGCCCCGTCGACGGAGTGGCGACGCGGGTCCGCCGCCGCCCCGGCGAGTTCCTCTCCAGCAGCGAGCCGGTCATTGCGACGGTGGTCCGCCTCGACCAACTGCGAGTGAAGTTCTATGTCTCGACGGAGATGGCCGAGCGACTGCAATCGATTGGGGAATGCGCTGTCTCGATACGTGGCCAGCGAATCGCTGGGCGGATCGACTTCCTCTCACCCGTGACCGATGCCGACAGCGGGACGGTACGGATGGAGGTGTTGCTCGACAACCGTTCGCACAAACTCCGCAGCGGGATTTCCGGTCAGCTGGAGTTGGTGCCACCCATGACGGCTCCAATCCGGGGGAGTGAGCCGGTGGTGGTCAAGCCGCGTGAGTCGGGGTTGGTCGCCCCCGTACTGCGGTAACTGCATTCACCAGAACTCGCTCAGACTTCCGAAGTCTCGGAAGACTTCGGAAGTCTGCTGGCACCTGTGAACACTAAAACAATCCGCCCACCTTCTGGCGAAGGTGGCTACGTTCAGGAACATCAGCATGGCCGTCATGAAGACTCAACGCATTGATGCCCCTTCGCCGTTACCGATCACAGTCGCCTCGAAGGCCGGGCCGGTGCATGCTCGGCTGTATCACATCGCCTCGCAGATTCTTGACCCCTTGGTGGCTCGGTCAGAACTGAGGAAGGTCGCCATCGCCGAGACGGGAGCGATCGCTGCGGTCCATGTGTCTCGCACGTCTGATGGCCAGTGGGCATTCGACCCTGCCCAGATCACCGGCGATTTGCCTCGCGATGAGGGGATGCGCGAGCAGCTAATGGAACTCTGCACAGCTGCGACTGAGCGAGGCAAGCCACAGATCCAGCAGTCGAAGACTGCGGCTTCGCTGTTCTTGATCGGGGCTCCGATTGTGCTCCCTCGCACGGCGGGAGAGGTACTGTTCATTGTCGTCCCGGCCCAGGCGGGAGCAGTCCAAGCGGCGACGATGATTGTCGACTTGGTGGCGGCTTACCAGCGCACATGGGCGCTCACGCACATCGCTGCGCAGATGGACCGACAGCTCGATTCGATTGCCACGCTGTGCGAGCTGACCTCGAAAGTCACCGGGGCCGAGAGCCTCGATGCGGCCACCACGTTACTCGTGAATGAAGTGCAGCGCCGGTTCGGATGTTTGCGAGTGGCAGTCGGGATCAAGCAGGGGAGATCGCTACGGTTAGCGGCGGTGTCGGGGACATCGCAGGCCGATCCGACATCGACGCCGGTTCACCGACTCAGGCAGGCGATGCAAGAGACGCTGTTCCGAGATGAGCCCGCCGTCTGGCCCGTGAATGCCTCCGAGGCGATGCTACTGGCGCATCAGCAACTCGGGCAGCACTGTTCCTTTCCGGCGGTGATCTCTGCGCCTCTGAAGCTCGCGGATGGAACCGTGGTTGGGGTGTGGCTGTGGGCCGGAGCGAAGGAGAAGCTGCACAGCGAGGTGACGCGGCGGTTCATGGCAGCGGCCTCTCCGCATGTGGCGATTGCATTACAGGCGTGTCGCCGTGCTGAACCGGGGATTGCCTCGCGAATGGTTTCGGCATTGGGGAGGAGTCTGCGCAGCCGCGCGGGGATGCTGGTCGTGCTGGCGTTGATGCTCTTCGGGGGCGCGATGCTCGTTCCGGTTCCGAGTCATGTCCGCTGCGATTGCCGCGTGGCTCCGGTGGCCCGCCGTTATGCCGTCGCACCGTTCGATGGACAGATCGAGACCGTGCTGGCCAAGCGGGGAGACACCGTCACCGAGGGGCAGATCCTCGCCCGACTCGACGGTCGACAGGTCCGCTGGGAGCTCGCCGGGATCGAAGCCGAACGGCATCAGGCGGCCCGCAAGCACGAAGTCGAACTCGTCGGCCAGGATGTGCCAGAGGCGATTCTCGCGAGCTTGGAACTCGACCGCCTCAACGTCAAAGACTCGCAGCTAACCCACCGCGAAACTCAACTCGAAGTCACCAGTCCGGTGTCTGGAATCGTGCTTGAGGGATTGCGAGATCGAGTCGAAGGGACACCGGTCAAGACAGGCGATGTGCTGTTCGAGGTCGCTCCACTCAACCGCATGCGAGTCGAAATCGAGGTGCCTGCGGGCGAGGTCTCGACCATCGAAGTCGGCCAGTCGGTGACGCTCTGGCTGGAGGGGCTGGGAAGCAGCGATCTATCGGGAACGATTCAGTCTCTGGCTCCCGAGTCCGAGGTCAGCGAAGGCGAAAACGTGTTCATCGCCGAGCTGGAGTTTGAGAATACCCAAGGCCGGATGCGCCCCGGCATGCGCGGGCGAACCCGGATTGACTCGCCGAGGAGGCCACTGGGACGGGTACTGTTCCAGCCATTGTGGGAGTGGTGGTTGTCACGCTGGGGATGATGGGAAGGAGGGTTAATGGTTTAAGGTTGATGGTTTATCGACAGAGCAAGCACACCACTTCGGCCCCTCCCCTCCCTCCGTACCCTTCCGTCTCTCCCTCAACCATTAACCATTAACCATCAACCATCCCCCCCTCCATGCACACACCCGACCATGCCACGTTCGAGATTGCCGGAGCCAAGCCGCGGCTGCGGGAGGGGCTGGTATTCACCTTACGCGAGACTGGCGGAGAACCGGGGGCGATCATTGAGGACGAGCTGCGCGGCCGGTTCTATCGCGTGGGGATGGCGGAGTATACGTTCCTCTCGCTCCTTGATGGCCGGACGACGATCGGCGAGGCACTGGGGGCGACTGCACTCCGGCTCAAGGACCGAGCCCTGACCGAAGACGAGGCCGCATCATTATGCCGCTGGTTGATCGACAGCGGCTTGGCTCTCATCGGCCATGAGTCAGTGACCGCAATGGAACAAGAGCGTGCCAAGCGGTCCCAGTTGGCCCTCACACGTTGGATGAATCCGCTGATGCTGCGGATGCCGTTGTTTAGTCCCGAGCGAATGTTGCGGGCGATGTTGCCGCTGTTTGATTGGCTGATCAGCGGAACAGGAGCAATGCTGTGGTGTCTGCTGTGCGGATATGCCCTAGTCCGCTTGATTCCAGATGCGGGCGACCTGTGGCAAGGGGTGCGACCGATTCTGGATGCCGACAATCGGTGGAAGCTGGCGGCCACATGGCTGCTCATGAAACTGGTGCATGAGAGCGCCCACGGGTTGACGTGCCAGAAGTTCGGGGGAGTCGTGCGCGAGTGCGGGGTCAACTGGCTGCTGTTTGTCCCGCTCCCCTATGTGGATGTCACCAGTTGCTGGCGGCTGGCGTCGACCTCGCAGCGGTTGCTGGTCTCCGCAGCGGGAATGCTGGCTGAGATTGCGCTGGCAGCTGTGGCGGCGATTGTGTGGACACTGACTGACAATCCGATCGTGCGGCAGCATGCGACCAACGTCATCATTTCGGCCACCGTGACGACGCTGTTATTCAATGCGAACCCACTGATGAGGAGCGACGGGTACTATCTGTTGAGTGATTTGCTCGACTGTCCGAACTTATCGATGCAGGGGCGGACGTTCGTCCAGAATCTCTGGCGGATGGTGTTCCTGGGACTGAGGCCGCGACGGATTGATGTCTCACTGGGGCGGCTCTTCATCATCGCGGTCTATGGAGTGCTTTCGTCGCTCTGGTCGTCTCTCGTCGGATTGGGAATGATTATTGGGGCTGCGAATCTGTGGCCGGGTATCGGGTTGTTGCTGGCCGTCGTACTTGTGACGATGTGGTATCTCTGGCCAGCGGTACGGGCGCTGCGGTTCTTTGCGATGGGGAGTGAGACGGAACAACCACGGAGGCTGCACTGCATGGTTGTCTCGGCGGCGTTTCTGGCTCTGTTGGTTGTGTCTGCGAAGCGACTGCCAGCCCCGAGCGTCATCAGTGCTCCGGCAGTGGTGCAGACTCGTCCGCTGTCGATCGTGCATAGCTTGGCTGCCGGTCGTGTGGTTCGAGTGGCAATCGAGACCGGTAATGAAGTGGCGGCTGGTGATCTGCTTCTCCAGCTGGAGAACCCCGATCTGGTGGTCGATTTGCAACAGCTGCGACTCGATGTCAAAGCCTCAACGCAGCGCGAGATCCGCTACCTCAACCAGGGAGAAGTCACAGCTGCGGAAGTCGAGCGGTCTAGCCGCACGGCGATGACTCGCCGCGAAGTGGAGCTAACGCGGATGATCGAGGGGCTAACGGTCAAGGCCCCGATGGCCGGGCGCGTGGTGACTCGCGGGTTGGGTGAACTGCTCGGGCGTGATCTGCCGCAAGGGACCGAACTGCTGACGATCGCGTCGACGACTCGGCCCCAGTTGATCGCGTTAGTCCCGCAGTCGGAAGCCGTATCGCTTCGCGGTCGAGAAGGACAACCAGTTCGAGGCTGGCTGTGGGGACATGACAGGTGGCTGGGCGGTGAGATTGAACATATCGAACCGCGAGCGACCCAAGTCGCCGCACATCCGGCGTTGACCGCTGAAACGGGTGGCCCCTTGGCCGTCGTGGCCCGCGATCTTCGCGAAGAGGTCACAACGGCGATGGCCTCCTCACAGTGGCTGATGACTGAGCCGCAGCTGGAAGTGGTCATCAATTTGGACTCTACGACCGAGCGACTGGCCCTGGGTGAGACGGGAATCGTCCGCCTGCCGATTCGCAGCGGATCACTCTGGGGGTATGTCACACAGAGAATCGAGTCATGGTGGTCGGTGCGCTGGACGACGACTCACGGGGTGTAAAACGAGCGGACGGCAATATGTTCACCGTAAGACGGCCTGTCCAAGCCGTCTCCCAGCGAAAGACGCCACTGGACGGGCTGAAAGGCCAAAGGTTCTTCTGCAATAACCTGTTAGCCCCCTCTGGCGGATGCGTCACCGAAATCCCACGCATCGTTTATCTGGTCGTACGAACCACCCCCGCTGGACCCCACATCGGTCTTCGTATGGTTCGACTCGCTCAGCGTCCAATCCCACGAATACTGACTGCGGATCTGGGAGGTCTTTTCCACGTAGCTGGGGCTGTTGTCGCTCGATTCAGCGGTCCAAGTCGAGCCGGAACTGTCGGTCAGCCAGTTCTTCTTGTCATCGACTTCATTTTACGATTCCTGACACCTTCTTCACATTTGTTCTCTGACCAGCAATCCAAAGAGGATCAGGCCACAGGCAGCCAAGGTATGTCCGGCGGCTGAAAACCAGTAGCGCCGTGGCGATTCAGTCCGTGACACACCTCACTGCCGGGGATCATGTTTTTCCACGCGTATCCGCTGCGCATTTCTGCCAGCGCGATGGCCAGTGGCATGGAGGCAAAACCGAAACACGCCAGACGCTGAGAGCCCACTTCTCCATGGCTCGCGGCAAACATGAATGACACCGCGATCACTAATCCTGCCCAAAATCCAATGGAGTTGCTTCGTGGTTGTATCACGGGTTCATCCGACTATTTTTTGGGGTGGCTTGTAAAACGCGGACATGCTGGTCGTCACTGGGGTTGTGTTTAGTGGCACGACAAACCAGTGAGAGATTGCAGCGTGTCCGCAGCGGGATTATATCGGGTGTTGGGGTTGGAGGGGTACGTGGTGCTGGACACGTGGCAGTCGGGACGGATGGTCGGGTGCGGGTGTTGATCGA
>JAYTCW010000107.1:0-20670 GCA_043736295.1 Planctomycetota bacterium | reverse complement strand
GCCGTTGGGGGCTTCCGTGGCGGCGTAGATCTCTTCGTGAGGGACATCGTAGCCCCGGTTCGGCATGTTGACTTCGAAGTGCTGGATCAGCCCCTCGATACTGCGGTAGACGGCAGGCTTGGCCGGGAGAACCACCCCCGAGCCAGCGTCGACGTTCACCGGTCCGCCGGGGATGTTCTCGATGGCCTGCTCGATGATTTGCAGGCTCTCGATCATCTCCTGCATACGCACCAGATAGCGGGCATAGCAGTCGCCGCCTTGCGAGCAGATGACCTTGAAGTCGAAGTCGGGGTAGGCGAGGTACGGCTCATCCTTCCGCAGGTCGCGCACCACGCCGCTGGCTCGCGCCACCGGCCCGGTGCAACTAAAGCTGATCGCGTCCTCCTTGCTGAGGACGCCGATCCCCTTGGTGCGGTCGATGAAGATCCGGTTGCGGGTCAGGAGCTTGTGGACCTCATCGTGTGTTTTGCGGAACTGCTTGGTGAAGCTGCGGACCTGGTTGACCCAGTCGAGGTTCACGTCGAACATCACGCCGCCGACGCGGGTGTAGCTGGTGTGGAACCGCTGTCCGCTGGCGTACTCGACGATGTTGTAGATCAGTTCCCGCTGCTCGAAGAAGTACAAGAACGCCGTAAACGCCCCCAGGTCGAGGGCGCTGGTCCCGCAGTTGAGCAGATGGTCGTGCAGCCGCATCATCTCGGCCAGAATCGTCCGCAGGTACTTGCAACGCGGCGTCAGATCAATGCCCAGCAGCTTCTCGACCGCATGGTGCCAACTGATCTCGTTGGCCAGCGGCGACAGATAGTTCATCCGGTCGACGATGGTCACGTACTGGTTGAAGTCGAGATGCTCGGCCAGCTTCTCGAACCCGCTGTGCAGGTAGCCGATATGCGGAACGGCATCAATGACGCGCTCCCCATCCAGAGTCAGCACGAGCCGAAGCGTGGTATGCGTGGCCGGATGCTGCGGCCCGAAATTGAGGGTCCAGTGATACTCCTGGTCAGGAGCATCCGGAGGCATCGTGTTGGTCGCTGTCAGGGGCATGGGGTGAGGACGTTGTAGGTTGAGGGCAAAGGGTTAAGGGGGCTAGCGATGTCTAATGTCGGGCATGTCGTCAAACAACTCATTGATCGGACAGGAGAATTCTGGAATCACATCCTCTCCGCTGAGAGCTTGTGTCCCACGAAGACGGGTCGTGGTCCCATCGGCCCGGAAGACATCGACGATACGAATCTCCGGATTGATCACCCAGACGAGCCGGACTCCCGCTTCGAGATATTCTTCCGCCTTCTGCTCCACCTCGTTGAACAGATCATTCGGGGAAACGACTTCGACAGCCAAGTCAGGGGCGATGAGGCAATAGCCCTCTTCGAAATGGCTGTCCGTGAATCGCATGGCCGCGACAAACGAGAAGTCTGGCTTGCGAATCTTGTCAGGGTCGGGAAAGCAACGATAACCCAGGTGTTCCGAGAAAAAGTGACCCAGCCGACGAGGGTGGATAAAACCCCCGAGTCGCATGATCAGGAACGCAGTAATCCAGACGGCCCTGATGCCCATGTGGCTCTCGATCAATTCACCGTTCACCAGTTCGTACCGCTCTCCACCGGGCAGCTTCAACAGCTCCTCGGGCGTGATTCGGGGATGGGCGACGGTGGACATGGCGGCGGGATTCTCTCAGGAGGGTGTCGTGGGCGAAAGGGAGCGTTGTACACCGCGTTCTGCGAGCAGGGCGAGCATCCAACTCTCCTCCTTCGCGGGAAGTCGCGGACAGGGTGCTCGTGAGTAGTCCAGGCGACCATAAGCCCCGTCTTCCCAGGCAGCGTCGACGAGCAGCTGCAAGTCGAGGTGGATGTCCGGGTCGTGCTTTCGCAGAGGAATCCGGATGACCGGGAGGCGTGATTCCAAGGGAGCCTTGTAGGCTTCCGGAGCCCACGGCGCGTCCGCTCGCACGACACAGATGCGATACGGCGTGCGGTAGTCCGGCGGAATCCGATCATCGCGGACGAAGACGGTCCACCCGCCGCCGATGAGGAGATCAATCTCGACGAGATTGGCACCGCCGCCCAGCAAATTGAGTTGCTTGCGACGAAACCTCTCGCGAGCCAGTTCGCTTTCCTTATTGGACGGGCTGAGGATCTCAATCGATGTGACCAGCCGATCATCTTCGATGCTGGTGATGCGAATGCGGTGCAGCGTTTCGGGTTCATCGATGGCAATGAATGGGACAGCCACTTCCGGAGCATCCAGAACGGCAGCCCCGGCTCGGGACGCACTGGCCCCCTCGGTCTGTACGATGGCGACATCAGGCGGATAGCGTCGGGTTTCGACATCGAGCAAAACCGCGAAGTATTCCTCGATATCCGCGATCAGCCCTTCGGGGAGTTGAGACTGCAGTTGCCGCCGGGCGTGAACAATCATTGTGGTGTGGGCACCGCCCCACCGGGCTTCGAGAAACGGGTCCATTCCGGGAAAAGGCGAGGGCATTGCGGGAGGAACGTTGAGGGTTGAGGGTTGAGGTTGAGGGTTGAGGGTTGAGGGTTGAGGGTTGAGGGTTGAGGGTTGAGGGTTGAGGGTTGAGGCTGGATCGAAGGAGAGCGGCAGGCGTGAGTCTGTCGAGGCGATGCAGTCAGGTCGGCTTCAGTCCTAGTTGAACCTTGTCCGGGAAGAGTGACTTCACGGAGCACTTAAAGCCGGGCAAGACGGACTCGCCGTCGAGTTCGTTCATGGACGATAGATGGGCCATCGATCCATCGGGACGATAGACGAGGATCGTCTGAGTTTCGGGGTTCAGCACCCAGACGAGATGAACACCAGCGGACAGGTATTCATTGGCCTTGTGCTCCACATCGTCAGGGAGATCATCAGGGGAGAAGACCTCGACCACGCAATCCGGGACAACGGTGCAATGTTCCGCTTCGAATTGAGTCAGCGTTAACCGCCCCGCGCGAATGTACGAGGCATCGGGCCGACGAACGTTGTCTCCGGGGAAGCACTGATAACCGAGTCCACCCCCGAACACGAAACCAAGCCCGCGTGGTTCGACAAACCCGATCAGTTGTGCGCAAAGATGGGCCGCGAGCCAAGCCGACTGGACATTCCGGGCCTTCTCCACCAATTCACCGTTCACCAGTTCGTACCGCTCCCCACCGGGCAGCTTCAACAGCTCCTCGGACGTGATTCGGGGATGGGCGACAGTGGACATAGTGCTTGAGTGTTGTCTCTATCTGACGACTGAGAACTGAAGACTGAAAACTTCCCCCTCTAACTCTCCGACCGTGTAATGACCGGGAAGTTGTGCCGCTCACCCCGGCCCTTGATCGGGTAATCCTTGCGGAGCGGGAAGGCAGTGAATTCATCCGGCATGAGGATCCGTCGCAGGTCGGGATGGCCGGTGAAGGTGATGCCGAACATGTCGTACACCTCGCGTTCCATCCAGTCGGCTCCCTTCCAGAGCGTCGTGACCGTCGGCAGGCTGGGACTCGGGTCGTTGATGAAGGTCCGCACGATCAACCGCTCGCCGGTCGTCATGTTCAGCAGGCAGTACACCACTCCGAACCGGTCCGCTGCACCCTCGTACTCCAGATAGTCGACGCACGTGATGTCGACCAGCATGCTGAACCCGTGCGCGTTCTTCAGCGTTTCGAGCAGTGCCACCAGCTTAACCGCAGCGACTACCACGCGGCGGTTGTCGCGGAACTCGCTGGTGGTCAGAGCGAACTTGTCGATGAGGGGTTGCAGGTCGGTCATGGGGGAGGTTTTCAGTCGTCAGTGGTCAGTTTTCAGTGGGGCAGGGCGTGGGCAGGGTCAAGCACATCGGAAGGCTTCCGTCACTTCGATCTCGAACCCGCGGAGCAAGACCGAAGCCGCTTTCTGCCCCGGTTTGTACTCGCCGGCTGGTTCGTAATGCTTGCCATCAAGAGACAGCACCGTGATCGTTTCTTCATCCGGGTCGGCGATCCAGTATTCGACGATCCCGGCGTCAGCGTACTCGCGGCGATTGGTGACGAGATCGCGTTCGCGTGACGCGGCACTCATGTTCAAGACTTCCATCACCAGCTTCACTTCGCTGAGCGGATCGTTCGACTTAAAGTCCACCAGACGCCCATCGAAGTGGCAGATGTCCGGCATGCGGATCACGTCTGGTGACAGCTTGACCGTCATATGGAAGAGTGCGTTCCCTCGTCCCACGAATTCATCCAACGCTCGTAACAGATTCCCAACCACAATCTGATGGAGCATCGTCGGTGGTTCGGGAAACTCCAGCAACCCATGTGTGAACTCGATCAGGCGATTCGTGTCGAGCGAGATGAAGTCCTCTTCGGTCCAGTCGCCTTGAAGCGGGCTGCGAACGGGCTGCAAGTCGGCCACTTCCCACACCGGTTCTCCCCGGCGGGATCGAGGTCTCTCGATGGTGGACTCGATGACTCGCATCGCGTGATCATTCCTCGTGGGTCAAGTGGAGCGGATTCCTTCGAACTAGGCGGACAGCGCCCCAGACACATCGATCTCAAAGCCGGGGAGGAGTTGTGAAGTCGCCTTCTGCCCGTTCCGGTATTCCCCGATCATCTGGTACTGATCATCCTCTAGAGCCAGAACTGTGATCGTCTCTCGGTCCGGGTCAATGATCCAGTATTCCGAGATGCCCGCGAGTGCGTAGTCGTGCCGTTTCTTGACCAGATCACGCTCTCGGCTCTCCGGACCGGGGCTGACCACTTCCATTGCCAAATCGGCACCATCGGGTGGGATGGTTTCGTCTTCCAGCAAGCGCGACTGTGCGAGAAACAACACATCTGGCTCGCGAAGCGTTTCAGGGGACACTCGAATGGGCAAAGGTGCCGTCTGAACCTCACCCAAACTTTGCTGTTCGTTGTAGAGAAACAGATGACGATAGAGGTAGCCGACAATGCGCTGATGTTTACGGTTCGGCACCTCCAGAAACTCCAACACCCCGTGGGTGAACTCGATCAACTGATTCGTCTGGAGGGCCAGATATTCCGCTTCAGTCCATTCGCCTTGAACTGGATACAGCCGCGCCAACTCCCAGACTGGTGTTCCCAGGCTGGATCGAGGTTCTTCGATGGTGAGTTGGGTGGTTGACATGGCGATTTCCGAATCTGTCCTCCGACATCCTACATCTTCGGCGGCTGGTAGATCTCCAACCCCTCGACCAGCGTCGCGGCCCGAGAGCGACGGACTTCCTCGAGTTCCACCGGAATCGGCCCCGTCGCCTCGGTCCGCTTGGCGAACTCGCGACCGTCGAAGGTGCCGGTCTTCATGATCTTTTCCTGCATCTCGATGATCGCCGCGATCAACTGCTCGGGACGCGGCGGGCAGCCGGGGACGTACAGATCGACGGGGATAAAGCGGTCGACGCCTTGGACCACGGCGTAGGTGTCAAACACCCCACCGGTACAGGCACAGGCCCCCATCGAGATGCACCACTTCGGCTCTGGCATCTGGAGCCAAATTCGCTGCAACACCGGCAGCATCTTCATCACCACGCGGCCCGCGACGATCATCAGATCGCACTGCCGAGGCGAAAACCGCATCACTTCCGCCCCGAACCGAGCGAGGTCGAACCGGCTCGAAGCCGTCGCCATCAGCTCGATCCCGCAGCAGGCCGTCGCGAATGGCATTGGCCACAAGCTGTTGGAACGGGCCCAGTTGGCAGCTGCGTCGAGCTTCGTCATGAAGACGTTATCGGGCAGTCCGGGTTGTTTCGGCAGGTCGACCATGGCTCACCAATCCTCTATCGATCCATTGTACTGTTTAGACGGGCTTCGGGGGTGTGTCGCCTTTCGCTCCGCGAAAGAACGTCCTTTCGCGGAGCGAAAGGCGACACACTATCGCCACTTGAAGACGCCCTTCTTCCAGGCATAGGCGTACGCAATTACCAGCGTCGCCATGAAGACCAGCATCACCCCGAACACGGTGCTGCGAAGTTCGATTGGAATCCCACCCGTCTGCCCCTCAGGAAGATAGGCACTCACCGCCCACGGGTACAGAAAGAGCAACTCCACGTCGAACACCAGAAACAGGATCGCGACGAGGTAAAACTTCACGTCAAATGGCTGCCGGGCATCGCCGATCGGGTCCATTCCCGACTCATACGGCATGTCTTTGACAGCCGTCTTTTTGCGCGGGCCAATAATGTGGGTCAGGATCATGTTCGTGACGACGAACCCGATCAACGCGCCCACATACAAGAGCAGCGGAGGTATCTCCACGTCTGCACCTAACCTCATGCCAGAGAAGACTTTCAGCGAAGTGCCCCATCCATTGGAGTGCTTCCGGACCTGCGGCCCGCTCGCTGAACCTCTACGGATCGTAGGGGATACGACAAAGGCCATCAAGGGGATGCGGGGATCGTTCAACACACTCCGGCGGATGAGAAATCAAGTTTGATTGATAATGGCCGGAGGAGGGGGCACTCAGAGAAGCCCAGGGGATCCGGATTCCATACCGGACCCTCCTCTGGGAATCATTCGCAAACCGGCTAGAATCCAGAGTCATTCCCTCGCCCAGTCATTCCACACATGGGCAGTTCCATTTCTGGTGTGTTGATGTCCACTCCCCTCTCTGAAAACGGTGACGGAGTCTCCCGGCTCCCATCGTCGATTGCCCCTCCCACCTTTTCGGCGTCCTCGGGAGTGGTGCCGCCGCGAGCCATTGTCAAGAAGGCCATCGGGCCAAAGCTGCGGAAGTTGTTGTATCTGGTGCTGGCTCTTCTGGCGCTGTTGATTGCCAACTCGGCCTACCTGACCACGATCACGGCAATGGAGTGGTCGACGGGGCGGACCTATCAGAACTTCTTTTACCTGTGCATGTTCTTGGGTCACCTGGTCCTGGGGCTGTTGCTCGTTGTGCCCTTCATTGTGTTCTGCTTGGTTCATATCAAGAACACGTTGGGGCGCAAGAATCGGCGAGCTGTGACGGTAGGGTACGCGCTGTTCGCTGCCAGCATTGTCGTGCTGGTGTCGGGACTGGCTCTGTTCCGAGTAGGAGGCTTCGAACTCCGGCAGCCGCAGGCCCGCTCGATTGCCTACTGGGCGCATGTCATCAGCCCGCTGTTTGGCATCTGGCTGTATATCTTGCACCGTCTCGCGGGGCCGAAGATTCAGTGGAAGTACGGCTTGGGCTACCTGGGAGCTGTGGCCGTTGCCGTCGTGGCCATTGCCGTGAGCCACTCGACCGACCCTCGCAAGTGGAACGTCGCCGGGCCGAAGGAGGGCGAGAAATACTTCCTGCCATCGCTGGCCAAGACTGCCACCGGGAACTTCATCCCAGCCGATACGCTGATGATGGACGACTACTGCAAACGCTGCCACGCCGATGTCCACGCTCAGTGGAGCAAAAGCTCGCATCGACTTAGCTCCTTCAACAACCCGATGTACCTCGCCAGTATTCGCGAGACGCGCGAGTTCGGCATGAAGCGGGACGGCAATGTGCAATCGTCTCGGTGGTGTGCTGGCTGCCATGATCCGGTCCCATTCTTCAGCGGGGCGTTCGACGACCCGAACTACGATTTGCAAAAGCACGCCACCGCCCATGCGGGGATTACGTGTACGACTTGCCACGCGATCACGCATGTGAACAGCACGGTTGGTAATGCGGACTTCACCATTGAAGAGCCGATCCATTACCCATTCGCGAAGGCGAGCGACCCGCTGCTGCAATGGGTCAACAACCAACTCGTCAAGTCGAAGCCGACCTTCCACAAGAACACGTTCCTCAAGCCGCATCACAAGACAGCTGAGTTCTGTTCGACCTGTCACAAGGTCGGGTTGCCGTATGAGCTGAATCATTATCGCGACTTCGTGCGTGGTCAGAACCATTACGACAGTTATCGTCTGTCGGGTGTCTCGGGACATGGGGTGAAGAGTTTCTACTACCCCGATGTGGCGAAGACGAACTGTGCGGAGTGCCACATGCCTCTAGCCGGGTCGCAGGACTTTGGAGCAAAGGACTTCGACAAGTCGGGCATGCTCTCGGTGCATGACCACTTCTTCCCGGCGGCGAACACCGGGCTGGCCTGGCTCAAGGGGGACGATGAGAGTGTCGCCCGCCATGAGAAGTTTCTAGTCGGCACCTCGCGCATCGACATCTTCGGCATCAAGGAGAACGGCCAGATCGACGGCCAGTTGCATGCGCCGCTGCGGCCCACGCTACCGACCTTGAAGCCGGGAGCGAGCTATCTGTTGGAAACGGTGATTCGCACGCTGAAGATGGGCCATCCACTGTCACAGGGGACGGTCGACTCGAACGAGATCTGGGTCGATGTGAAGGTCACCAGCAACGGAAAGGTCATCGGTCGCAGCGGCGGTATGGACGAAAAGCAGGAGGTTGATCGCTGGTCGCACTTCATCAATGTCTTCCTGCTCGACGAGCACGGCAACCGCATCAACCGCCGCAATCCGCAGGACATTCGCGTCCCGCTCTACAACCACCAAGTGCCGCCCGGGGCAGGGCAGGTCGCCCATTACGGCCTCACACTGCCCGAAAAGCTCGATGACCATGTCACGATCGAAGTCAAGCTCCAGTACCGCAAGTTCGACCAGGAGTACATGGACTATGTCACTAAGACCGCGAAGGACGGCGACCTGCCGATGCGCGGGTACGAGAAGGGGAAGCCGTTCAAGAACCCGCTGCCCGTCGTGACCATCGCCAGCGACACGCTCACGCTTCCGGTCGAGGGAATCGACAAACCAGTGGCCTCGCAGAAGACCGAGATTCCCGTCTGGCAGCGCTGGAACGATTATGGCATCGGCCTGTTCCTCGAAGGCCGTGCAGAGCTTCGTCAGGCCGAGCAAGCCTTCACCGAAGTCGAGAAGCTCAAACGCTTCGACGGGCCGCTCAACCTCGCCCGCGTCTACTTCTCCGAAGGCCGCCTCGATGAGGCGACCGCCGCCCTCAACCGCTCCCGCGAGTACACAGACCCGCCCGCCCCCGAATGGACAGCTGCCTGGTTCGGCGGTCTGATCAGTCGGCAACAGGGCCAGCTGAAGGACGCCGAACTGGCGTTCCGCAGCATCCTCGATAACAACAATTCGCCCGAGCGGGTGAGGCGCAAGTTCGACTTCAGCTTGGATGATGACGTGTGGCTGGAATTGGGCGGAGTGCTGTTCGATCAGGCTCGGCAGATCCGCGGTGAGGAGCGGAAGGCCGAACGGGAAGCCCTCATCAAGGAGTCGATCACCGCTTACGAGCGTGTTTTGAAGATCGACTCGGAAAGCTTCCGCGCCCACTACGGACTGAATCTGCTTTACACCCAACTCGGCGACGCGAAGCAGGCCGCGTACCACCACGACCAGCACGAGCGCTACAAGGACGACGACACCATCCGCGGCACCGCCATCCCCGCCGCCCGCGCCAAGTATCCCGCCGCCAATCACGCCGCCGAGCAGTTGGTGATCTACCCACTGCAACGCCCGGGGGCTGCGGAACTGCCACCGGTTCCGGCGGTTGCTGGGGAGTAGGGGGTAGGGCTCTTTGGCTCACGACACAGGCGCGAAGAGCAAACTCAATGATGCTCGCATCACTGCGGTCCGTCGACCGTTGACTTGATCCGGTAGAAGCCTTTCCCGGCGGTCACGTAGAGCGTCTTCCGGTCGTCGCCGCCGCCGAAGCAGCAGTTGGTGGGCAGCTCGGGCGTGGCGATGAAGGCCAGCTCCTTTCCGGTCGCGGGGTCGAAGACGGCGATGCCGAAGCGTTTCTCGTTGCGGATCGCGGCGAAGATGCGCCCCGCTTTGTCGGTACACATGCCATCGATCCCCGCATCCTTGCCAAAGTCGACGATGATCCGGCGTTCGCCCAGCGTGCCGTCCTCCTGGATGGGGAAGGCATTGAGCGTCATCCGCCAAGCAGCGAACTCGGAGGTGCCGAGGAGAGGTTTGCCGTTGTTCGTTTCGGCCACGTAGAGCGTCTTCCCATCGGGAGAGACGGCCACGCCGTTGGGCTTGGTGATGTCGGTCGTGACTCGTGTCACCGAGTTGTCCTCGGGCTTCCAGAGATAGACACTCATGTGGTCGAGTTCCAGAGGCTCCTTCCCGACATAGAACGGGTCGGTGAAGTAGACCCAGCCGCGCGGGTGAACATCGAGATCGTTGGGAGCGTTGAAGTGCTTGCCCTCGAACTTCTCGACGAGGGGTTTGACCTTCCCGTCCGGGGTGATCTCGGTGATCGCCCGTGCTCCCGCGTTGGCTCCGCAGGCTGCGAGCAATCGGCCTTTCGCATCAAAGACGAGGCCATTGCTCTTCTGGCTGTCGGGGCAGTGGACGGTGGTCTTTCCGGTCTGCGGGTCGAACTTGTAGACCTTCCCGACCTGCACATCGGCGATGTCGCTGAAGTAGATCGATCCATCAGGACTGAGAGCCGCCCCTTCGGTGAACTCGCCCTCGTTCCAGAGTTGTTCGAGCTTGGCGGCCCCCGGAAAGATCGGCGGGTCAGCGGCCCTCAACGCCGTGGAGAGGGCCAGTAAAGCAAGACACAATCCGAGCAGTGAGTAACGCATGGGACAACTTTCTGGTTGGAGGGAGCGGTCCGATGGAATGACACGCCCGTTTAGCCGCGACGCGAAGACTCTGCGAAGCGGAGCGAGGATTCACTGGCAACACGGCCAGTGAGCGACAAAACATCTCGTTCAAACTGCTTCAGTCTCGGCTTTCGAGAAGTCGACCTTGTCGTAAATCTCAAGCAGCGGGATCGTGATGCCGACCGAGTTTAGTGAGAGCTGTGCATCAATACCTCGTGATTCCGTCAACGTCCAAGTGTTGTCGGGGTTCCGCTGGTAGCGCTCGACCAAAACTTCTGACTGCGAGACGAGCACATACTCTCGCAGTGATTCGATCTGGCGATAGTGCCCAAACTTCTGGCCCCGGTCGTACGCCTCGGTGCTGTCGGAGAGAACCTCAAACAGAACAGTTGGGTTGAGAACGACATCCTGTTGACCGTCCGCGAGTTCCAGCGGCCCACACACAATGCTGGCGTCGGGATAAGTGTAGAGTCCAGTGGGATGGACGAGGATTCGCAGATCGCTGTTGTATGCGGTACAACGGGCACCTTTGAGTGCCTGTCGTAATTCCGCAGTCAGATTCGTTTGAATCAAGCTGTGCCGTGGTGAACCACCGGCCATGGCGAATATCTCGCCCTGGAAATACTCACTGCGGTAACTCGCGGAGCGTTCCAGAGTGAGGTACTCAGCGGGGGTAAACTTCTTGACGAGCGCGGGGAGACCCATGAGATTCCTCGTTGATGACTGGCACTCACCCCAGTTTAGCCGCGACGCAAAGGCTTTGCGAAGCGGAGCGAGGAGTCACTCACTGCACGAGCATCGAATGCGGTCAGCGGATGTAACGCACACGGGAAAAATCGGGCACGCGGACGTAGGTCACCTTGTCGCCCAAGGCGATCCGACCGGGACGGGACGGCAGATGCACAACGAACGGCTTGCCGATGAGGGACCGCTCCGGCACACCCGGTGATTCCCAGCAGCGACTGTCGACGGAGACCGGGCTGTTGTCACCGAGGGCGAAGTATTCGTCAGCGGCCAGCTGGAACTGCTTGCCACCGGCCTCATTCTTGGGGGTATAGTAGACATCACGGTACAGCCGGATGTTTCGGATGCTGACCGCAACTCCCTTCGCACCGATGCGAGCGACACGTTCCACCCACGGTGCGGGCGGCTCCACGGCACTTTCCGGGAGCGGGATCGGTTCTCCGAGCGGCTGCTCATCGATTCCGACGACCAATTGGCCATCGAAGACAGAAGCGGTGATTTGATGCGAACCGGAACCGACAGAACTGGGTAAAGCGACGGTCGCTGCCACCTGGGACAGGGTGTTGAACCGCACGCTCATGGTGCGAGCGGCGAAGTCAAACTCGCAGTCCACTTGAGTTCGCCCATGAGCCAGTCGTGCGGTCAACTCGCCCGTACTCGGCACCTGGTCGAGTTCGAACTCCAGCATCACGTCGGGGACGCGGTAGTTCGTGACCCCTTCATACCGCTGGTTATAGCCGTACTCATCCGAGATCGGCGCATAGTGCGAACGGATGTAGAGCTTGTTGATGGCCTTGTGAAAGTCTTCGTCTGTGGTGCGATTGATCCAGCGCTCTCTCTCCTCAGCGGGAAGTGCCCCTTGAAAGGAGAGCAGCTTCTTCTCGGTGTCATAATCGAGCGAGCTGAACTCGGAAGAAGGCTTCACCAGTGACTTCGGCCATTGAGCGAGAGCCACCTGCGTCTGGTGCGAACCGCCCGCGACGACCCAGTGCCGGAACTCCAGCCAGTCGAGCGGAGCGGGGGAACCCTCGGTGCCGCTGAAATCGAAGCCGTCGGGCGTTTCCGACCAGCGGGTCTCGTCCTGCTCCGCCGACCAGCGTGGCCCCCAGTCTTCGTTCTCGGGATATGGTTGATGAGCATGCTCGTCGACCAGGATGCGTGTGCCGAGTTGAGCAGTCAGAGACTTGCGCTGCTGAATCCCGTTGGCGAAGACCTCGCCTTCGCGAAGTTCAATGGTCTCACCCGGCAGACCGACAGCCCGCTTGACGTATGCCTCCAGCGGGTCACTCGGATTGCGGAAGACGATCACTTCCCAGCGATGCGGGTTTCGCAGCATAAAGGCATGCTTGTTCACCAACAGCTGGTCCCCCTCGTTCTTCGGGAGGCTGTTCACTGTCAGCCCGGTACGTCCACAATTGGGGCACGCTGTGCCGGAGATGCCGTGCGGGTCGCCGACACTGGCCGAAGCGGTCGAGGCCATCGCTGAACTCCCCTCGGCTTCCGCAAGGGACATCCCTTTCGCGAATTGGTGCGAACAGGTCGGACACGTCACCTGTCGGTGATACCCCAGCAGACACGGAGCCATCGAACCCGTCGAAATCAGATACCCCTCAGCTGCGAATGTGCGGAAGATCAGCACACTGACCGCAAGGAGCAAGAGTGCCTCGACCAGATGGCGAAACGCCGAGGTGGTGTGAGGTTCGGGAGTGGGGAGAGCCCCGTTCAACGGCATGGTCCAACGAAGGGTGGGTTTGTGCGGCGTGAAACGACTGTACCGATCTTACCCGTTCTCCCTATTGTAATGGAATCCAGACCTGTGACGATTTTTCCGGAGTATGCAAAGGCCTGAGATAGAAAACTTTGGGTGTCGCTTGGAATTGGAAAATCGGGCCCGTGAGGCGATTCCTCTTTGGCGAGCGGCCAGTGGAAACTGACCGCCAGACTTCCGAAGTCTTGGGAGACTTCGGAAGTCTCTGGGTACGCTCAGTCTGGCCGCTTGCCTTTCGGCCCCACGGGCCAAAAGATCCCTGTTGTCGCTCGCCATGAAAGCACAGACCGATCGAATCTGCCCAGAGTCGTGCTTGAAGACGCGGGATGACTGTGGTAGACCACGGTCACCTACGAGGAGAAGGAATCATGGAACTGCACGAACCGGTGGCGATCTGCACCGCAGCGAGCAACATCGAAGCTCACGAAATCGCCGAACTGCTGCTCGTCGCAGGCGTCGCGGCCCAGGTGGTTGAGGATAACTCGCAGATTGGCGTCTGGGTGGGGGGCTTGAACTCGGTCTTGCACAAGCCGAAAGTCTGGGTCTCTGCGAGTGACCTGGAAGCCGCCACAGCTGTCGTCCGTGCATTTGAAGAGCGGGCCCAGCAGCGATCGCTCACCCATCAGGTGCCGGTTGATCTCAATTCCGAGTGGATTGATGCGCGTTGTGACAAATGCGGCACGGTGACGCGTTACGCGCCGGTGGAGAAGGGGACAGTCGTCAACTGTCCGAGCTGTTATGCGTTTATGGATGTGGGTGGGGATGTCGACTTCGATGATTGGAACGTGATCGAGCATGAAGGGGACGAGGCCGATCCTGACGCTGAAGTTCGCGACGAGGCTCCGGAATGATGGGTCTCACTTTTCCCACCATCGTCCTGGCGAGCCGGAACGCGAAGAAGAGCCGCGAGATTCGCGACCTGTTGGCTCCCGTGGGCATCCCGTTGCAATCGGTGGCCGAGTTTTCCGAAGCCCATGAGGTCGACGAGACCGGGACCACGTTTGCCGAGAACGCCGCTCTCAAGGCGACACAGATCGCCGTGGTGCTGAAACGCTGGACTATTGGCGAGGACAGCGGCCTGCGCGTCGATGCGTTGCAGGGGGCCCCGGGGGTGTACTCAGCTCGCTACAGCGATCCGGGGGCGACTGATGAGCGGAACAACGCGAAGCTGATGGCCGAACTGGCGTCAGTTCCGGCGGAGAAACGCGGTGCCGAGTATGTGTGCCATGTGGCTGTCGCCGATCCAACGGGTGTGATGCGGTTGAGCTTCGAGTCGACCTGTCGCGGCCGGATCATCGACACTGCACGCGGCGAGAACGGGTTTGGCTACGACCCCTATTTCCTGGTCCGGGAATTCCACCAGACATTCGGCGAACTGAGTCCGCTGGTGAAACAGCAAATCAGCCACCGGGCGCGGGCCTTCAGGCGGTTGATCCCGGAACTGGTGCGAGTGCTATCGCAGGGATGACCCTTTCGCAGGCAGGCGAGATGCCGACTCGGCAATGTTCTATTCAAGATGACTCCCCAGGTTCCACCGATACTGACACCTTTTGAAACAGCACTGCGCTCGGGCCGCTGCTTTCCAGCGAGCCCCACATATGGCATCCTGTCGTCCGGCCGCCCTCCTTGGATCGCCCGGCCCCCAGGCGAGGGGACTCACCGAGGGCATCTCAGGCTGGGGGCGACGTGAGCGAGGACCGCAGAGTGGAAGTGAGGTGGCCGCAAGAAACTCAAAAAACGCAAAAGGAAGAGTCCTCCTCTTTTGCGTTTTTTGAGTTTCTTACGGCCCATCCTCGCTGAGGAGTTCCGAAAGCGGGAGGCATCAGGGATCTCGCCATTTGGGGTGGGGGGCCGTGTTCCGGAGAACAGATCACTCTGTGTCACGCGGGTAGGAATTCTTCCCACGGACGGCGGAGGCGGGTGTATTCCTGGGTCGGCAGGGCCACGGTTTCCCAGCGCGGGGACCGCTGCCGCATGACTCCCGCGTAATCGCGAACCCACACCGCATAGAAGGCGTAAGTCCGACCCGCGTACTCCCAGCGCTGCGGGTGCCAAGCGTACCAGTGCGGGTCAATGATCTCGTAAGCAAAGACAAACGCTGCGCGAAAGCGGTTACCGAACACCTGCTCCCAGCGCAGTAGCGACTCGACATCATCGGCGTCGGCCCAGCACTCCCAGCGCGTGCCCGTGTTCCCCCCTGTCGGAAACCGCCGCCCCTTAATATCGAGCAAGAGCCGGTGCTCGCCCCCGTCGACGATAAAGTCCATCGACTTCAGGGAGACATTTGCCAATTGCGCGCGACGGCTCTCGTCAATCGCCACAAACGGGCGTCCCGTCGCCACGAGATACGCTTCGAAGGCGGCATCATAATGGTTGGACCGGATCGCCACGCCTACTCCATTCGACTGACAGGCTTCACAGACCTCGAAGAGATCATCGTCGAGAAGGCCGGGGACAGCAAGTCCCGAGTGTCAGGAACAACTTCCAATTTCATCTTAAACGGAATCCGAATGGACATCCCGACGATTCGTGGGCGCGTGGATTCTATTTGACATGGAGTCTCTCGTTGAACAGTCTGAACATCCCCGTCGTTGAGTGAGGACCACAGCGACTCGGTGTCATCGCCATGATTCGAGATCAGTCTTGGAACGGACTCGAATCATGGATCATCCCAACACCATCAGCGGCTCAAGTTCACGAGCCATCGACACAATCGCTGGCCAACGCCCCCCAGAGGACTTACTCAAGGCGCGCATCACAACTCGGCTGATCACCTCCGGAACGCCGAACTCTTGGAGGTCAGTCACCGGCTCTGGCGACAGCACTTGCACGAGGGTCTCTGGCAGGTCGCGACCACAGCACGGTGGTCGACCCGCGAGCAGAGCGTACAGCAGTCCACCAAGTCCATACACATCGGTTCGCTCGCTGATCGCCCCGAACCCCGGATTGATCTGCTCGGGAGCGAGAAACCCAGCTGTGCCGCCACGCGGGGAGTTGTCGTCAGAGCCCCAGCGGGCAAAGCCGAAGTCGGCCAATCGGCATTGGCCATTCGAATCGAGCAGGACATTTCCGGGCTTCAAGTCGCAGTGCCAGACCCCGGCAGCATGAGCAGCGATCAATCCGCTGGCCACTTCGCAGCCGACCCTCAATACCTTGCTGGCCGGACGCAGTGCGACCTGCCACGGTGCGAGGCTTCGGCCATCGATCCACTCCATGACCAGGAAGACCGCGCTGTGTGACGTGCGACCCCAGCCGTACACCGACAACAGGTGTGGGTGTTGCAACCGACTGAGTGTCTCGTACTCGCGCAGAAACGAACCGATGGCTCGCGCATCGGACCACGAAGCCTTCTTGAGGAACTTGACCGCGACGGTGCGTCCAAGTCTTCGATCGGTGGCCCGGAACACCTTGCTGAACGCCCCTTGCCCGACCATCTCATGGAGGTTGAGTTCGTCGAGCGAGCGCGTCGGATGTGTTCCCGCCAGTGGATCGCGTTCAGTCCCGTCACTGGGCCCCCCATGTCCCGGCGGCACGGACTTGGGCGACCGCACGACTTCGCTGTTGGCCGTCCTTCTCGCGAACTCGCCATGCCACCGGTCAGCAGTCGCCAACTCGCGAGTCCGTTGTTGTGACCGGCGGACCGTTCGCTCGCTCACGGCCAGTTCATCGGCGATCGCACGAATGTCCTGACCGCTCAACTGCCGGTCCAATATCTCACGGTCGAGTCCGTCAACAGCCTCGACCAGCCATTCGAGTTCATCGGCCAGCAGCGCGGCTTCCTCAGCAGTCGGAACCTCTCGAGCGGACGCGGTCCATTCATCGGGCGGCTCGGACTCGCGCAGTACCGACCGCTTTTCGGAGCGATGACGCCGCGCTTGATGGGCGAGCTTGCGGAGGGTGATTGTGGCCAGCAACGACCAGAGATCGGCATCGGTCGCGGCTTCGAAACGTCCCTCTCTCGCCCCCACAAAGAAGCTGCGGAACGCGGACTGGACGATGTCCTCGGGATCGAGTCGTCGTCGGAGCGTGGCCGAGAGCCGCGAACTCGCCAGCGCCGTCAGCCGGGCCAGGTAGCGATCCACGAGGTCTCTCGCCCCCGCTTCGCTGGCCGCGCCTTCCCGCATGAGTCGAGTCAACTCCGGCGGCGGCGAGTCGTCGAGCGGTGGCGACACGGTGCGGCCTTTGGGACAGAGATCGGGAAAACTTTGGGAATCCGTGACCAGACTCGTCGCGAACCGGCATCTCCTGAGTGAGGCCACCTCAGATCAAGCGGCCCATACCAGGAGAACTGCGATGGCGATGGTTGTGACAGAACCGTGTTTCGGCTGCAAGTACACCGATTGCCTGGTGGTCTGCCCTGCCGAATGTTTCTATGAGGGAGAGTCGATGCTGTTCATCCATCCGGATGAGTGTATCGACTGCGGAGCGTGTGTTCCGGAGTGTCCAGTGCAGGCAATCTACTACGAGAACGATGTGCCGGAACCGTGGCGGGAGTACATCGACCTGAATCGAGAAATGGCGCCGCAGTGCCCTCCGATTCGAGAGAAGCAGGCACCACGAGTGGGGTGAGAGAAGGTGCCTCACGCGAAGGCGAAAATGAGTCCTCCGTTGGCATCGAGACTTCACACCCCAGCTGACGTGTTCGAGCGTGTCGTGGGGGGCCAGTCGCCGGATTCCCCGAGTCCGGCGACTTTGCTGGCTGAACGCGGTGCGTTGAACTTGGAGGTCCACCGGGCCAGCGTACAGCACATCTTCCCGGCGACGTACTCCAGAGGCTGCACGACATCGACCGGCGAATACCCCACGAATTTCGACGCGGCAGGTCTGATGGCAATCTGGGGTCTCGCGACACGAGAGCATTCCCCAAAACGGTGAACGTCCTCGTCGCCTGGCACCCCTGACCCACGCGGCTGCGACCGCCCAACGCTGGCTTCAGCGCCATGAACTCGCCGAGCCTGCCGCGACCAATCCCGTAAGGCGAGCGGCCAGTGGAAACTGACCCGCGAGACTTCCGAAGTCTCCGAAGACTTCCGAAGTCTCCGAAGACTTCGGAAGTCTCGCGGGACGCGAAGTTTGGCCGGTCGCCTCACCTCCTGCCTCCACTGAGGAACCAGCACAGAACCTAAAACGGACGGCAAAATTACTGACGCTCCCGAATCTGCTTCACGAGGAACTTTGCCGTCTCATCGGCGATCACGTGATACCCCGCCGAGTTCGGATGGCGGTCGCCGAACCAGCCCGGCAGGTCACGAAAATGGGCATCGAGCGTGTTGTCCATCACCTCCACAGTGCCCCCGTGAACGAAAGGCTTGACCCACTCACGGTCCTTCTCGGGAATCTTGTCGAGTGGGAAGCGGCGGTAGTTGAGCATGTCCGGGCCATGTTCTAGTTCAGCGGCGTAACGCGGATAGATGTCGAACAGCGTCAGCTTCTCCTCCGTCGCGACGGCCTTCACGAGGTCGTTGATCTGCGTGCTCTGTTCGGCAGCGAAGTACGGAATCACCGTCATCGGCACGATCGTCGCCTGTGGACAATCGCGTCTTAGCCGCGCAATTAGCTCGTGGAAATCTTTCGGGAAGTTGAGAACAAAATCCTCTCGCCTTCCCAGATCGTTGAGCCCGTACCGTATGAAGACATAGTCGACCCCCGACAGCTGCGGAACGGTTTTGTCGTAGCGGTTGGTCAGCAAGTTGTGAATGGTATCGCCAGAGAGGCCCTGGTTGATGACATTCGCCGGGGGCACGTCCTTCTCGGTGGCCAGCAGCAACCGAATCACATCCTCGAAATGCGGCCCCGCAGGATTATGCCTGCGCGGGACGCTCTCCTCGGTCGTGCTGTCACCCAGCAGAAGTATCTGCAGCTTCCCCTCATGCTCCGCCTGAGCCAGCCCCGAGGAGAGAACCAAGAGCAAGAATGTCCAGAGGAACGGGCTGGGGCGCATGGCGGTTGTTTCCGAGGAGGGGAGAGTGGGTGGAGTGAGAGTCGACCTGCCTGATAGTTGCCGAGTCGCATAAAAGCCTCAACGCAGATCCTTCAGCAACACCTTGACTTCGGCTGGCTCCAGGAAGATTTGCCAGCGGTCGGCGGGCAGGCCCTGGAAGGTCTCGCGGAAGGCGTCCGTCGATTGCTGGGTCACGTTGCGGATGAAGATGCGTGACACCTGCGGGTAGTCGCGAGCCAGACCCGCGTAGATTTTGGCGTCTTGCTCGCCCGTGTCGCCCACCAACACGAATCGATCATGGGGGAACTGCTTCAGCAGCGGCTCAATCACGCTCCGCTTGTACTCCTCCTGCGAACCAAACAGGTTGAGCACCGTGCGATCCTGCAACCGCCAATGCTTCATCTGAAACGATCCGGCGGGGAATTTGTGCTCACTGATAAAGGCAGCCAGCGGCGAATAGAGCTGCCACGGACTGGCCGACACATAATGATATCGCACGTCTTCCGCAGCCCAGCTGCGGTAGAGTTCCGCCATGCCGGGGGCCGGACGAAAGGGGCGGCAGAACGTGTTCCACAGCAGTTCCGATTTGTCGCGGACTTGGGAAATCTTGATGGTGTCGTCGATGTCCGAGATGATGTGGACCACTGGATGGCGAGGCACGAGATGCACCGTGCCCAGCATTGAACGCGAGTCGTCGGCCCGGAGGATTGCGGCCACACTCAGCTCGCCGAATTTGCCGCCCGTTGCCGCTTTGACCTCGGCGTCCGTCAGTCGGATACGTCCGTAAAAGTGTCCATTCGCTTCGGACTCGGGCAACGTGAAGGCTCGACCAGCGATGCGTACGGGCACGGCTTTTCCTCGCTCATGATCGACCGCAAAGAGTTCGGCCCGTTGCCCAAAGATCTTCAGTTCTTCGGGTGTGAGTTTCTCAATGTCGATGCCGGTCAGTTCACGCAGGATCTTCAGCCCGTCAGCACGGTTGCCGGGTTCGAAGATGCACCCGTGGATGTCGATCTCCCAATCGGCAGTGGGGGTTTGGTCGACTCGCCAGCCGAGCGAGGGATAGAAGATCGCCAACTCATCCGATTTGATTGGCGATTTGACTTCTGTCTTCGGCTGAGCACACAGCCGCGAATCGACGATGCCCATCGCGAGCAAGAATATCGACAGCGTGACAAAACGGAGGCGATTCATGAGAGAAACCCCTGATATGGAGACGCGGGCATGACGAGCGGTCGTTGTACACAACTCTTGAATGACAAGCGAGAGAAACGTGCCGGGTGCCACTGTCCTTGAGGCATTTGCCAGCGAATGAGGGATAAGAAATGGGTAGCGCTGACGGTCGCCGACGGGTGGCGGGGCCAGGAGGCTTTGCGGATGGCCCCGAGGAGGAGGATACGGCTCGTTCCGGGCCTGGCGCATAGCCTTCAGACCCGGCCACCCAAGCGTTGCTCATCAATAGCGAGCGGCTGGACGTGATTCCGCCGTGTGGAGCGGCGTTGTGGGTTCAGAGAACGTCGATCTGGCACGGGGGACTCACGTCCGCCCGCTCGCTGCGGTTTGGGGGCTGCCTCGTCAACTCGTTATTCAGGGACGGGCAGGATTGCCCATCCTACGGGACGGTGGGGCGGGGTAGGGCGGTAACCGGTCCGAACAGAGAGGCGGCCATGGGGCGGACTTCGCGGA
>JAYTCW010000106.1:0-1589 GCA_043736295.1 Planctomycetota bacterium | reverse complement strand
ATCGTCATCGCATCACCTTTCAGAAGCCATTGGGGAAGCGGGGCTTCAGGTCCGGCTGTTGATACCGTGACCGCAGCCATGCGAGAAAGTCCTCAGCTGTCGCATCCTTGTTTCTATCGCTTTCAAGCCATTTGACCACTTCATCATCAATGTCCCTGTGCCACCTCTGATACCCCCGGTGTGCGGCATCGTCTGCGGCTCGGGTGACGAATCGCGGATCCCTTTTCTTGAACGCCCCACTCAAATTCTTGTGTTTGTCAATTGCCCTGCCGACTTTCGTGGAAATCGCGTGATGCAGCTGACCTGTCGCCTTATCCAGAACACAATCTTTCGCCTGCTCTGCAGCGAAGTTCTTGCTCTGAGCCCCGTCTTCCCCCTTCTTGAACTTCTCGATCAGTTCGTTGGCGTTCTTGCCGAGGGCATCTTTGGCTTCCTTTTCGGCGACTTCGACCAACTTGTCGCCCGGTCCCGACCTGAAGTATCTAAACACGCCCTGCGCTTTGTCAAAGGCAATTTTCAATCCAGATCGGCCCGCCGCGAGGGCCAGCTCACCTGCCCCCGCAGCCAGCGCTCCATCGATAATGATGTCTTCTGGACCGGGAGTAAATTGTGATGCTACAACACCCACGCCGACCACAAGCAACCCGGTTCGATATGCTTGGCCAGCCATATTACTCCGACTGTGACTTGCAGTTTCTCGCAGGCGTTGTCCTTCAAAGACGGTATCATCAAATCCGATTCTCGTGGGGGCTTCGGGGTCCACGACAAGTCTACCTGAACTGTCGTAATAGTTGGTCTGGATGACTTCAGAGCCGAATGGTTCCTCGTATCCAATAAATGGCAATCCGTACACGCGAGTTCTAAAATACGTCTTAACACTTACTTCCTTCCGAAGTTTCACTCCGTTGATCACGACATTACTGACAGTCGGTTTGATGCGATTCTCCGCTCCGACCCATTCTTCCTTCATGGCCTCAACCACTTCTCTCGCGGATTGATCTCCCTCGGCGAGCGCATCCAATGTGGCCTTCCTCAAGGCTGAATCAATCTTGTTGGCTCTCTCAGCGGGAGGTACAGAGAAATAGCCGCCAGTGCCCGCCGCCGTTTGGACATTCACACTCCAATGTCCGCCCGGGACGAGGGCGCTGGGGTCGGAGCTTTCCCGACCGGTGGTCAGGTCGTGGTACACGATCTCCACGCAGCTGTTGCCGTCGCAGACGATGAGTGGGGCTTGGGCGATGGCGATTGCATTGACCAATGCCTTCGAGGCGGCATCGTCCCCAGCGGCGATGATCATGCCGGTGGTTTGGATGAAGTGCAGACCGGCACGGCTCTCGACATGGCCCGGTGGGAGGTCGGGGCCGTAGTCCGTGGAGCCGCCACTGCCCGTGCCGTACGATGTTGTGCCGCCGTTGCTGCCGCTGCCGGTACTGGCGGCGTGGTCGCTATTGGTGGTACTGGAACCAGGGGTGGCGGCGAGGGTTTTTTGGGTGGTGAGGGAGGTGTCGAAGTTGCGCGAGAAGCCTTGGGCCTCGGGTGCGGCGGAGCTGCCGCCGCCGAGGAGGTCGTTGGCTGTCCACAAATAATCG
>JAYTCW010000105.1:0-24438 GCA_043736295.1 Planctomycetota bacterium | reverse complement strand
CTGACTTTCCTGGGGGATGGGCGTCGGGTCTGTCCCGCTGCCAGTGTGTTATGGAAGTTAGACCCCGAGTGCCAGAACGGCAAGGGGACCGGTTCTCTTGAACCGGAATTTCACGAGAGAGATCGCGCGAACTCTTCTGGAGGACTCTTCAGCCGCAAAAAACTCAAAAAACGCAAAAAAGGATGCCCCTTTTGCGTCTTTTTGAGTTTTTTGCGGCAAATCTCTCGCCAGCCGACAGACTTCCGAAGTCTCAGAAGACTTCGGAAGTCTTCCCAACGGACTACAGGTCATCCAGATTCGGTGCCCCGCTCGGGTCTGGTGCATCATCGACCGCCATGACCACATCGTTCGACGCATCCAGAAATATCTTGTCTTCCAGAATCTCGCGCACGACCGTGTGCATCGTCGGCTTGCCGATTTCATCGACGAGTGGCGGAGCGCCCTTGTTCAACTGGACCAGACGCTTCTGGATCAGTGTGGAGAGTTTGAACCGGCCGCCAACCTTGTTGACGATCCAGTCTTCCTTGAGTTCATCGAGCATGGAGTTCCGCCTCTTGATCTGACAGAATCTGGCAGATATCCTGGACCGTTTGATCCAGATTGTCGTTGACCACCCGAAATCGGTAGCAATCCGTTAGTTTAAGCTCCTCGCGCGCCGTCTGCAAACGTCGTTGCAAAACCGCCTCTGATTCCGTTCCCCGGCCTCGCAGCCGTCGCTCGTATTCATCGAGCGACGGGAGGGTCACAAAGATCGTGACCGCCGAAGGATACATCTGCATCACACTCTGCGCCCCCTCAACATCAATCTCCAGCAGCGACCACTTCCCAAGGCATTGGGCCACATCGACTTCCGACCAGAGAGTGCCGTACCAGTTGCCGGTCCGGTGAACCTCGGCACACTCCATGAACTCACCTCGCTGTTGCCGGGCCTCGAACTCCGCGAGTGAGAGAAAATAGTAATGCTCGCCGTGAATCTCACCGGGCCGAGGTGCCCGCGTCGTGGCCGACACCGAGAGCCGCAACGGCACCGGGCACTGCCGGATCAGTTGCTGCACGATCGTCGACTTGCCGCTCCCCGAAGGTCCGGAGAGGACAACCACGCGGGTCGGGTGGGTATGTTCAGGGGCCGCCAATCGAAGGCTCCGGTGGAGTGAGTAGAGGGACGGTGTAGAAGCCGGACTCATCCGCCGATTTCAACAGATCAGTTCGATGATCGGAGGCCGAATGTCAGCTGCTTCCGACGAAAGCGGCTGATAGCGTGGCGTCGAGTAGGGAATGAACCCTTCCGGCCAGCATGATTCTAACCGGCAGAGAACTCGTTGCTGGATTGGGGACGAGGGAGGATTGACCTTCTCCACAAAAATGTGACAGAAAGCACATGTCTCCTGCAAAGTGTGTGCATCGTCCAGAAGATAGGACGGCATATACCCGATCCAATTCCCCCCCCTACTGCTGAGGAGCTTGATCGCGGACGGGTCCACCCGGTTGTCCGTTTCGCAATGGGGCAGGACTCGCTCGCCTTGTATCAGCGCCTCGATTTGCGATTGGACCACAGGCGCAAGGTGTCGCAAGCCATGAACCCAGAACCATGTGCGATAGCCATATTCCGGTTCAAACTCCGGGAGCGGAAACAGTTCCAGTGTGTCCGTCGCCCGCCGACCACCGCTACGGCTCAGAATCGCGATCGGGCTCTTTGTCGTGAGTGGCAAGCCCAATTGATCCATGTACTCCGGGAAGTCCGCACGACGGGAGGAGAGCAGCCGGTTCGTGAACATCGGGAACAGACGTTGTGACCTGTAGACCTGATGAAGCTCGGGGAACGAGACAAATGGCTGGAAACCGTCCGCTTGACGGGCCCCTTCGATGTACGTGAACTCGAAATAGTCTGCACATCCGGCTCCCTGGACCTGAGCCAGTCGAGCGACCGGATGGAATCTTCGAGTCTCCGGGTGTTGCCAAGCGATGAACAAGGCGTGGAGAACTTCAGTCATGTTGAAATCTCCTCGACACAAGGGCGAATCGGTTCAATTCTAGCAGACACAGGCTGAAGTCGCGTGCAGCTTGTGACATGATTTGCGGCGGCATTTGCGCCAGCAGTTCGTGAAATCTGTCTGTGGGAAAGCGGTTCAACCGATCAATCCAAGCATCTCCCGCCACTGAAAATCGCGTTCTCGCCTGCTCGAATACTTGCATCGAATGGAGTGCTTTCGAGTCTTGCTCGTTCGCATAAATCCGTGACCGTCCGTCATTCTTGGAGAGATAGCCAGCGATGGTTTGGTCACGACGAGCTGGCTTCTTTGGATCGTTACGCATGTGCTCGGCCCTGAGCCGGTACTCTCTCTGCTCGTCAGTGAGTTCTCGACCTAAGCTGGAGGCATGGTCAAACGTCGGTGCCAATTCAACGAGTCTGGATTGATCGGCAGCTTGGGATACGATGATCGCCCAATTCTCGTGGTGCCGATCAGTATTATTGATCAATGCGTCCAATAGCAGATAGCCCACGAAGAGTTCGCTGGCCGATCTCACGTTCTCGGGCAATCCCACGAAAGTCGATGGGAGCCCGACATGTTGCTCGGAGAGCACCGAGAAAATTCGATCCAACGTATGCGCGGCTGCGCCGAAGTTCGGCCCGTCTTTCGGGTAGCTGGGATCATGCCTGAACAGCAATTGATTCCCATGTTCCAAACTGGATGAGCCCGGTTTCTGGAGAAAGTTCTTCGAGAGGGTTCCGGTCTTGCCCTTGCAGACAGCGAGATCAATCTTGGCATGAGGCAGCCCCAGTGCTTCCGCGATCTCCGCAGCCAATTTCTCGGACCAATGTTCGCCCGAATGTGAGCGGCTCTCCTTGAATAGGTATTCGTCCCCCTGGGAGTCAAGACACCAGAACTTCGGCTTGGTTCCCATCTGCTCCGGAGTCAGCTTGGTCCAGTCACTGATGTCGACGATCGAAAACATGATTGAGGCTTCACCCCTCGCTCTCACTCCACATTCTGCACGATCTCGCGCAGCTTCTCCACCACCGCTTTCGCATCGACCACGCGGTGGGTGATGGTCACGTCGTTGGACTTCGAGCCGATGGTGTTGACCTCGCGGTTCAGTTCCTGGCAGAGGAAGTCGAGCTTCCGGCCAGCGGACGGATGGGCGTTCAGCGAGTCCTCGAACTGGCTCAGGTGCGATTGCAGCCGGGCGAGTTCTTCGGTGATGTCGCACTTGTCGGCGAACAAGCTGACCTCGCGGACCAAGTCCTGGTCGGTCACGGTGGACCCGGTGCCGCTCAGCAGTTGGGTCACGCGCTCGCGGATTTTGTCGCGGTAGGCGGTGATGACCAGCGGGGCCCGTTCGAGGACATCCTGGCGGCACTGGCGCAGGTCGACGATCAGCGACCGCATCTCGTCCCGCATGGCCTGGCCCTCGCGAGCGCGGAACTCCTGGACCTTGACCAGAGCCTGGCTGACCGCCTGTTCGACGAGCTTCCAGTCCTCGTCATCCAGCCCGGCCCCGGCCTCGTCAATCGCCACACCGGGCAGGGCCAGCAATTCGCCGACCGAGGGGAGCGGAGCGGACAACTGGGCACAGACCGCTTGTACCTGGTGCCAATACGCCGTCAGCAGCGGGCGGTTGATGAGCGAGTCTTCGCGGGGGCCGATCCCCTGCACCCGCAGGCTGATGTTCACCGTGCCGCGACCGATCGACTGCCGGATCAACTTCTCGATTTCGTGCTCTTTCGAGGACCACGAGTCGGGACAGCGGATGGACACCTTCAGGTGGCGATTATTGACGCACCGCACCTCAGCTGAGACAGCAAACCCGCCATTCTCCGCCTGGGCCGATCCGAAACCGGTCATGCTCAATAACACTGTGTGCGGTCCAATCTACGGAGCGTTTTGATTGTCGCCTTTCGCTCCGCGAAAGGCCGTTCTTTCGCGGAGCGAAAGACAACACTCGTGGAGGCATCGAACCTTACGGCTTCGGCGTCTCGGCGGGAGCCGCGTCCGCTGGCTTGTCAGCAGTTGGGGCGGCGGGCTTGGCCTCAGTCGCCGGAGCATCCACAGGTTTGTCTTCTGTCGCTAGCTTGGCCGGAGCTTCTGGGGCATCCGACTTCGGAGCCGCCGGGTCAGCGGGCTGAGCAGCCTCACCTTCCGGCTTGGCATCTGGAACCTTCGGTTCAGCTGGGGCTTCTGGTGTGGTCGCGGGCTTTTCGCCGTCACCGACCGGAGCGGCTGGACCAGTTTTCGTCGCTGGCCCGGTGGTCGTGGCCGGAGCGGTCGTTCCCGCTGGAGCTGCTTTGGCTCCATCTCCCTTGGCCCCGCCAGTGCCGGATTCCTTTTTAGGGTCTTCGACAGGCTTCACTTCAGCGGCAGGCAATGACTTGCCGCGGGTGTTCTCCGCATTCGCCTTCCGCATCACCAGGCCGCAAATGCCAGCTGTGGTGGCCCAGAGAATGGCCACGACAACGGTGATGCGAGTGAATGTGTCACCCGCCTTGGCTCCGAAGGCACTCTGGCCGCCGGAACCGCCGAATGCTCCGGCCAGACCGCCGCCGCGTCCCCGTTGCAGGAGAATCAGCACGATCATGAAGAAGCTGAGCAGCAGAATCAAAGTCTGCAGGACGTACGCTAAGATCTGCACGGGACCGATCCTTTTCCACCGACGAAGAATTCATGGACGACCACAGCAAACTCCCGAAGTCCCCGAAGACTTCGGAAGTTTTTTGTGAGGCACTAGCGCGTCTCAGCCACTGCCGCCTCAATGATCGGGACGAACAGTTCTGGCTTCAGACTCGCTCCGCCGACCAAGGCCCCGTCCACATCTGGCCGAGCCAGAAGTTCCAGGGCGTTGTCCGGCTTCACGCTCCCTCCATAGAGGATGCGGGTCGCCACGGCGGACGCAGCATTGTAACGAACGAGCAGCCAGTTGCGAAGATGAGCGTGGGCTGACTGCGCCTGAGCCGGAGAGGCGGTCAGGCCGGTCCCGATGGCCCACACCGGTTCGTAGGCGATGACCACGTTCTTCAGCTGGTCTTCGTTCACTCCGGCGAGGCTCCCCGCCATCTGGGTGTCGAGGACCTCGTTCGTCCGCTCGGCCTTACGTTCTTCCAGCGATTCACCGACGCACAGGACTACCACTAACCCCTTGGTGAGAGCGGCGTGGACCTTCTTGTTCACGATCGCGTCCGTCTCGCCGTACAACGCCCGGCGCTCACTGTGGCCGAGAATCACTGACTTGCACCCGGTGTCGAGCAGCATGTCGAGAGACAGTTCTCCGGTGAAGGCGCCCGGAGCCTCTGCCGAGACGTTCTGTGCCCCGAGGTCAACTCCCGTTCCCTGCACCACATCCCGCACCGCCAGCAGATACGGAGCGGGCGGGCAGAGGAGCACGTCGACCTTGGCCAACTTGTGCGGAGCCGCCGCGACGACGCCCTTCGCCAAGGCCACTGCCGAGGCCAGGGTCGTGTTCATCTTCCAGTTTCCGGCAATCAGGTAACGTCGCATGCGAAGACCGTTGAGGATTGAGGATTGAGGGTTGAGGGTTGAGGGTCCGGAGAATCGTGATCGGGAGGGCGAAGCTCCTGCTGAGCCGCTCCTGTCATTGGGCGCTGTTCGTAGTTCGCGGCTCGGCAGGAGCCTCGCCCTCCCGAACGTCACACTGGCAGTGGGTCAATCGTCTTGCCCATCAGCGTCGCAATCGCTCGCATCTGCTTCACCAACTCTGCGTACTGGTGCGGCAGCAGAGCCTGCGGACCATCGCTGGTCGCCTTCTCGGGACAACTGTGAACTTCGACGTGAACGCCGTCTGCCCCAGCTGCGATCGAGGCCAGCGACATGCTGGGAATCAGGTCGGGGCGACCTGTAGCATGACTCGGGTCGACGACGACCGGCAGGTGGGACAGCCCTTGCAAATTCGGCACCGCGGCCAAATCGAGCAGATTGCGGGTCGACTTGTCGAAGCTGCGGATGCCGCGCTCGCAGAGGATGACTTCCTGGTTTCCGCTGGCGAGGATGTACTCGGCGGACATCAGCAGGTCTTCAATACTGGCACTCATGCCGCGTTTCAGCAGGACGGGTCGCTTGGTCTGGCCGACTTCGCTGAGCAGGTTGAAGTTCTGCATGTTCCGGGCTCCGATCTGGAACATGTCGGTGTAGCGGTCGATTAGCTCGACTTGGCGGGGGTCCATGACCTCGGTCACGACCGGCATGTGGAGTTCGTCGCCGACCTTCCGCAGGATTTTGAGGCCATCCTCGCCCATCCCCTGGAAGCTGTAGGGGCTGGTGCGGGGCTTGAAAGCTCCGCCGCGCAGGACGTTGGCACCGGCGGCCTTCACTTGGGTTGCGATGTCGTAGAGCAGCTCTTCGCCCTCGATCGCGCATGGCCCGGCGATCAGGATCAGATGGCCGCCCCCGATTTTCACTCCGTGCCCGAGGTCGAACACGCTCGACTGCTTGCGGAACTCTCGGCTGGCCAGCTTGTACGGCTTCAAAATCCCCATCACTTCCTCAACGCCGGGAATCGCCTTGAGCGGCGCATCCCGCAGCTTGCCCTCGTCGCCAATCACGCCGACGAGGGTGCGATGCTCGCCCCGGCTGACTTCGTGGCGAAAGCCCATTTCCTCAATTCGATCCGTCACATGCTTGAGCTGGGCCTCCGTAAAGCCAGGCTTGAGGACGATGATCACGGCAACCTCTTCGAGTCAAAATGGAAACGCCAACCCCAGAGAAACACCGCAGCGCAGACAACCCAGGCTGGGGCGGTGGAGTCAGGGGGAAAATGATAACGGACCGTCCGGAAGGATGCGAGCGGATGCGATAAACGATTGATGACCGTGTGTGCGCCAAAAAGTCGACAGCCCGCGTCTTCTGCCCCCTCTCCCCACGGGCGACGCGACTTTCTGTGTGGAGATGGCTGTGGGGAGAGGGCCGGGGTGAGGGGCCAAAGGCGAGCGATGTGGCCCCCTCACCCCAACCCTCTCCCCCACAGTCGAGTTCACTCCGAGGGCCAAACCGAATGTGGGGGAGAGGGGGCAGAAGCTGGCAGTTGCCGACTTGCCTGACGCACATACGTGATGACCGTGGCATATTGGCCGCCCTCGGCGGTGCTTAAAGCGAGGGCGCTGGATGGCACTTTCTCTGTCAGCGGATTGAGACCTTCCACGAACTGAATGGATTCTTTGCCACGGGCGAACTGGCTTCGCGCTTGCAAAACCTGCCGTAACAATCTCTGATGTACAGCGGTCAGCTGCTCTTCCAACCGAGTTATCCCGCATCGTGGTGACTGGGCGTGGGAGTGTTACGGAATCTTTCCGAGGTCGTTCCCGTCTCATGAGTTCTCCATCGAAAGCCACCTACGGCGTTGTGACTGGTCTGGGCGTCGTCAGCCCGATCGGGATCGGGAAGTCTGAATTCATCGAGAATCTGCGTGCCGGGCGCCCTGGGATCGGTCATGTGACCCTGTTCCGAGGGATCGCTGTTCCTGGAGGCGTGGGCGGTGAAGTGAAGGACTTTACCGATGAGTCGGCGAAGAAAATCTGGCTGAAGGAACAGCGGAAGTGGATCAAGGTGATGTGCCGTGAGATCGCGATGGGGGCAGCCTCGGCGACTTTGGCTCTCACGGATAGCGGGCTCGATCTGGAGAATCTGGAACACCACCGCCTAGGAGTGGAATTCGGGGCGAACTTGATGTTCTTCATGCCGGATGGGATGGCGGATCCCGGTCGCACCTGTGAGAACTCGGAGGGCGTGTTTCAGAGCGAGGAATGGGGCACCACCGGACTGCGGAATATGGAGCCGCTGTGGCTGCTGAAGTATTTGCCGAACATGCCTGCCTGCCATATCGCAATTCAAGCCGATGCGCGCGGACCGAGTAACTCACTGACGATGGACGAAGCGTCGGGAAATGCCGCGATGAACGAGGCACTGAGCGTGCTGCGACGCGGTGCTGCGGATGCCATGATTGTCGGAACCACCGGGACTCGCATTCATCCGACCAAGGCCATTCATGCCGTGCAATGGGACCAGGTTGGCTATGATGAGTCGAATCCCGCACTGAGTTGCAAGCCATTCGACACGCGGCGGAATGGCCAGGTGGTCGGTGAAGGAGCCGCCAGCCTCATTCTGGAGACACCGGAGTATGCAGCCGCACGTGGAGCCCACATCTACGGCCGGATTCTGTCTGGGGCTTCGTCATGCGTGACCGATCGAACGGGGCATCCGCTCAAGCAGCGGGCCTTGGTGAATGCGATGCGGATCGCTCTGAAGCAGTCCGGCCTTCGCCCGGAGGAGATTGGCCACATCAACGCCCAAGGGCTGGGATCTCGGGCTGACGATCAAGCGGAAGCCGACGCGATCCACGAAGTGTTCGGAGACTACGCCTCGCGAGTTCCAGTGACCGCTTACAAGGGGTTCTACGGAAATGCGGGGGCTAGTGGTGGCTCTCTCGATCTCGCTGCCACATTCCTATCACTCGCGGATGGCGTGCTGTATCCGGCTCTGGGTTGCGAGACACCAGACCCCAGCTGTCGACTGAATATCGTGTGCGGGGAGCCGCAGAAGGTGACGAACACGACCTTCCTGAAGCTCAGCGTCACTCGACGAGGACAAGCGGTTGTGATCGTGGGAGCCGGAGCGTAAGGCAGCCGCTCCCATCTCGCTTAAGCCACATACCGACCGTCTTCAACTTCTCTGTGAGTCTCCTCCTCCATCGGAACGCGGCATGCACCCAGTCCTTCAGCGGAATCAGTTCTTCGTCAAAGAGCAAGTCGGCTGGTTCAAGGCCGCGAATAACTACGATGTCTATGATCCGGCGACGGGGGAGTGCATACTCCATTGCCGCGAACCTCGATTGGGGTTCTTCACGAAGATGCTGCGGATGACCAAATGGAAGACGATGACTCCCTTCCATGTCGAGGTCACAACTCCCGAGGGTGAACCTGTGCTGGCCGTCAAGCGCGGGACATCCTTCTTCGTCTCCAAGGTCGATGTTCTGGACGAGGGGGATGATCGCGTCGGCGGATTTAAGCAGAAAATGTTTGCCTGGACGGCGACATTCTATGTCCTCGGAGAAGACGACCAGCAACTCTGCACCCTCAAGGGGAAATGGACGGCCTGGGAGTTCAACTTCGAACACAACGGCGTCAGCCTGGCCAAAGTCTCCAAGAAGTGGGCCGGACTGGGTAAAGAGCTGTTCACCAGTGCCGATAACTACATGCTGCAAATCTCGGATGACGTGCCGGAAGACAACCCGCTGCGGATTCTGATCCTGGCTTCGGTGTTGTGCATCGACATGGTGCTGGCTGAGCGGTAGGAATGGGTTTGCCGTTCGAGTCGCGGAGCGACATTGCCGACGTGACTTTCCTGGATGCCCGTTCGATGAAGTATGTCTGTCTGTTCGACATCGACGGGACACTGCTCCGGACCGGGGGAGCAGGGCAACGGGCCATGGAGCGAGCGCTGACCGATGTCTTCGGGATCGCACACCCGAACGAAGACATCCCCGCTGCGGGGCGGACCGATCGGGCGATCACATTCGACCTCTTCACGCATCATGAGCTCGCTCCCACCGAATCGCAGTGGGAGCGATTTCAGACCGTCTATTTCGGGCACTTGCAGTCGACACTCCAGGAGTTGGAGGGGACCGTTTTGCCGGGAATCGAGACACTCCTGGACCGATTGTCGACCCGCAGAGACGTGACACTCGGGCTGCTCACGGGAAACTTTCGCGAGGCAGCGCGGATCAAGCTGGAGTATCACGCCATCGACCATCACTTCGCATTTGGCGGGTATGGCGACACGCACCATGACCGGGATGATGTGGCCCGTGTGGCCTGGGGCGAAGCGTGTCGGCACTTGGGACGAGACATCTCTCCGCGTGCAGTCTGCGTGATCGGGGATACGCCGTCCGATGTGAAATGTGCGAGGGCCATTGGGGCCCGGGCGATCGCCGTCGCGACGGGGATGTTCACCGCCGACGAACTGTCCCACACCCAGCCGGACGAACTGTATCACGACTTCTCCGACCCGGACCGGTTTCTCAGCAGGCTCGACCTCGTGCTGCATACGCTGGCGGAATCTCACTCATGACCCCACTGCTTAGTTACGGCCTCTCGGCACTGGCGTCCTATGTGACCGGGTCGATTCCCTGCTCGCTGTTACTCGCTCGGTTCGCCAAAGGGATCGACCTGCGGGAGCACGGCAGCAAAAATGTGGGTGCCACCAATGTCGCCCGCACGCTGGGCTGGAGATGGGGCAGCCTGGCCCTCCTGCTCGATGCCCTCAAGGGGCTGTTGCCGACCTGGCTCGCGCCTCAGCTACTGCTGATGGAGAGCGACGCTCAACCGCACCAGCGAGTGTTGTGCGGGCTGGCTGCTGTGATCGGTCATACCTGCCCGGTCTGGCTGAAATTCAAAGGCGGCAAGGGGGTCGCCACCGGATTGGGAGTCGCGGCGATCCTCTCGCCGTGGGCGACTCTGATCGCGTTTGGCGTCTTTGCGCTGGTGTTCGGGGTCAGGAAAATTGTGTCGCTGGCCTCAATTCTGGCGGCAATCGCGTTCGCCGGAGCAGTGCTGGCACTGAACTGGCCGGAGCCATTCTCAGCGCGGATGTGGAGCCTGTCGGGATTTGCGATTGCGGTGCCGACACTGATTGTGCTGCGGCATGCGAGCAATATTGGTCGACTGTGGCGCGGGGAGGAGAAGGCCCTGCAGGTCCAACCAACTGCGGGGAAATGAAAAACCCCGACGGGTACGACCAGTCGGGGTCTACGGTTTAAGCGTCGATGTCTGCGGGAGAACTAGAACTCGCCGACCACTCCGCCATCGGAGATGCCGATCAGACGCTCGAGAGTGCTGTTCACCGTCGCATCGAGATTGAAGTCGATGTTCTCGCTGATGAACTTGACGGCACCATCACCCAACAGTGCATGGCACCCTCCCGTGTGAACACTGCTGATACTCTGGCGATTGGGGATCACTCCCCCTGCGATGAATGGTTGGTTGATACTCGCGACGGGAGCTGCGAATGCGTAGACCAATCCCGCATCCCCATCGGTTTGTGTCACAGCGTCCGGAGTACCGGCGTTGTCACGAATACCGAACATGACACCCGAGTAGATCAGGGTCAGCTTGCTCTGCCAGGCACGTTCGGACACCACGATGAGATTGCTGGAACCGTCGATCATGTCACGGAATCCAATCTTACTGTTGCGGAAGAACGTCCCATTAGCACCGGTCGAAGCGTCGTTCTGATTCGTTCCGCGATTACGGTAGACTCCGATGGCGGAGTTGTTCATCGCCACGTAGCTATTGACGGGCAACTGACGCTCGGCGCCAGCGGTGTCCTGAATCGCACGAGCATTCGCTGCGGGCTGGGATGCGTCGTTCAGGGAAGGAGCGGGATTCGAGGGGCAGGCGAAGCCCGACAACGGGGTTTGCATGGCTGTCAGATTGTTCACCAGATTGGTTGAAAAGGGTACGTCGCCCACCCGCAGCAGGTTGTAGAGCGGAGCCTGATCGATGTAGGGGAGAATCGCGGAAGTCCAGGAGTAGTGCCCCCGGTTCGCGGTGACTGCCTGCTCGATGTACCCCGCAGGAAAGGTGTTGAACACATCGTGGTAGTTGTGCAGAGCGAGCCCGATCTGCTTGAGGTTGTTTTTGCACTGTGAGCGGCGGGCCGCTTCACGAGCCTGCTGCACGGCGGGCAGCAGCAAGGCGATCAGCACCGCAATAATCGCGATGACGACCAGCAACTCGATCAATGTGAATCCGCGACGACGACTCAACAACATGAAAAACTCCGAGAGGAACACAATCGGCTTTCGCCGAATCCCAACGAAACAACATCAAGCCAACAAAGGGCCGTTGTTTCTCACACGCTGGTTGGCCTACGCAACGTTACCGCTCAAATTAAGAAAAACCACTGCAAATGTTTACGGAATCTTCATATTTCGTGAGCGGAGTGATGGCCAAAGCTTCCACCGGGCTTTGCTAGCTACAATTTCGCCCCGTCAGGAAGCCTGAAACTCCCAGTCAGGCGACGGGCAGACTGCTCACCCCCAGACTTCCGAAGTCTTCCGAGACTTCGGAAGTCTGTCGCGTCATTTCCATTTCGAATCCGATCGCATAACACACTATTCAAAAAAGACTTATGGAGTTATCTCCCCAGCTGAACGGGCATCATGCGCTTCACAACCAGCAGATCCGTGCCCAATCGCGGGTCAAAACTCCGTTCACCCACGAAACCCATCGATTGTCCCACGTAGCGGTCCAACTGAATGGTCCGGTCGACCTGCAAAATAGCCAACAATCGCCCTTGGGGAGCCACGATCCCATACCGCCCGTTAGGCATTCGCTGCACAATCCCCGCTCCGTTCAACTGCGGTGTGACGGAAGCAGGTTGAGAGGGAATACGGGGTTTGGGGGGAATCAATGTCGTCTCCGTCAGCGTCGACCCCACAGAAACCTCTTGCACAAGAGTCGGCAAGGCCGTGGGACTCCCCAGGTCCACACTCATCACCAGATCCGCTTGAGTCAACGGATTCTGTGCCGACAATTGCTGATCGCGCTGAGTCGTCTCGGCAGACAATTGGGCCAAGCTGCGGTACTCGGCATGCAGCTTCCGGCGTGTTTCCAGTGCGGCGAGCCGTTGCTGAATCGAATTGGCCAGGAGCGGATTGGAAGCCGCCAGTCCCTCATAGGATCGGACCAGTTCCTCAATGTCCCATTGCGAGGGATCCAGCTCGATCATCTCGGTGTAGTGGCGGTCAATCTCCCGCAGGGCGGCACGGGCATCAAGGGCGTCGGGGGCTGCGGCAGTTGCCGCACGCGAGGGTTCACGAGTCGTCGGCTCCAGTGCGAGGGGGGGCGTCTCTGGGGGAATAATCTCTTCAACCGGCTCGGCGGGGGTCTCCTGCTCAGCGACTTGAGCCAGCGGATTCAGGTACGGATCGCTCAGGGCTTCCTGGCGGAGCGACTCATTGCGAGGGACCACAAAGTCTCCCTTCACCCAGCGGAACTCGCGGGCCGGAGGGGCAATCTTGTAGACGCGAGTGGAGCCGGTCGTGTCCTGAAAAACGTCCTCAGCCAGGATCTGAACCGTGTCGCCCGTATGCAGCACGCGCTGCCGCTTCGAGTGATCGGTCGTCAGTTCGCTGCCCACCCAGACCGGCGTTCCATCCACATCGCCTTCCGGCAAGGTCACGATCCCCATCCCGGGGGCGTCCACTTGGACATGCTCGGCAGCAATCCAACTGAAGCTGCCCGCGGGCGGGCTGACCATGTACCAGCCGCCGGGATCGTGGCGGTGAACGGTAAGTACGGCACCCTTCTCCATGCGGGAGGTGGCGTAGAAGTCCTTCCCTTGCCCACAACGGACAGTGACGTTGTCCGCGCGGACGGTGGCCTCATAGGGAAACTTCCGAGTCTCCGCCTGGAGCGAAGTGACGAGGAAGAATCCAAATGCCAAGACAACAGCCAGTCGCTGCATGGTCGCCTCCGAAGTGGGACGTGTTCGTGGTGGAGGTGTGATTCTGAGGGGAGCAACAAGCCGGAACGGCCTGTCACGAGAGCGGGAACCCGCTCCCCAATGGTGAGGAAGCGTGTGATATCCCAATCTCGATTTTGACTCAAGATCGATCTCTCCATTGCCGGGGGGCATGTCAGCTTGTGTTCTTCGGCAGGTGCCCGCCAGAACGTCAATCAGAGCAGTCGGCGTGTCAGTGACCTGACATCTTTTCACTCTGTCCTTTTCACTCTGTCCTTTTCACTCTGCGATTCACCGACACTGGAGATGCCCACCCCCTCGAATCTGCGATTCATTGAGGTTCGCTCATAAACTCATCATTCTTCCCTCATGGCTTCCGCGACCACCGCTTCCAAGACCGAATCTCCCGCATCTTTCGATGGGGGAGCGATCTCCAGTTATGACTACACGCTCCCGCCGGAGTTGATCGCAGCTGCCCCTCTCTCCGTACGGGACGCCTCGCGTTTGTTGGTCGTGAATCGGGCCGAGCAGTCGATCACACACGCCACATTTCGCGACCTGCCAGCGTACCTGCGAGAGGGCGATCTATTGGTCGTCAACGAGACTCGCGTCGTCCCGGCCAAGTTACGCGGCACTCGCTCGGCGACTGGCGGCAAATGGGAAGGTCTGTTCCTCGGGATCGAGGGGGCCAGTCACTGGCGGCTGATCGGCCAGACTCGGGGCAAGCTGCAACCGGGTGAGGAGTTGAGCCTGTACCCGGCCGACAACCCCGATGACCCGTCCCGCTTAAGAGTGACTCTTCGTGAGCGGCGCGGCGCGGGCGAGTGGCTGGTCGAGCCAGTCCTTCCCCGTGTCGTCGCCTCCTCTGAACAAGAACGCCCGATCTCGGAGGAGAAGCTCACCGGTGGGGCTGACCCGTGGCCAGTCGTTCAAAGCCTGCTCGACCAGTTCGGCACTGTTCCGCTTCCGCCGTACATCGAACGGACAGCTGCTTGCCCCGAGGACCGTGAGCGCTACCAGACGACCTTCGCGAAGAATCCTGGGGCGATCGCCGCCCCGACGGCGGGCCTGCACTTCACGCCGGAGATCTTCGCCGCCTGTCAGCAGAGAGGCGTCGAGGTGGCACCGCTGACGCTGCATGTCGGCATCGGCACCTTTCGCCCGGTCTCCGTCGAACGACTCGACGACCACGTCATGCACTTCGAATATGGGGAACTCCCGGCCCACACAGTTGAGGCGATCCACCGCACCCGCCAGCGCGGTGGTCGCGTCGTCGCGGTCGGCACGACAGCTGTTCGCACCTTGGAATCGGTGGCACATACCGGACCGTTGCGGCCCTGGTCCGGCGAGACCAATCTGTTCATCCGCCCGCCGTACGAGTTCCAGGTGGTCAACGCTCTGGTGACGAACTTCCATCTGCCGAAGTCGACGTTGCTGGTTCTGGTGTCAGCGCTGGCTGGTCGCGATCTGATACTGGAGGCGTACCGCCAGGCAATCGCGGCACGCTACCGTTTCTTCAGCTACGGCGACGCGATGCTGATTGTTTGAAGCCGTAGGCGATGTCGCTCCGCGACTCGCATTTCCCGTAGGACGGGCCCATTGGCCCGTCCCCGAGCGACCCACAATTATCGAAAACCGCCCCGATGGGAAGCGAGGGATTGCCTCCCTTGTCTTCCATTCCGACGCCCGAAGGCGTATTGGACGGACGGGCCAATGGGCCCGTCCTACGGAGCTGCTTTCACCTCCAGTTTTCCGAGAGTCTCCTGAAGCTTCGCCTGTTCGTCAGAGTTCTCGGGGAGGGGGCCATCGGTCAACGCCGGCAACAGAAAGTCCCAAACGACATTCAGTTCGGACGGCATGTCGCCGGTGAGGGCGGTGATGGCGATCACGGCGTCCTGGTCGGGGAGGACAATGCAAAACTGGCCATCCTTGCCATCCCCGCGAAAGCCGTTGTGGCGGCAGCGCCAGAACTGGAAGCCGTACCCCTGGTCCCAGTCCTTGACCGGGTCGCTGCCGTTCGAAACCTGCTTCGAGGTCGCCAGCGCGATCCACTCGGGCGAGAGCAACTGCTTGCCGTTCCACTGCCCCTTCTGAAGATAGAGCTGACCGAACTTGGCGATGTCTTCGGTGCGGACATGCAGTCCGTACCCGCCGAGGGAGATCCCCTCGGGATTGGCGTCCCACTGCGGATTTTCGATGCCGAGCGGGTCAAACAGGCGGGGCTTCAGGTACTCGACCACGGTCTGGCCGGTCGTCTTCTGGACAATGGCCGACAGCATAAACGTGGCGGGGGTGTTGTACTGGAAGTGGGTTCCCGGTTTGTGCGGGACCGGGTGATTGAGGAACGTCTTCACCCATGTGGCATCGGTGATCTCGCGGACCTTCGGCTCGTCTTGATGCCCGGTCGACATCGTCAACAGATCGCGGACCCGCATCGCCTTCAGCTTGTCAGAGGGCTTCTCCGGAGCGTCCTCGGGGAAGAACTTGAGCACCGGGTCATCAATGCTGAACTTCCCCTCCGCCACCGCCATGCCGACCGCCGTTGACGTAAAGCTCTTGCTCAGCGACCAGAGGACATGAGGCTTCTCGGCGGACTCGGGCTTCCACCACCCCTCAGCGACGACTTGCCCATGCCGCACGAGCATGAAGCTGTGCATCGTGTGGATCTTCTGGTCGGCTGCTTCGACAAACTTACGGACTTGGGCGGAGGAGACCCCCTGCGATTCGGGGGTGCTGCGGGGCAGAGAGAACTTCTCGGCGCGAACCAGGGCCGGAGTCCAGACAACGACTAAAGCGAGAAGTGCCAACGATCCGCGACACAGCATAGGTCACCTGGAAAATGGAAGGAGGAGTTGACCAGAGTCTGGCCAGGAAAACGTCCAGCCCGTCGAATTCGGTACTGGTGAGGGCTGGCCCCCGGAAGTAGACTAGCAGCGTACCTGTCGATTGTCTCCGGTTCCCCGTCCGATCCTTGAGCCGATGAGCAACTGGATTTCCAAAGCCACGAATGCCTTTCAAGGAGACGACTCGTCGTCGGCCCAGGCGTTCGAATTATCTTGCGACTGCGGACAGAAGCACTCGGGCATCCGCCGGCAGAAGTGGCAGAGGATTGTCTGCCGGTCGTGTGGCGGGTCACTCTTTGTCCTGCAGCGCGATCCGTATCCGCCGCCGAAGGAGAGACCCGAACCTCGTGTTTCCCCGCCGATGGTCGACGAGACCATTGATGAGCCTGTCCAGCCGTCCGCAGCCGACGATGAGTACGAGGTTCCAGAGCCAGTCCACCGGGAAGCCCCGCGAAAGCCAACGCCCGCTGTCGACAGTCGTTCGAAGCGGACAATGCCCGCAGTCGTGGCGGCCCCTTCCCTGACCCCTCGCAAGGCCCCCGGTGGGTTCTGGAAACCATTCCGCGTCATCCTGGCCGTCATCGCACTGCTGGGACTAGTCACGGGATACGTGATGTACCAGTCCTCGCAAAAGAGATTGGCTGAGCGTTCGCTCAAGGACGCCATCGACAAGATCAAGGACGCTCTAAATCAAGGCCAATGGGTTGAGGCCCGCAACCAGCTCAGCATCGCTGTCACTGCCAGCGATCGCCTAGGCCGCGAAGATGCCGACGCCCAGCGATACCGGCAACAGCTGCGTGAGACCACGGCGATGACCAGCCTGCTCTCGCAGCCGATGAGCGATCTGCTGACCGAAGCGGAGGCTGCCGAGGCCGTCGGCGAGAAAGAACTGGAAGCGTTTCAGTACAAAGTGAAGGGGCAGTGGTTGTTCATTGAGGGACAGGCGGAACCGATTCTGAGCGACAAGAAGAAAACTCGCGTGCAGTACCGGATTCCACTGCCGATGACGATTGGCGCGGACAACCGTACGGTGGAGGTGGTCATCGTGTCGGCGGAGTTGTCCCGACTGATGGCCAAATCCGAGTCCGTGTCGGTTGTGCTGGCCGTTCAAATCCAAGCTCTTCAGCCAAGTAAAGACAAGTCGACATGGCAGATTCTCGCGGAGCCGGAATCGGCAGTGCTCTGGGCCTACCGAGAGACGTACCAGGGAATCGGCTATGCCGCAGAGGACGCCGATGCCGCGTCTGCGACTCTCACCAATCAGGCGAAAAGCCTGGGAGTGACCGATGAACCCAAGACGGAATGAACTTGCAGACTCTCATCCGCCCGTGGTCGTCAGGGGGCCGCGCGTCCGATCGGCATGGTTGTTGACCGCACTCGTGGTGTGGATGTGCCTGATGAAGACAGGACTCGTCCAGGCCGAGACGACTCAGACCGTTGAGGAGTTCATCGCCCAAAAGTCGAAGTGGGCCTCGCTGGAAGGGGCCACTTTGCAGCTCGAGGGGCGCTACTCGATCTTCTCGACCTCGCAACTCCGCATGGAGAAATGCGAACTGGAGTTCGTCCTGGCTCGGGCGTTTCCCAATCCGGCGGGGGACTCCAAAACGATCCTCATCAAGGGGCGGATCGAAAAGCGGGATACCAAGCTGGTGTTTGTTGTCAGCGAACTGCTCCCGCAGTCGAGCGATCTCGATCACTTCCGTGGACTGCGCGGCAAGATTTCCTCCAACAAACCGGACGAGTGGTACAAGCTGGCTGAGTGGGGGGAACATCGGGCGACGTACTACCGTGACGAAGAACTGAAGAAAGAGGCTGTGGATGCCTTTCGGCAGGGGGTGCTCGCCGAGCATCGCAAATTGAGCCCGACGACTCCTGCGGCGCTGCGCGATCTCGCACAGAAGCTAGCCACCCGCAGTGCCGCCCCCTCCTTGCAACTGGAGTTTCGGCATGAAGCGTTCTGGAAAGAATATAATGCACTCAGTCAAGAAAAGCGTGGGGCAGACGGCGAGTTGCTGACGGAACTCGCCAAGCAGATTCCCGGCACCGATCAACCTCTGACGGCGGAGGACGAACCGGCCCGCGAGTTATACCTGAAGTCTCCACTGGTCGTGTTCAAAGACGGAGATGAAGATCAGCGAAAGAAGTACGCCCGAGCCTTCTATGTGGAGATCTTGAAGAACCGTATCGTGCGAGACGCTGCGGTGGATGGCAAGAACGGTTACTCGATCGCCTCTCGGATTGAAGAGCAACTCCCCGAGTACCGTTCCCTCGGGCCGGGATATCGATTGAAAGAGCAGGCGTATCACCTCGGTCGAGTTGGGGCACTGACTCGCAAGGAAATGACAGAATTGGTTGCCAAGTTCGAGCCGCTGGAGATCCCGGAGTTCGTCCTGGCTCTGAAGACGAAATGGATCGAGGAAAAGGCGATACAGGTCGACCCCCAGAGTGCTGTTGAACTCGTGGATCTGGGAGACGACTACCTGATCATCCTGAACGATCAGCCCGCAGCGATTCGCTATTACCAGAAAGCGTATGTCGCCTCGCCCGGCACGCAAGCCATCTCCGACTGGCTCACCGAACACGGCATGGTCCTCCATCGCAACGCCTGGATTCCCAAAGACATGGCCCCCCCGGTCCCCGACGATCCGATTGCCTCAGCTGTGCGAGAAGGGCAGGTCAGGCCGGGGATGACCTCGGAGCAGGTGAAATCGGCTCTGGGGGTCGAGCCGACACGGAAGACCCGCATCGCCACCAGCGGCCATCTTCAGGAGTGGTGGTTGTTTGAGGACCACGGGCTGTCGATCCAGTTCACCCGCCGCCGCCGTCCCGAGCCCGCACTGGTCACGAAAGTCATGACCCTATCCTCCTCGTCGAAACCGGCGAAGATTGTGCCGGAGAAGCCGTCGGGAACTGGGGGGTTTTAGTGGGAGTGACTATTTGTTAAGGCGAGCAGGCATTCGGTGAACTCCAAGGGGACCGTCTTTCTAAAGTAGTGTGGGCTTTGGCCCACGCGAAATGTCTCATATTCGAAAGGGCGACTGCCTTGGGTGATGGTCCCGTTTCTTGTCCAGTATTCTACTACTCGGGATCTTGATGTTGCCGCCCCGTACACATTAAGCCCGTGTAGATCCCGACGGACGCGGACACGAAGGCCAGCATCTGTACCAGGATCAAATACACCTGAGCTTCAGGTGAGGGAGACCCACTCCACATCCAGTATTCCATCCCCGACAGGTAAATCGCAGCTGGCCATAAAAAGATGCGGGGCTTCGCAGCAGCCAGTCCGGTGACCAGCCCAGAGCAGATCGCGAGGAAGTCGACCATGGAAAATGCCTTGCAACTCCGGACTGACCGCTGGTTCAAAAAATCATGCCTTCAGATCCGCATCCACCATCATCTCGACCAGCTGTCGGAAACTCACCTGCGGCTGCATCAGGGGAGGCGATTGTCGTTCTAACAATATTTTCGATACGTCTCTCGAATCTTCCGAATCGAACTCCGAAGCCGCCGCTTCTGTTCCGGTGAATCGGACACGCCCATCGGTGTATCGTCCAAGAGTGTGAGAATGAGGGATCTCTCGTAATCCGAGAGATGAGTGAGAAACTCCTGGATTTCCTGTCGCAGCTCCTCGATGTCGGTCGCTCTCTCGGATTGAGATACTTCAACAGCGGGGGACAGTGAATGTGTCTTCAGACTTTCTCTGGCGAGACGCTTACTGACTCGCCAGACCGCGCGACGAATGTCATCCGCTTCGGCGGGATGCGACAGAATTTCGACGAACAAGAGCTGCCCGAGATCCTCCCAGAGATCTCGTCTTTGACGAGAGAACTCTGCTTGTAAAACTCGTTGCTCGTCTGGACTCAGACTTCGATGCAACAACGGCGCGAGTTGAGCTTCAAGCCATCCCGGATTCACTTTAGACTTTCTCATACTCGAGCAGGTACACCACCAACCGCTTCTCCAGATGATCGACCATGTAGTAGACGGTCAATTCGATCTCGAAGGCTGAAAGGGCAGGTAACCAGTTGTTGGCAGCACGAAAGCTCCACGGCGGACAGCGTTTCTTGATGATGACCAGAAGTGCTCGTAGCTTGCCGATGAATGAGAGTGTATGGAATCTCTCCCAAGTCGACTTGGACACAATTTCCTTGAGAGGCGATCCATCACTCTTGAGCAGTTCTTCCATCAGCTCAAATGCATCAATTGATGTCTTCCAATCGCCCTTCTCCGCTTCCGCAGCAAGCCCCTGAAGCCAACCGTTGAATTCCTCGCGGAACTCTGCTCCGTAGGTTTCGAGGAGGAAGACCACCTCTTCCTTGGCACTCGACGAGTACTTTATCTAGTACGGCATCACGAGACCCACGGTACAATCGTGTCAATCTACGATCGAATCCTCGTTCAACCGTTTGGCAAGTTTTTCGATTGTATCAGGGTTCTCGCTCAACTGCTTTACCAGTCGTTGGTAGAGAACCTCCTTGGCTCCTTCGGCGGAGAGCGTGGCTCCAATGACTTGGTCGTGGAACACGATGACTCGCAGTCCGGCCTTCTGGACGCCCGTGATTACGGCTGCGAATTCCTGACAGGATTGCTCATTCCTAAACAAATGAGCATATTGTTCCAGATTGAGAATGGTGCTTGGGGCGGTGGACATGGTTGGTTCTCCGGAAAGGCTGAGGTTCTCGTTGACCCCTCTGTCATATAAGGACATATACGGGGGCGTTGAGCGCAACCTTTCACTGACATTTTGCAAAAATCTACGACATTGCAGTTGAAGCATTGTGTAGTGACTACATACATTGGGGAGCCAGACGATTTCGAAGGAACCTATTGTGTTACGGAGAAACGACTTAAGGACAACCCTGGTTACATGTCTACAAGGATCAAGCCTTCAAATCCGCATCCACCATCATCTCGACCAGCTGTCGGAAACTCACCTGCGGCGTCCAACCCAGTTGAGTCCGGGCCTTGGTGGCATCTCCGAGGAGCAGATCAACCTCAGCTGGACGAAAGAACTGTGGTGAGATCTCGACGAGGGTTTGCCCCTGCGGCCCCAGCCCTCGTTCATCCACCCCGGCCCCAGTCCAGGTCAGCGGCAACCCAGCCCACTGGAACGCCAGCTCGCAGAACTCGCGGACGGTATGTGTTTCGCCAGTGGCGATCACGAAGTCCTCGGGCTGATCCGCTTGCAGCATCAGCCACATCGCTTCCACGAAGTCTCCGGCGAAACCCCAGTCGCGGCGGGAGTCGAGATTCCCCAGCGCCAGCGGTTCGGTCCGCCCCTTCTTGAGTTCAGCCACAGCCAGCGTAATTTTGCGAGTGACAAACGTCTCCCCACGCCGAGGCGACTCATGGTTGAACAGGATCCCGTTGACCGCAAATAAGCCATACGACTCCCGATAATTCCGTGTGATGTCGTACGCGAACGCCTTCGCACAGCCATACGGGCTGCGAGGGTGGAACGGGGTGGTTTCCTTTTGCGGGGTCTCGACGACCTTGCCGAACAGCTCCGACGACGACGCCTGATAGAACCGCGTCGTCAGTCCGAGTTGCCGAATTGCCTCCAGAATTCGCAGCGTGCCCAGGCCGGTGACCTCAGCTGTGTATTCGGGGCATTCGAAGCTGACGTGGACGTGCGACTGGGCGGCGAGGTTGTAGACCTCATCCGGACGGGCTTCGTCCAGAGCGTTATGAATCGACGGGCTATCGGCGAGATCCCCCGCTCGCAGTTTCAGCCTTGTGCCGACCTCGGGGACGAGCAGATGCGCAATCCGCGAGCGATTCTCGGTGGAGCTGCGCCGCACGAGGCCCCACACCTCGTACCCCTTGGCGAGCAGGAACTCGGCCAGGTACGACCCATCCTGCCCGGTGATGCCGGTGAGGAGAGCCTTGCGACCATTGAGCGGTGGGAGAGTCATAGGAGAGTCCGTAGGACGGGCACATTGGCCCGTCCGGGCTTGGATAGATGTTCCAGTTGCCTCGTAAGTACAGCATCACGGACGGGCCAATCTGCCCGTCCCACGCCGGTCGTCTACGCAGCCCGGAAGTAATCCATCGCGTTGCGGAAGATCTTCAATCCGTCCCCCTCGCCCTTGAGCCCCAAGCGTGTCCACCGCGGGTGCTGGGTCGCGAACAGGAACCGCTCGGGATGCGGCATGAGTCCAAGGACACGCCCCGTCGGATCGCCCAACCCGGCAATGTTGGCGATCGACCCGTTCGGGTTGGCCGGGTACGGGAGCAGTTCTCCGGAAGCAGGGACGTGCCCCTCGGCATCACTGTAGCACAGACCGACTTGTCCGCCCGCAATCCAGCTGTCGAGTGTGGCCCGCTCCCGCACGGCGATGCGTCCCTCAGCATGGGCGATCGGCAACTCGATCTCGTCGATCCCTCGTAAGAAGACATTCTTGGACGACCCGCCCCGCAGCTTGACCCAGAGAGCGGTGTACTTGCCGTTCTCGTTCCAGGTCAGCGTCGCGGGCTGCGGCTGATCGACCTTTGGTGGCCAAGTCGTGCCGCCGCCGGGCAGGACACCGGCCTTCATCAGCACCTGAAACCCATTGCAGATGCCCAGCGTCAGCGTGTCGCGCTGGAGGAACTCGCCAATCGTTTCGGCGAGTTGGCCCTGCAACTGGCTCCCGAAGACGACCCCCGCCCCGATGTCGTCGCCATAGCTGAAGCCGCCGGGGACACAGAGAACCTGATAATCGCGAAGCAGAGCGGGCCGCTCCAGCAATTCAAACAGATGCACGCGGGTCGCCGAACCGCCGCACAGATTGAAGGCGTGGGCCGTCTCGTGATCGCAGTTCGTGCCCGGTGCGCGGAGGATGCACACTCGCGGTTGTGACATGGAGTTTGGTCCAACAAAGATCGATTCGGTCATGAGGCCCGGACACGCATCTTGACAGTCGTGAGACTGATTGCCAAGCAGCAGCGAGCGGGCGGACGTCAGTCCCCCGTGTTGAGCCGCAATCGCTAATCACAACGGCACCTGACCCCGGAACAAAGCCCCAGAACTCAGTCGCCCCGACTGAACAAATCTCTCGTATCACAACGTCGCCCTGGCACAGAGGACTGACCGGCCTGTTGATTTTATTGAGCGTTTTGTCGTGGAGCTTGGTTTTCCCCTTTCCCCGGTGCGCGACGGGGCTTGGAGGGGGGGCGGTGGCGTGAATGGGGGATGGGGTCAGGGGGCGGCGATGATGGTCTCCGGGTCGGGGCCGGGGCGGGCTTGGATGAGGGTCAGGAGGGTGCGGAGGTTGAAGGCGGTCACGAGCCAGGTCCATTCGATGCGGACCTTCTTTAAGCCACGCAGCAGGAACTGTCTCGTGCCGAAGTGGTGCTTGATCTGCGCGAAGGGGCGCTCGCCGCGATGTTTTCTCGCAGCGTACTTGGTCTTCGCTTCGGGAGTGGTCATGCGCTGCGTGTGAGCTTCGATCAGATCGTCATGTTCATAGCGGCTGATCTCGCGGTGATCGGCCTTCGCGCTCAGGCACTTCGCGCGCAGTGGACAAGAGGCACAGGCCGGGGCCGCATAGCGGGTGCATGTTTGTGGGCCGCTGACAAACTGTTCGGTGCTGCGGGTGCGGTACTCCAAGGGCTGGCCGCTGGGGCACCAGTAGCAGTCGTTCGCCTCGTCATAGACGAACGCATCCTTCGTCAGCTGCGTGGTCTGCGTGCCGTTCTTGTGCTTGGTGGTCTTGGTCGGGAGTTTGTCGTGCTGGTCGGCGGGGACGGGTTGCGTGGGGTCCGCGCGGCGGGCCGGATTGGTGGCGGGATCGGGCTGCTTGCTCGGTGCGTACAGCGTCACGCCGCGCTGCTGGAGGGCGTGCAAGTTGGCTCCCGTGAGCGATCGCGTGTCGGCCAGCACTTCACTCGGCGGCTGCGCCAAACCGAAGTTCGCCTGCACGGCTTCGACCTGCGAGACGAGGTGATGTTCCTCGTTCGTCATCGCGATCACATCGCCAGCCACGATCATTCCACTGTGCATATCGACCGTGGCCAGCGGCGTAAAGTTCGGCGCGAAGCCACCCTCCTTGTTGGGCGTCACGCGAGCCTGCGGGGCATTCACCCAATGGCGGAATCCTGCCCCCTCTCCCCCACAATTGGCATGGCTTTCATTGAGGACTCCA
>JAYTCW010000104.1:0-4350 GCA_043736295.1 Planctomycetota bacterium | reverse complement strand
CACGAAGAGCCGCGCCATACTCCACGATTCTGCGAAGTGTGTCGTGGGATAAGCCTTGATTAAAAGACCACGGTTCGTCGCCACAGTCATAGCCAATGTTGAACTCGATCTTGTGGCATTGCCGCAAGACTTGAGTCTCCCTGAGAGAAAGTCGATCGAGAGCGTCCAGTAGTTTTACTATGTTGGGTTCAGGTTCATCTGCATTGAAGTCCTCGAACATTGCATACCAAAGACCATCGTCGCCCTGGGTGACATTTCCGCATAGGTTCTGTGCGGTCATTTCATCGCTAAAACCATCCAATGGGCAAGACGAGACGAGATCGAGGTCGGTGTTTAGGTATTGAATCTGCGGCTTGGGATTCAAGAATCAGTTGCCTCTGTATGGCAGAACAGGGGTTAGCCAGAAATCGATTCTGCCAATGAGAAGCCTGGTTTCCGCCTATCGCACGAATGCTCGTCGGGAGGCATCTCCTGAAGGATCGAGGCATTCTGGACTGGCTTCGATTCTGGCAGGCTGGGACCGGATGTCAATCGGAATCTGACCGCCGGTCAATCCCTTGTTCCCAATTCTCTGCTTTGGAATGAGAACCAACGGAGGAACCTCGCTCACTCTTTGAGCGATGTTCCCCGGAGGTTGAGCCGCAGATAAACGCAGTTGAACACAGATCAGCAGAGATGCGGATCGAACATCCCGGCTGACTTATCATTTCCAAATCTGTGTTCATCTGTGTTCATCTGCGTTCATCTGCGGCAATTCCCTCTTTCGTCTTCGCCCCGCAGGGGCAGCCACAAATCAGCCTGGGGCACAGCGCAGCGCCGCCCCAGGGCAAGCCCGAGTCAGAGGAACTCAGCCCTGAAAGGGCGAAACAGTTGCGTGAGGGTGTTTCGCCCTTTCAGGGCATCGCACACCTCGCCCACCGTTTACCCAGGGCGGCGCTACACGGCTGAGGCCGTTTCGCTCTGCCCTGGGCTGGTTTGTGGCTGCCCCTGCGGGGCGTCGGAGGATATCGTTTTTGAGGTGTGAAGAGCCCACGGGTTGCAACCCGTGGGCTTTCCCCTCCTCCTCCTCCCCTGAAAACTGACCACTGACCACTGAAAACTTCCCCTCTCTCCCGCTACACTCCCCGCACCATGAAAATCGGCCTGTTCATCCCGTGTTACATTGACCAGTTCTACCCCGACGTGGGGCTGGCCACCGTGGAGCTATTGGAGCAGGCGGGCTGCACGGTCGAGTTCCCCGACGGGCAATCCTGTTGCGGCCAGCCGATGGCCAACACCGGCTGCTGGGAGGACGCCCGCCCGCTGGCGGAATCGTTCCTGAACATCTACGCCCCGTATGAGTACGTCGTCTGCCCCAGCGGCAGTTGCACGGCGATGGTCACGCACCATTACGACCACCTGCTGGGAGGCCAGCCGGGGTTCACGGAACTGAAAGCCAAGACGTTCGAACTGTGCCAGTTCCTGACCGATGTGGTGAAGCTCGATAAGCTGAACGTGAAGTTCCCGCATCGGGTCGGGTTGCATAACAGTTGCCACGGGTTGCGAGAATTGGGCCTCGGGCGTCCCTCGGAGCGGATGGAGCCGGACTTCAACAAGGCCCGCCAGTTGCTGCAACTGGTCGAGGGTCTGACGCTCGTGCCGCTCCAACGTACCGACGAGTGCTGCGGCTTCGGTGGGACGTTCGCCGTGGCGGAGGAGGCGGTCTCCTGCATGATGGGGAATGACCGCATCCACGACCACGAACAAGCCGGGGCCGAGGTCATGGTCGCCGGCGACATGTCCTGTTTGATGCACATGCAGGGGCTGATCTCGCGGCAGAAGAGGCCACTCAAAACCATGCACATCGCTCAGATTTTGGCTGGGCGAACGCTGCCGGGGTGAGTATTGTCGCTTTTTGCTCCGCAAAAGGACGTCCTTTTGCGGAGCAAAAGGCGACTTTGATCCATGACTCTCAATGGAAGCTGTCGTTTAAGAGGTCTACTTCCGCTTCGTGGCCAGTGCCGGGGCCAGCGTGATCGGCTCCGCGTTGAAGCGACTTAACATTGCTGCCAGTCGGGCGGTGAACTCGGCGTTCTCCCCGACCTCGCGCAGTGTCTTGCACCGACCGGCGGTGTACTCCAGGTTTAGTTGTTGCAGGTGCGACCGGACCTCGGCCAGAAAACCCTCGACCTCGTTCGGCGAGAGATCCCGTCGTTGCAGCTGCGTTTCATTCTCCAGCCGCACCCGCGTCAGTTCGGCCAGTGACGCCCCTTGCGTTCGGTAGAGCTTGCCGCCCCGCACGGCCCGGCGGAGTCGGCCTTCGGCATCGAAACGGTACATCGGCTCGGCCCCGAAGTAGAAGGACCAGTGCCCCAAATCGTTACAACCGATGGTGACCGCATCTTCGAAACCCGGCACCCGCAGCTCGATCCGCTCGCGCAGGTTCACGGCCTCGGCCAGCAAATCTTCGCGATCCGATTCAATCCGAGTCCTCGTCATAGAAGTCCCCTCATTTCGCAATTGCGGCTTGACTGACTCAAGATTCTACGAATGCCGCCACGGGTTTGCTAAGCTGGTGAGGGCCATCGCCCCACGCGGTGGCTGGCCCCGAAAACTTCCGAAGTCCCAGAAGACTTCGGAAGTTTGAGTCGTCTCACAGTGGCTGATCGCTGATCGCTGACAGCTTCCCCTCCCCGGGATCGCATGGATGTCGCTCACTTCACTCCCTCCGTACCAGCACATGTCCTCAGGCGAGATCCGCCTGCCGGATGGGGATCGGTACGATGAGATTGACCGCAAGCACAAGTTGCTGGCGGAATACTTACAACTCAAGCAGCTCGATGGAGTGGTACTGGAGCGGCCTGAAAACTTTGCCTGGCTGACCAGTGGAGGCGATAACGCCCGCCACGGGACCGCTGAGACAACCGCCGCCCTCTTTATCAGTCGCGATGCCCGTGTGGTCCTGTGCAATGCCGTCGACAGCGGGCAGCTGTTCGATCGAGAGGTGCCGGGGATGGGGTTCCAAGTCAAGGAGCGTCCTTGGTACGAATCTCGCGAGGTGCTGATTAGCGATCTCTGCCGAGGTCGCAACGTGGCGAGCGACACGGGGGTGCTGGGGACACCGAACGTCGCCCATGAGTTGGCCGACTTCCGCCGCACGATCAACGACTTCGAGGCCAAGCGGCTGCGGGTTCTGGGACGCTGGGTGTCTCACGCGGTCGAGGCGGCTGCTCGCGGCCTCAAGCAGGGACTGACCGAAGCGGAGATCGCTGGAGAGATTTCACACCGGTTGATGAAGCACGGGATTAGTCCCGTCCGGATTCAGGTCCAAGCCGATGGGCAGGGGGCACGCTATCGCCATTGGTCTTATGGCACTGATCAGGTCGAGCGGCACTGCGTGATTTCCGCCATCGGTCGCGAAGGCGGCCTGCACGCGGGTTGTACGCGGACCGTCTGCTTTGGCACGCCGCCCGCTGAGATGGTCGACACGCACCAGGTTGCCTGCCTGCTCCAAGCCACGGGGATCTACTTCTCTCAGGCGGGGTGGGAAGTTGTCGAGACCTGGAAACGCCTGCAACGGATCTATGAAAAGTTCGGCGTCGCGGATGAGTGGCGGATGGCGGAGCAGGCCGAATCGCTGGGTTACGATCTCTGCGGGATGCAGGTCACGCCGCAACAGACTGGTAAGTTCAGCGCGGGGCAAGTTCTGCACTGGCACCCTTCGGTAAGGTTCGCCGCCACCGGCGACACGATCCTGATCCACGAAGACCGGACCGAGTTGATGACCCCCTGCGAGGTCTGGCCCCAGTTAAAGATTCAGATCAAGGGCGTCACCATCGAACGCCCCGCGATCCTCAATCGCGAGTCCCCGGCAGCGACCGAGTGGTGTTTGGAATAACTCGTTGACAGATGCTTGGGCGAGCGGCCAGACTTCGCGTCCCAACAGACTTCGGAAGGAGTGTGGTCGCGATCCTACGCAGGTTCACGGTCCTTGGCCCAGAGCTTCCCAGGTGTGAAACACAGGGGAATCACACGCCTCCCCAGATCGAGAGGCCACCGCTGACCACTCTTTGTCCCGCCAGGGACACCCGACAATAGCCCACCGCTTTTAGCGGTGGGACCAGCGATTCGCTCGCGGCCAAAGCCCCGACAGGGGGCGACAGAATCTCGCACGGTGACTTCTGTGGCTTCGTGACAACCGCCGCGCGACCCCGACTTTCGCACGCGTCTGCCGTCCCTGACGGGACTCGGCGGTTAGGTCGTGATCGCATCCCCACCGTTGAAACGGTGGGCTACTGTCGGGTGTCCCTCGCGGGACAAAGACGGGTGTTTCCTCTGGTAAAACGGGCCTTGCAGCCGTGACCCGGCGAC
>JAYTCW010000103.1:0-9536 GCA_043736295.1 Planctomycetota bacterium | reverse complement strand
ACGAAGCGCCGCCTCGCCTACGCGGGCACCACTTAGCGCAACAGATCCCGGAAGAACCCAGTCCACTGTCAAGGCCAAGTTTTCATCAGGCCAGGGTGGGGCCAGACTCTCCTTGGAGCGTGTGAGATGTGGAACAACCAGGGGTGACAGAGAACGCGATCAGCCTTTCCATCCCGCTTGTTCCTGCGTCACAGAGGCATCCAAAGCAGAGGCTGGGCGGCATCAGTCGATTGTCACCAGCGAATCGGGCAACTCGTTGACATCATCTTGGGCGCGAGGCAGCACGGGCTGGAGCTTCTCGCCCGCTGCTTGAATCGTCTGGCAGAGGGCTTCCGCTGGCTGGTTGTTCCGCAACTGTTGAGTCAGCGTCTGGCAGAGTTGGTCCAGGGGGGACTGGCCGAGGGCGTCCAGGATCTGCTGATTGGCCAGGATGACGGCGATCTGCTCGAACAGGGAGATGTAGATCAGCAGGCCGCCGCCCGCTTGGGTATGGTGGACGCGGTTGTCGAAAAAGACCGAGCGGGCGCGCTGGTTGACCTCATCTCTCATCTGATTGGTGGGCGTAAAGAGGCGACGCAGCCAGGCGATCCGGGAGCTGAGGACGGCCCCGACCAGAAAGCCTCCCAGCAGGACGGCCACGAGTTTGAGTGTCTGCCACAGGAGCGGATGCGAATCCCAGCTGCCGGGTTCCGCCACCACAGCGGGCGAGAAGACCGACACGGCGACCACGAGCAGCACGCCCAGCCAGAGACCGACCAGATCCTCGGCCCGGTCATAACGTCCCGACGCGGTGGCGACGACGGGGACGATCTCGGCGGATGTCAAAGCCTCAGCAGCTTGAATCGTCTCGTTGATCCGCTGACGATCAGCTGCGGAAAACAGGCTAGATGCGTATTGCATGAATAGACTCCTCAAGAGGTCGATTGACTACCACGAACCACTGGCCCCGCCGCCGCCAGAGGAACCACCGCCAAACGAACCGCCAGAGAAGCCGCCCGATGAGCCACGGCTGGTCATCATCTGATACAGCAGGTAGCCGATGGCCGAGAATAACACGCCCCAGAAGAGCCATGCCCAGCCGCCCGCCCCCTGCCGAATCAGCGATACGACGGTGAAGATCGCCAGTCCGATCAGGGCCACAGCGGCATAGGGAGCCCACCGAGGGGCGGGGACTTGCGACTTCTGCGAGACGGGCATTTGCAGCTCGCGTGCCATGGCGTTGAGGGCGACCACTCCGGCTTTGATCCCGCCGGAGAAGTCCTGCTGTTTGAAACGCGGAATGATCTGTTCGTCCATGATCTGCTGGGCGAGCTGGTCCTTGTCCCGCTTCCAGCCAGCCCCCAATTCGATGCGGGCTTTGCGGTCTCCCTGACTGACGAGGACCAGGATCCCGGTGTTCCAAATCTGGCCATTCAGCTGGGCGTGTCCGATTTGCCATTGGTCGAAGAGCAGCCGGGCGAAGGTTTCGATCCGCAGTCCCTCGCCGCCGTGGTCACTCATCTTATTGATGGTGATGACGATGATCGGCGTGGCCTTGTCGGTCAGCAGCTTGTCACACAAGGCGCGGATTTCCGTCTCGTCCTGTGGGCTGAGCAGATTGGCGTTGTCACGCACGAATTCGCGCTCGCCGGGTCGGTCGAGGGTGATTTCAAGGGCCTGCAGCGGGCTGGCCGTCAGCAGCATCAGTAGGCAAAGCCCGGTCAGTCGACAGATCATCGCAAGTCTCCTCGTCCCCACTCGGATGCTCGTGGCACCGTGGTTGACTGGTGTCCCCGTTGTGAACTGGGAGTATTCCAGTCGGTGGAGGACAGCGGACCTCCCCAAGCACAGTAACGCAATCCGAGGAAGATTGGATCAGACGGCTTTTTGAAATAGATGGGATTGAGGACATTCGTCCCCCAACCGAGGCAAACTTCGGAAGGAGTGTAGTCACCATTCTACGCTGGTTTTCGCTCCTCAGCCCCAGAGCTTCCCAGGTGTGGAACACAGGGAAATCACACGCCTACCCAGAAGAGAGGCCCCGCTGGCCGGTCTTTGGCCGGTCTTTGGCCCGTCTTTGGCCCGTCTTTGGCCCGCCAGGGACACCCGACAATAGCCCACCGCCTGAGCGGTGGGACCAGCGATTCTCTCGCGGCCACAGCCCCGACAGGGGCGACAGAATCTCGCACAAAGGCCGCGCCCCCAGTCACGCCACTCTGGCTTTCGCAGGCTTCTGCCGTCCCTAGCGGGACTCGGCGGGTTGGTCGGCATCGGCTTCCCACCGTTGAAACGGTGGGCTACTGTCGGGTGTCCCTGGCGGGACAAAGAGGGGAGTTTCCTCTGGAGACACGGGCTTGGGCAGCCGTGCCTGGGCGTGGAGGAGGAGCTGCTCGCAGTCGGGGTTTTCTGCGTAGAATCGCGACCACACTCCTTCCGAAGTCTCGGAAGACTTCGGAAGTTTTCGGTGAGGTGCGGAATCCTACTGGGCGGTCGCGGAGTTACTTAAACATCCCGCCGAGAGAATCGAGCAAGGCACTGGCCACGGGCGTTCCGGGCTGGCTGACCCACATGGTTTTGACGAGGTCAAACATCAGGAACATGCACAGGCTGAGCATGACCGTGGAGACGCACAGCATGGCCACGGTGCCCATCGACCACTCGTGCTCGTAGGCGACCCCCATGCGGCCAGGGAGCGGACGGGCCGCACCGTCGCCATCGTCACCCGCGAAGGCGTCGTCGTCGGCTCCGAAGACTTCCATGTCTTCAACATCTTCATCGTCATCCGCGAATGCGTCGTCGGAGACTTCGAGGTCATCATCGTCGCCACTCATGTTCGAGTCGCCATCGTCGACATCGAATACAGCATCATCGAGGGTGGCTTCGCCGGAGTCCTGCAGGTTCAGCACCTGGGTCGATTCGTTGCTGTTTGACTCATCGTCATCAATCCTGAGTTCGAAGGCGCTGTCGTCCCGCATCGCCGGAATTTCGAACTTCGTCTCGGGGACGTTGTCGAGGTCTTTTGCCACATCCATCATCGGGATGGTGCCACCGAAGTCTGCGCTGTCCTCCAGGGAAATGCCGCTGTCGCCGACCGACTCCAGAGAGATGCCGCTGTCGCCCATGCTGAGCGAGATGCCGCTGTCGTGGTCATCCGTATGGAGAGTAATCCCCTCGTCCGACTCCGCAGACATGGAAATGGCGCTGTCGCTGGGGCCTTCCAGCGTGAACCCGCTTTCGGTGGCCAGCATCATCGCGCTGTCACCGCCGAGGGCGATGCCGCTCTCCTCCGAAAGGACTGACGCCGATTCACTATCATCGGTGGTAAAGTCCAAAGCGATCGACGAGTCTGCCGCTCCCAACAGCTGGACATCGCTGTCGCTGGTGTCGGACGCTTTCATGACCTTCACGTCGCTGTCGCTGCCCAATTCCATCGAAACGAGCTGGACATCGCTATCGCTACCCACGCCACTTCCGACGATCTTGACATCACTATCGCTGTCGGGAGAGACCAGGCGGATTTCGCTATCTGATCCCTTCTGGGAAGAGACGTTCCGGGACAGGGTAATGTCGCTGAGAGTGGCGTCACCGACCAACTTCACATCACTATCGCTGTCAAACTCATTGACCAATTGGACATCGCTGTCGCTATCGGATTCGGGCAGGATGTTTCCGACGAGCCGAACATCGCTGTCGGAGTCCATCATCTTCATCGGACCGGAGTCGGAGGGACCGATCACCATCGGCTCATCAAACACGAGCCGGACATCGCTGTCAGAACTGCTGAGGGGATCTCTGGATTTGCGGATCACTGTGGGGTCTTCGGCGGCGTCATCATCATCCAGGACCATCGCAGAGTCGCCGCCCAGGGCGAACGCACTGTCCGGGTTACCCAAGGTCGTCGACGAGTCCTGCGAACCCGAGTCGACATACATCGGCACTTCCGGGCTGGAATCGGCCTGGCGGCTGCGTGCCAGCTCCTCAATGTCCTCGACCTTAAATTTCCAGGTGCCCCGATCGGCAAACCCTCGCACTTGGCCTTTTTCACGAATGCGGTTCAGCTCATCGTTCCGCAGGCCCAGCTGTTGAGCCGCTTCGTCGAGACTCAGGTATTTCTTGGGTGACATGAACAGTGGTCCCGAAAGATCGGACGAGGAGACTCAAGTGCCAGTGCGGGAAAAACCCTTTGTCGTCCATCGACCACCTGGGGGATGGTCCCTCAATGATCGCTGCAAAGTGATTGTTCTACGCACCTTATCGATTGTAGCGAGGGTGTGTCATGTGGCGATTGCCAGATTGGGAGACGACACGTCAAGCAATTCTACGGGACGGAAGGGGCGAAGCAAGGGTTTTCTCCGGACGGTCAGGTCTTCCCATGTTTCCTAAGAGATTCAGCGGGCGATCTCAGCCTCACCGGAATAATCGCTGAAATCAGAAGATTCAGTAATGTCGGTTGACTCAATCATCCGATTCACTGGAGAGAGATGTGCTCACTCCTCCCCATTTCGGGGTCGTCGGCACTTTCACGGAGTCGAATGATGCGTGTCTTGTGCCTCCTGGCTTTGATCGGAGCGACCCTGTCCGGCTGTTGTTCAACACACCGAGCCTGGAACGAAGGCTTTACGGCCTGCATCTCTCAAGGAGATGAATGCCAAGCTCCACGCCGCAAGAGTGCCTTATTTCGCAAAAAAACCTCCTGCTGTCGTTGCTCCAGCTGTAATTCCTGTGGTGCCAGCTGCGGAGGTTGTGCCTCTGGGATGACTTATCAAGGTGCCCTCTCTGAGGAATGTTCCAGCTGTGCTCAGGGTGAGATGGTGTATGGGGATACGCCGTACTCGACATATTCTTCGATGCCCGAAGCCTCGACATGTCCCACCTGTCATCAAACCCATATGAGTCCACTGGAGTCCACACCAGCCCCCATGCAGCAGTCGGCACCCGTGGCCCCCACGCCTCCTGCCGCTCCCATGAATCCGATGAATCCGATAACCCCCGAGGCGGAGCCGCATCAGGCTCGCATGCAGCAGCAGATGCAACCCGCCCGGATGTCTCCACAACAAATGCAACCCCTGCTAATGTTGCCTCAACAGACCCAGCCCGTGCAATTCCAGGAATGGCAGCCGCATCAGGCCCAGCCCCAGAGCTTGGTGCCCTATAATCCACCGGCTCAAGAAGTTCCCCCACAGGCTCAAACCGCCGTTCAGCCAGTGCTCTGGGTTCCCGCCCAGACGCAGGCCCCGTTGTTGATGCCCGCTCGATAACGTGGGTGGGCAGATGCACATGGCCACGTGACGTTGAGCTGGAACACTGGCCTTAAGCCGAATCGCTTTGATCGCGTTCGCCAGACGATGAAGAAACTCGGGAAAATCGGGTATGCCCCCACGCTTTTCGCGTGGGATGAACTGCGTTGAAGATCCCTCCCTCTCGGTTTTGAAATCCGGGGGTTCTCTCTTTCGCGGGACCGAACCCGCCGATACGATACGCCGTCCTCTTGCGAGAGGCTGCGCTGGTCTATTGTCTGGGTCCGCCCCGGATCAGCGTGTACTGATGTTTTCTGGATGCAGCGGGCGGCTGGCGTTCAGACTTCGAATTCATTGTTCCAGCGAGGGTCACACTAATGACTGAGCCGACCGAACCATCGCAGCGGCGCATGGCCTGACGGCGGCCAGTCGTACGCTGCGTACCCGACCACTACTTTGCCGTTCCGCTTCGTGGCATTTGCCCGAATGTGATACGTCGCTGGCAGTTCCGGCAGACGAATCGCTGTTCCTCCAGGCCGAGAGTCTCACTGTCTGAGATTCTCTCTGCGAGGAGTGTCCCGTTCACGGACCGAGAGTTTCCCCGAGCGGGTCAAACCTCTGTCTTCTTTCCCAGTTCAGTAGCAGACCCATGGACCTTCAGCACATCCGCAATCTGGGCATCTCGGCCCATATCGACTCAGGCAAAACGACCCTCAGCGAACGCATCCTGTTTTACTCGGGCCGCATCCACAAGATGGAAGAAGTCAAGGGGGATGGCGACGGGGCCACCATGGACTTCATGGACCTCGAAAAGGAACGTGGGATCACCATCACCAGCGCCGCGACGCAGGTGACCTGGGGCGCGACCAAGGTGGATGGCACTGTCGAAGACTACACCGTCAACCTGATCGACACCCCCGGCCACGTCGACTTCACCGTCGAAGTGGAGCGGTCGCTGCGCGTTCTGGACGGTGCGATCCTCGTGCTGTGTTCGGTCGGCGGCGTGCAGTCGCAGTCGTTGACCGTCGACCGCCAGATGAAACGCTACAAGGTGCCGCGCATCGGGTTCGTCAACAAGATGGACCGCACCGGAGCCAACTTCTTCAGCGTCGTGAAGCAGGTCCGCGACAAGCTGCACGTCACCCCGGTGGTTCTCCAGATTCCGATCGGCTCCGGTCCGAGCTTCGAAGGTGTGATCGATCTCGTTCAGATGCGAGCGATCTACTACGAAGGCAAGAAGGGCAAGGATGTCGTCTTCAAGGCGATTCCTGACGACTACCTTGACCAGGCTAAGGAGTATCGCGCCATGATGCTCGAAGCCTTGTCGATGTACGATGACGAACTGATGTCGGCCATCCTCGAAGAGACCGATTTCCCAGCTGAGAAGCTGGTCCCGATCATCCGCAAGGCGACGCTCTCCCACGAGATCACGCCGATGATGTGCGGTTCGGCTTTCAAAGACAAGGGCGTGCAGACGCTGCTCGACGCTGTCGCAGCTTACCTGCCTAGTCCGCTCGACCGTGTTGTCACGGCCATCGACAATGACAAGACGGAATCCGCTCGCAAGAAGGGGGAAATCCAGGCCGATGAATTCATCCGCATCAACCTGACTCCCGACCCGACCAAGCCCGCCATCGGCATGGCCTTCAAAACGGTCGTCGAGCAGTTCGGTCAGTTGACCTACACCCGCATGTACCAAGGGACGTTCAAGAAGGGCGAAACCTACACCAACACCCGTACGGGCAAGGCTGTGCGGTTTGGTCGTTTGGTCCGTCTGCACGCGGACGAGCGCCAGGACATCGACTCCGCTGAAGGCGGCGACATTATCGCCATCGTCGGTGTCGATTGCGCGACGGGGGATACCTTCGTCGGACCCGGCCTGGAATCGATGTCCCTGGAAAAAATCTTCGCAGCTGAGCCCGTCATTCGACTGTCGATTGAACCGGCCAACCGGGACAACGCCAGCAATCTGAGCAAGGCCCTCGAACGCTTCCGCCGGGAAGACCCGACCTTCCATGTGATGAGCGACCCGGAAACGGGCGAAACGCTGATCGCGGGGATGGGCCAGTTGCACCTGGAAATCTACGTCGAACGCATCAAGCGCGAGTACAAGTGCGACACGAAGGTCGGTCAGCCGAAGGTGGCTTACAAGGAAACCCCGACGAAGGTCGTCGAGTTCAACTACAAGCACAAGAAGCAGACCGGGGGTTCGGGACAGTACGCCCACATCGTCGGCAAGATTTTCCCGCTGCCGGAAGACAACACCAAGAACTACGAGTTCTTCAACAAGATCACGCAGGGCAAGATTCCCGGGCAGTTTATTCCGCCCGTCGATGACGGCTTCCAGCGGGCCTTGGTGAAGGGGCCACTCTGCGAGTGCGAAGTGGTTCGCGTCGGTGCCGAAATCGTCGACGGCAGCTACCACGATGTCGACTCCTCGGAACGCTCGTTCGAAACCTGCGGCTGGCACGTCATGCGTGACAGCTTGCAGATCGCGGACATGGCGTTGCTTGAGCCGATCATGAAGCTCGAAATCGAAGTGCCCGAAGAGTACCAGGGGCCGGTCACCGGTCACTTGTCCTCGAAGCGCGGCGTGATCGGCCAGACCGGAACCAACCTGGGTGTGGCCGTCATTAACGCCGAAGTCCCGCTGGCCAACATGTTCGACTACGCCAATGAACTGCGGTCGATGACCCAGGGCAAGGGCGGCTTCAGCATGGAGTTCGCGTTCTATCAAAAGGTGCCCAAGAGCATCCAGGAAGAAGTCGTCGAACGCCGCCGCAAGGAAAAGGCCGAAAAGGCCAAGGGCTGAGAATGCTGTCAGCGATCAGCTTTCAGCCAGAGTCAGAAGCCCAGGGACACCTGCACGGTGTGTCCCTGGGTTTTCTTGTAGGAAGCTGTCAGCCTGCTTTGTAGCTCAGTCGCTCCGCGACTGAGATTCCTTCTACCGGAAATCGTTCCTACCCGGAAGAAGATTGCCACTGACAAGCCCACTCACAGGACGAAATGCGAGTCGCGGAGCGACATCGCCTACGTCGTTCCGCGATTGAGATTCCACATCACCAACTGCCGCGAACTCATCCCTTCACCCCTCTGGCTGACGGCTGACTGCTGATCGCTGAAAGCTGACCGCTCCCATGGTCGACAACCTCCCTCTGCACACGCACACCCACGGCGGCCTCACCATTGAGGGCTGGTCGCGGGCGGCTGTGCAGACTTATTGGCGCATCCCGGAACTCAAGATTGGGTTCGACATGGGGGGGAGTCCCTGGTCATTCATGGGGACGCAGACGTTCTTTATTACGCATGCCCATCTCGATCATCTGGCCGCGCTGCCCGCCTTTGTCGCCCGCCGCAAGATGATGAAGATGGAGCCGCCGATCATCTACGTGCCGGAGGAGATCGTCGAGTTCGTCGACCGCATGCTCAAGTCCTGGCAACGCCTCGATCGCGGGCGCATGTTGTGCCAGCTCATCGGCGTCAAGCCGGGCGATGAGTTCGAACTCTCGCGCGAACATCTCGTGACCGCGTTCGATACCAAACATACTGTCCCGTCGCGCGGGTACATCATCTGGGAACGCCGCAAGAAGCTGAAGCCCGAGTATGTCGGTCTTAGCGGCGACCAGATCCGCGACCTGCGGTACAGCGGGATCGATGTCAGCGGCGAAGTCCGCACCCCCATCGTCTGCTACTGCGGCGACACAGCTCCCGAGGGACTCGACGCCGATCCGGCGATCTACCAGTCAAAAATCCTCATCACCGAAATGACCTTCTTCCGCCCGGAACACCGCCGCGACAAGATCCACAAATTCGGCCACACCCACCTCGACGACCTGCTGGAACGGGCCGACAAGTTCCAAAACGAACTGATTATCCTCGGCCATTTCAGCACCCGCTACCACGACCGCCAAGTCAAAGCTGCCATCGAAAAACGGCTCCCAGAGCACTTGCGCGAGCGGGTGAAATTGTGGTGCTAAAGCATTCCACAATTCGGTGAGCGCCTTCGTCGCCTGGCCCCCTAGGTCCGCGCGGAACGGACCTGGGGGTCCGTTCGACTTCTCGGCACGAACGCAATCGTGGAATGCTTTAGGGGCCGTCAAGTCTTAGGACTTGGGGCACAATCACTTCCCGATTTCCACTCAGGAATTGAACACGAAGGTCGCGAAGGAAGCAAAGGTCTCCGTCCAACGTTTCTTGGCTTCCTCCGCACTGCACTGCACTGCACTGCAAGCCATTGAAGTCTGCGTATCGTGAGAGAATTCTTTCACGCTCTGCAATGTCTTGGTGGCCGGAAGGCCTCTGTACCCCGAAGGGGTTACC
>JAYTCW010000102.1:0-1970 GCA_043736295.1 Planctomycetota bacterium | reverse complement strand
GGTAACCCCTTCGGGGTACAGAGGCCTTCCGGCCACCAAGACATTGCAGAGCGTGAAAGAATTCTCTCACGATACGCAGACTTCAATGGCTTGCAGTGCGGAGGAAGCAGAGAAGAGATCTGGCAGAGAGGTTGCCAGACTTGCGAGACGCCAATACCGTGTGGGCTGGGACGGATGTTCTCGATGGCAAATGATGCCTGGCATCGGGGATTCTCCGAATGCCGGATGGACGATGACTCATCGACGCCCTGAGCGTCAGACGGCGTGTTTCATTCAGTATCGCATGAGGTATAGTCTGAGCCGCTATGGCGAGCGGCCCGTGGAAACTGACCGCCAGACTTCCGAAGTCTTCGGAGACTTCGGAAGTCTCTGGGGACGCTCAGCCTGGCTGCTCGCCTTATCTGCACCGAACTTCCCCGGTCATTGTTCCCCGAGAGATCCCGATGAACCAGGACGCACCGCCACCCGAATCCCGCCGCGTGCTGAGCCTGTGGGACGCGGTGAGTCTGATTCTGGGGGTGGTCGTCGGGACAACGATCTTTCGCATGCCGTCGATGATCTTCTCGAACATGCCAGGGGTCGGGGCGACGCTGCTGCTGTGGGTGATCGGCGGGGTGCTGTCGCTGGTGGGAGCGTTGTGCTTTGCCGAGCTAGCCGCTACCTGGCCCGAGCGGGGCGGGGATGTCACGTACCTCAGCCGAGGGTTTGGCGACTGGCTCGGCTATCTGCTGGGGTGGTGCCGGATCATGGTCATCATCCCGGCCAATGTGGGGATCATGTCGTTCGCCTTTCAGGACTATGTGATCCAGGCCGGGCAGTTCGACAAGAGCTTGAGCCCGTGGATTGCCCTCGCAGCTGTGGCGTTCATGACGGCGATCAACCTGACCGGAGTCCAGTCGGGACGGCGGGCGCAGAACACTCTCACCGGGGCCAAGCTGGTCGGGTTTGTGATTGTGGTGCTGGCGGGTCTGTTCATTGCGGCCAAGGGGAACTGGCCCGCGATGTCGGCTCCACTGGCTCCGGGGAGTTCGCCGAATCCGGGGCTGGCGCTTGTGTTTATTCTCTACGCGTTCGGAGGCTGGAACGATGCCGTCTACATCGCCGCTGAGCTGAAGGAGCCGCAGCGGAACCTGCCGCGCGCCTTGGCCGGAGGAGTGCTGGCGGTGCTGCTGGTATATCTCGCGGTGAATCTGGCGTATGCGACGCTGGGGATCGATGAATTGCGAAGGGCCGATGTGCCAGCCCGCAATGTGGTGCTGCGGGCCTTCGGAGCGGGAGGAGGTTTTCTGGTGACGGGGCTGTTGATGATCTCGGCTCTGGGGGCGATGCACGGGACGATCTTCGGCGGCACCCGTCTGACGGTAGCGATGGGGGAGCGGTACACCTCGCTGCGCTGGCTCCGGTACTGGTCTCCCCAGGGTGCCCCGACGCGCGGCGTGCTGCTGGTGGGACTCAACACGGTCCTGCTCGTCTGTGCGGTGGAGACGGGGACCGGACATGAATACGTCGAACGCCTGCTCCAGCTGATCGGAGTGGGGCAGGGGATCGAGTGGGGCAAGTTTGGCAGTGGGTTTGACACGCTGCTGACCGCGACGGCCCCCTTGTTCTGGGTCTTCTTCCTGCTGACGGGAGCGGCTCAGATTGTCTTGCGACTCCGCGAGCCTCATACGCCTCGGCCGTTCCGCACCCCGCTCTATCCGCTGACCCCACTGCTGTTCATGGCAACGAGTGGCTACATGCTCTATAGCAGTGTGAGGTGGGCGGGTTGGCTCTCACTGATCGGGTTCCTGCCGGTGATTCCGGGGCTGGTGGCGTGGCAGATCGAGCGGTCGAAATCTAAACGCGAGGTTCAGCGTCACTAACCCGACGCGTCACCGGCGTGTTGATTTTATTGATGGTTTTCCACGTATCCTAGGTTTCCCCACTTCCCCGGTGCGCGACGGGGCTTTTAAGGGGGGGGGCGGCGGATC
>JAYTCW010000101.1:0-12523 GCA_043736295.1 Planctomycetota bacterium | reverse complement strand
TCGCAAGTCATCATCCAAGGTAAGAGCCGTATGCGGTAATTCCGCACGTACGGATCTGTGCGGGGGGCGGTCAGCAATGACCGTCCCTACCGCGATTCTCTTTACTCGCGATTTGACCATAAACGGTTCCTGACACCTTTGTTCTCCCCTCACCTTTGTTCTCCCCCTCCCCACCTTTGTTCTCCCCACCTTTGTTCTCCCCCTTTGTTCTCCCAAAACCCAGGGAATCACCGATGATAGCATGTTCAATCATGTTCACAGCACTGGGGCGAGGCTCCTGCCGAGCCGCATCCACCAGACAGCGCGTCCCCTGGCTCGCGGCTCAGGAGGAGTTTCGCCCTCCCCGTCGGGCTTGGCTCAATCCCAAGTCTGAGATTTGACGGGGTACCAGGGGTCCAGACGACGAGGGCGCTCACCAAGTTGTGGAATGCTCTATGGCAACTCGTACTTCTCTTCTTTGGACTTATCCGCAGCAATCGAAGCACGGAGGGCCTCGTCATTGGCGGCGACAGTCTTGGCCGGGCCGGTCAGCTTGAGGAAGTAATTGCCGACGTTCTTGCCGTCTTTCGTGACGGTCAGCATGACGCCGTGCATCTTATAGCCGGGAGCGGGTTCGGTCTTGCCCCGAATCGGTGGGCCGATGGAGCGCTTGTACGTTCCGCTCAGTTGCACGAGGACGTACTCGCCCTGTGGGCACTTGCCCTTGGTCATCACCAGTTCGCGACCCGCAGCCTCGAACTGATCGACCCAGCGGGTGATGTTCGCTTCGCGCGTGCCACCGATCGGAGGCGAGATGACCAGTTCAGCGGCGTCCTTATCGTCTTCCACAGGTGGAATTGAGAACTGGGCCAGCCGCAGGTTGTTGGAGGGCTGTTGCTGCTTCCAGGTTGCGGGGATGGAGAGCTTCAGGTCACCGGCCTCAACTTCTTTGGGAGCAGCGGGCGTCTCCGGTTTGGTATCTTCAGCGGTGGCCATTCCGGCCACCGCAATGAGGCCCAGCAACACCCAATCAGGTCGAATTCGCATGTGTGAGTTCCTTCCAGGTTTCCTGACTCGTAGAATCATGTGATGTGCAGACAGTAGGCCGGGGAGCCACAACGCTCTCTGCCCGTCGCGTCGAACGCCGACGTGGGGGGTCATTGTGTGCCAGTGGGCTTCGAATTTCAATCAGCTGCGGAAGCACGGGGGCGGCAGCAGGCACGGACCTACAGGTTGACGACTTCCGTCTGTGTGTCCATCAGAAAAGTCGGCAACCGAGAGATTCTGCCCCCTCTCCCCCACATTCGATGTGACTATCGGTGAAAACTCTACTGCGGGGGAGAGGGTCGGGGTGAGGGGGCCACACCGCCCATTCTGAGCCCCTCACCCCGGCCCTGGCCCCCACAGCCATGTCCTTCACGAAAGTCACGCCGCCCGTGGGGTGAGGGGGCAGAAACTGGCTGCTCATCATGATACTGCACATGTTGGGAACTGCCATTCAACACTCCGTCTCTCGACTGTCTTGCCATGCCATTCAGAATCGGCGAGACTGTTTCTTAGGAATGCTTAGGAAGTCGGTCCAGCTGTGGAAACCCAACTCATGTCCCAGTCCCACAACGTCGTCTCGCGTGCGATGAGGCTCCTCGTTCGAGGCGTCGGTCGTTTCGTGATGCTCGGTTGGTGTCTCTTGACCGCCAGCGTCTTGCGAGCGGAAGACGCGGTGCCCGCTGCATCTGCCGCAGGACTGACATATTACGAAGAGCAGGTGCGGCCGCTGCTCAAGCAGCACTGTGGGAAGTGCCACTTGGATGGTAAGTCGAAGGGGATGCTGAGTCTGAATGGGCGTAAGGCGGTCCTGCGGGGTGGGGAAACGGGGCCGGCGGTCGATCTGGCGAAACCCGCTGAGAGCCTGCTGCTGCAAGCAGTGAACTACAACGGAATGGAGATGCCACCATCGGGCAAGCTCCCCGCCGAGTCGATCGCCATCCTCACCAAGTGGGTCGAGATGGGCGTTCCGATGCCCGAAGGAGAGTTGGCGGTTCCGACCGCTCATGGCCCGCCGCCCGTCAACGAGACGACCAAGAATCACTGGTCCTTCCGCCGCCTCGCCCAGCCTGTCGTCCCGCCGGTCAGCGACCCCAGTTGGGTCGTCAATCCGATCGATTCGTTTGTGCTGCATCAGCTGGAGTCGAAGGGGCTGAAGGCGAATCCACCGGCCTCCCCGCGCGAGCTATATCGCCGGGTGCATTACGATCTGGTGGGGTTGCCGCCGACTCCGGAAGAACTCTCACGGTACGAGGCTGGACCATCCGAGAGCGCGTACAAAGACCTCGTCGAGTCGCTGCTCGAATCGCCGCAGCACGGCGAACACTGGGCCCGCTACTGGCTCGACCTCGTGCGTTACGCCGAAACCAACAGCTACGAACGCGACAACGCCAAGCCGTTTGTGTGGCGATATCGCGACTATGTCATCCGTGCGTTCAACGAGAACAAGCCGTATGACCAGTTCCTCAAGGAGCAACTGGCGGGCGATGAACTCGATCAGGTGACGCCCGACTCGCTGATCGCCACCGGCTATTACCGACTGGGACTCTGGGACGATGAGCCGGTTGATCGCGAGATGGCGTTCTATGATGGGCTGGACGATATCGTGGGCACCACCTCGCAGGCGTTCTTGGGCTTAACGCTCAATTGTGCCCGCTGCCACGACCACAAACTCGACCCATTGCCGCAAGCCGACTACTACAGCTTCCTGTCATTCTTCCGCAATGTGCGGCACTACGACAACGGGGGCGGGTCAATGCGAGACATCTCGCCTCCCGAACAGATGCAGTTGCACGCCGCAGAAATTGCGGCTCACCAGGAGAAGATCGCTGCGATCGAGGCCGAGATCGCGGCCTTCGAGGAGACGATGAAGCCGCACCTCAAGGGGGGCGAGATCGACGACTTCAAGTCCGAGAGCGTCCGCGAGGATGTCCTGCGCAAGCACCTCGGCGAGTTCATCTCGGAAGACCAGTTGCAAGGCTATGTCAAGCAGCGGCGGGATCGTCGAAAGCTGCGAGAGAATCCGCCCCGCAGCTTGGGGATGGCCCTGGTCGTCAGCGAAAACGGGAAGGATGCCCCGCCGACGCATGTGCTGATTCGCGGTAACGCTCATGCCGAGGGCGATGTCGTCCAGCCGCGATTCCCCAGTGTCTTGACCGACACGGTGCCCGTGGTGCATGTTCCCGAGAACGGACAGACCACCGGTCGCCGCCGGGCACTGGCCGAGTGGATGGTCAGCCCCGACAACCCGCTGACGGCCCGCGTGATTGTGAACCGTGTCTGGCAGTGGCACTTCGGGCGCGGCATCGTGAAGTCCACCAGCAACTTCGGGTTGCAGGGCGACGCTCCGACGCACCCGGAGCTGCTCGACTGGCTGGCAGCTGACCTGATCGAACACCACTGGGATCTGCGTCACCTGCACCGGATGATCCTGAGTTCCAGCACCTACCGCATGTCCTCACGCGGGCAGGAGGCCGCCTTGGCCGCTGATCCGCTCAATGACCAGCAGTGGCGGTTCGACATGCGGCGGTTGCGGGCCGAGGAGCTTCGCGACTCCATTCTGGCGGTCAATGGGACGCTGAATACGGAGAAGATGTTTGGGCCCAGTATCTACCCGACGATCGAGAAGGAAGTCCTGGCCGGGCAGTCGGTGCCCGGATCGGGCTGGGAGCAAAACTCCCCCGAGGGCCAGACACGTCGCAGCATCTACGTCCACATTAAGCGCTCGCTGACGGTGCCGCTCTTGGCCGCATTCGATGTGGCCGACACCGACTCCGTCTGCCCTGTCCGCTTCTCCACGACCCAGCCGACCCAGGCGCTGACGATGCTCAACAGCGTGTTCCTGAACGAAGCTGCGGCGACGTTTGCGAAGCAGGTTCGTGAGCAGGCCGGGGACGACTCCGCCGCCCGTGTGAGGTTGGTTCTGCAGCGCACTCTCCAAAGAGAGCCGACGCCCGTTGAGGTCACGCGCGGGACGAAACTGATCGCTGATTTCCGCGAGACGTTCCAACTCACGGAAGAGGATGCGATCAAGTATTACTGCCTGATGGCCTTGAACCTGAACGAGTTTGTCTACCTGGACTGAACGACCAGAGCACTTTGTGAAATAGTCTTCACACGATATTCAGGAATACTCATCCAGACTGAGGCAAGGTGTTTCCCGGTCGCTGTCCAATGTACTCAGAGTTCATCGGGCGATGTTCTGGCATCGGGAGGGTGGCCGCAGTGGAGCGAGTGGGTTAGACCGGTAGGGGGGTGGGGACCAGCAGGTCGAGCAGGGTGCGGATCGATTCGGGCAGGGTGAGGGCCGGAAGTTTCGGTTCATCCGACTATGTTTTGGGGTGGACCGTAATCGAGGGTTTTTTCTGCGGCATCTCTCGGATGTCGAATGGCCGCTCGCCTTATGACCACCAGATCATGGGACGAATTCTCGATCACGACGCGACCTCATATCTCGCTCTGACCGCCCGCGACCCGGTGTACCAAGTGCGTCTCGCACGCTTTTTTGGGTTTCGGACTGTGAAGCACTTGCATCGACATTGACAGTTGGGATAGAATGGATCAACTTACGCTGATGGACTGTCGATCATGTCAGGTGTGACTCGATGTTCCACGCTTTGAGAAACCGTCACCTGCTGGCAGGATGTTCTCATGATTGATTTTCGCTTTGGCCCCACGCATCAGAACTGCGAAGGCACATCCCGACGGAACTTCATGCGGGTCGGTGGACTTGGCTTGTCCGCAGTCACCCTCTCCCAACTGATGCGAGACCAGGCTCAAGCGGCCGGGGCTCCGAACGCGACGCCTCAGAAATCGGTCATCTGGCTATGGCTCAGCGGGGGACCGACCCAGATCGAGACCTTCGATCCCAAGATGACAGCCCCCTCGGAATACCGCAGCGTCACCGGCGAAGTGAAGACCGTGCTGCCCGGTGTCACGTTAGGCGGGAACTTCGAACGCATGGCGAAGATCGCCGACAAGATGGCGTTTGTTCGCTCGTTCGCCCATACCAATAGCGGTCATAGTGGGGGCACACACTACATTATGACCGGCTACGACAACCGTTTGGCCGACAACGGAGCTGTCTCTGATCGGCCATTCCCGGGTTCGATCCTCTCCCGTGTCCGTGGGACTAATCACCCAACGACCGGCATTCCGACCTACGTCCGACTGGGCGGGATTTACGCGGACGGCCCAGCCTTCCTCGGCACGGCTTTCGGTCCGTTTGACCCCAGCGGTGAAGCCCGCCGGAACATGAGCCTCGCCGTCGACAATGCTCGCCTGGGCAATCGCCGACAGATGCTGGACGGGATTGACAATGTCCGACGCGAAGTCGACCGCAGCGGCCTGATGGAAGGGCTCGACTCCTTCGAGCAGCAGGCGTTCAACCTGATCCTCAGTAAGTCGCAGCAGTCCTTCGACCTCAAGTACGAGGATCCCCGCGTCGTCGACCGCTATGGCGACGGACTCGGCCAGCAGATGCTGCAAGCTCGTCGTCTGGTGGAAGCGGGTTGCGGATTCGTGACCATCAACCACGGCGGTTGGGACATGCACAGCACGATCAAGATGGAAATGGACAAGCGTGGACCGGAGATCGACCGGGCAGTCGCCGCCCTCGTTGAGGATCTCGATCAGCGCGGCATGTTGGAGAACACGTTACTCGTCGTCAGTGGCGAGTTCGGTCGGACCCCCAAGATCAACGGCTCTGCCGGTCGCGATCACTGGGCTCCGCTCAGCACGCTGGCTCTCGCCGGTGGCGGCCTGAAAATGGGACAGGTTGTCGGTGAGTCCGCTGAGAAGGCCGACATCCCCAAGACGACCCCGATCACTCCGCAGGATCTGATGGCCACGGTCTTCCAAGTTCTCAACATCGACCGCCGCATCCAGTTCAACAACCAATCCGGTCGACCGACCTACATGATCGAGAACGGCAAGCCGATCGAAGAACTCGTATAACACGAGGTGCATTACAGGATCACCGTCTGGTTCGATTCGCAACAACCCCGGCCCACTGACCGGGGTTGTTCGTTGGCATGGCCCCCATCCTCTCCCGAGTGAAGTATCTCCTTACTCCTCCAGTAAGAACTCGGCAGGCGAGACCGCCCGCTTGATGAGTGTCTGGGTGCGACCATCCTCGGACAGCAGTGTCTCATCCATAATCGACCGCATCAGAATCCAGCCTCGAATCAGGTGAGACGAGACTTGCGTCACATCGTGAGAGAACGGCAGCTGGGTGCCGTCCAGTCCGGGGCCTTCGTGGAGGATGCGGAACTCGGCGACTTCGGGGGACAGGCGGGCATCGATCACCAATCGCCGCTGGGCATAGTGCGGGTCAAGGCTGTGTTCTTGGACTACGCTGACCGCGTCTGTCGAAAACAGATCCTCGGTGTCGGCGGGCAGTTCGAGGTTCCCCAGATAATGCCCGTTCAGGAGGGCATGTTTGACGGCGATCCCGACCCGGAGCCGTTCCGATTCATCGGCGAGCGGCAGGCAACGCAGCATCTCCTGCAGACGGCCCACCAGCGGCTCAATCAGCCCTGGATCATTCTGGAGTGTAAATCGGCAATGGCATTCCGAGAGGGCGTTCATCAACCGAGTCTGGCTGCGATCGACCGACGCCGAGGACACGATGCGTGAGACCACATCACCCAGATGTTTCGCCAAAGACGCCTTGGGAACATAGCTGGCCGCCCCGACGCGGAGTGCTTCAGCGGCGATCTCTTCGCTGCCTTGAGCAGTCATCAGGATGACGGGGAGCAGTGGGAAGCTCTGCTTAATGGCCGACACCAGCTCCAGGCCGTCCATCTCGGGCATCTGCAAATCACTGACCACAGCATCGGGAAGCTGTTGCCGGATCTGGCGGAGGGCATCGGCCCCGTCCATGGCATAAGAGACGGTCATGTCTCGCTCTTTGAGCAGCACTCGACCCGCCAGCACGCGGTCAACGGGAGAATCATCAACAACCAGGATGTGAGGCAAGGGGACTCTCCAGACGGAAGCGTTGCGGGGGACACGATCTCAGAATTCAGACCCTGAGAAATTCAAACGAAGTGATGGTCAGCCGACTCAGTTGTCCAACGTCCAGCGGGGTCGAGTGTCCTCGTCCTCCGGCTTCGACCGCAACAACTTGTCCAGCCGCTGGTCGCTGCATCCCGACAGCTTCATGAGCGATCGTGTCGGCAGAACCGCCTCATCGTCATCCGCCAGCGAGGGACGTTCTCCCTGCGGCTGGTAGTCGACCTGAAACCGCTTCCCCATCAAGCCCAGGATACTGCCCGGCAGCACCCATTTTTGGTGATAGGCCATCCCGTCCACGGTGGTCCCGTTCTTGCTGTCGAGGTCGGTCATCTGCCAGTGGCCCTGATTCCATTCCAGAGAGCAATGTCGCGAGGAGACAAACGGAAACGGCAACACCACATCACAGCTGGAACTACGACCAATGACGATGCTCGGCTTACGCAAGACGATGGCCGGACCACCTCCACAAGGGACGAGCAGCCCGAGTTCGATGTCACGAGCCGGTTTCGCGGGCGGCAGGCTGGGCTTTACAGTGGGGGTGGCGGCCACAATGGGGGCTGCGACAACCGGTGCTTCGGGCTCGCTCACGGGAGCCTCGAAGGTGATGCGGTAAAACTTGCCTGAGATATTCAGCACATCATTCGGGTTCAGCCGACAAGCGGTACTTGCATTCCCGTTGACCTCCAGGAGGCAGCCCGAATCAATCTTACGGACGTGCCACCAGCCCTCCAGAAATCGCAACTCGACATCAGGAGCCGCCGGATAGGCCCCCGCCTCACGCTTGAGTCGGAGAACCAGTCGCGGCTTACTCAGTGCGACCGCTTGGCCACCGCCACAGGGTACGAGATGCCCGAACATCACCCACCTCTTCGAACAAGCACATCAATCCATCTCCCGCCAATCTATCGTGAGACAGCCGCGTTACAAGCATGCTTGTTCTCCACCATGAAGAAGAGATGAATATCACGACTGGCTGTTTGACTGTGAGTTCCCCGAGCAAGGACTGATCGTTAAACGTCACCCTGCGGCTTGGCGGGTGGGGCGGGCTTCTTGATCTTGCCGGTTTGCAGATCCTTGACCACTTCGGCCAGGATCGCCGGGTCTTTTTTGTCGAGAATGTGCTTGATTCGGCTTTCCGGCACACCGAGACGGCCCATCATTTCCTCGACCGTCTTCCAGATTTTCGCCTTCTGCTTCTCGCCGGTCGCCAGATACAGGTTCGTCACATTCTCCGCCAAATGCTGCTCGTCCAACTGATCGCGGTTGTCGTAGAACCGCTTAATAATCTTCTGCTGAGACGGGGAGAAGTTGCGGTTTTCAGCCATGATTTGGTGGGGAGCAGGAAGGTCGGGGAGATCGTCGTTCAACCGGGCGGGAAGTTACCGGTTGTTGGTCAATCTGGCAACGGCAAGGCCAGTGGGCCGTACGTCTTCCCGATCTTGCCCTGAGCGTTGGCAAAATTATCGACGGGAACCCAAGATTACCAGTCGTGATCCTGTATCGCCTTCCTTCCCACCCGGCGAAGCCATGCCAAATCTGATTTGTCCGCACTGTCAAACCCCGCAAGCCGTGTCCGAAGAGGCGTACCAAAGGAACCTCGGGAAGAAGTGTCGTTGTCGACAATGTCAGAAGGCGTTCATGATTGAAGCCCAAGCCCCGCCGCCCGCTGCCGAGCCGGGAGGGTTTGGGGATTTCGATTTTCTGAATGATGATTCACCGGCACCAGCTGCTCTGCCCCCGGCTCCGGCGAAACCGAAGGCCAAGGCTGCTGCGATGCCTGCGCAGCCCGCCGGGCCCCGTTGATGAACTCAATCTCTCCGGATTGATGGGGGGGCATGGCAGTGTCACCGCGGCCGACCTCCCGGACTTCGCGATTCCCGAGGCACCCAACTCCGCTGTCATGGAGGCTCCCGAATTCCCATCGCTCGATGACATCGCTCCCGCGACTGCCAAAGCAGCGGCTCCGAAAGGGAAAGTCCCGCTCACCCGGCTTCCACAACCCGCAGAAGATGACGATGACGGCCCGGATGTGGCCAGACTGCCGGATCGGCCTGCCCTGAACACGATCTCCAATATCTTACGGATCATCGGCTGGTTGCATATCGCCTTCATTGGTCTGGTGATCTTGCTGGGGCTGTTTACTGTCGTCAGTGCGGGTAATATGGTGGAAAAGATTACAGCGTTTGCTGGGATTATGCTCACTACACTGATGCTCTCTGCCAGTGCTCTGTTCTGGTTCGCCTATGCCGAATTGATTCAACTGGGACTCGGTATTGAAGCCCGGTTGCACGAAATCTCCTGCCGCATCCGGCCCCGTTCATAGTCCCCACTGCTCCACCGCATGCCCTCTGCGACCGTCATGACACTGCACCGCTCCCTCACCAAGCACATCGCTCGGGAGGATGAGCCACGCCAGCGCCCGCTCGACTACAAGCTGATTATGCGGCTGTTCGAGTTCACGCGGCCCTATGCCTCGAAGCGGAACTGGCTGCTGGTCACAGTCGGGCTGCGGTCGTTTCAGTTGCCCGCGCTGACCTGGATGGTGGCAGCTGTGATTCGCAGGCGCGATCCGCTTCACTCCTTCCGAAGTCTCTGACCGGGCGGAACAGCTGCCAGCCAGCGGAAGGCGAGTCGCGGAGCGACATCGCCTCCCTGCGGGCGGCCCTCCGGCGGATGTACTGCCCCTTCATTTCCTTTGTGACCTTCTCTTCCATTCCTCGCCCCTCCTCACAACCGCACTCGTTGGAAACCTGCCCCTTGTCCGGTACGATGCCGGGCACTCACCCCCATGATCGCCCACAACCGAGATTTCCCATGGCCGACATCGTTCGCATCGCCGTTCACGGAGCCGCTGGCCGCATGGGGCAGCGCGTGGTGGCCTTGGCGTCGGCGGACCCGGGGCTGAAGGTGGTGGCCGCGATTGATTCGCCGAAGAGCCCGTCAATCGGCAAGGACGCGGGCGAGTTGGCAGGCATCGGCACCCTCGGCGTGAAGATTGCCTCCCAGCTGTTGGAGCCGGTCCATGCGATTATCGACTTCTCAATCCCCGAGGCGTGCATCCACATCGCCGAGATGTGCGCCCAGCGCCGCATCCCGCTCGTCGTCGCGACGACCGGGCTGAACGAGTCCCAAAAGGCCGCCGTGATGGCCACCGCCCAAGAGACAGCTGTCTGTTACTCGCCGAGTATGAGCTTGGCAGTCAATCTGGCGATGAAGCTGGTGCGTGAGGCGAGCCGCGCGCTCAAGGACCTCTCGTCCGGAGTCGATGTCGAGATCGTCGAGCGGCATCACCGGTTCAAGGAAGACGCCCCGAGCGGCACCGCTCTGAAGTTCGGCCAGATCGTCGCCGAAGAAATGGGCCAGCCGAATCACATCCACGGCCGCGAAGGCCAGACCGGCCAGCGCCCTCCGAACGAGATTGGTTACCACGCCATCCGCACCGGCGACAATGTCGGCGAACACACGATCATCTTCGGTATGCTGGGCGAAACGCTGGAGGTCTACGTCCGTGGCCACACCCGCGACAGCTACGCCTACGGAGCCCTCGCTGCGGCCAAGTTCGTCGCGACGCAGTCGGCGGGGCTGTACTCGATGAATGACGTGCTGGGGTTGTAAGGCGAGCGGCCAGTGGAAGAGGGAAAGTAGATTCACCAGCACAGCCTCATGTCAGTTTTCAAATCGCTGGCGAGGGCGGCGATGACTGACTCGCTCCGTTAAATCCCGACAAGTTGGTCGGTCGCGTTCCCGAACTGTGGCAGTCCGGCTCCCAGGCGATCCAGCAGGCTCAGGTACAGAGAAGAGAGCTTGCGGTCCTTGGCGTTTTCATAGTCAAGTGTGCGTCCGGTTTGCAAGGTGCCCGAGAGGCCACCGGAGACCAGCAACGGCACCTTCGGCGCGCTGTGGGCGGTCCACTGCTCATTCGCCAGCATGATGCAGGAATTATCCAGTACGGTGCCGTTCCCCTCTGGCACCGAGTCGAGCTTCTTCACCAGATACGCATACTGTTGCACCCAGAACCGGGCGATCGAGGCGAACTCCTTGTTCTGCCAGTTGTGCGAAAAGTTATGGTGGTCCTGCCGCAAGCCGAGGAACGGGTACATCTGCCCCGACAGATTATTGGTCAGCAGCAGTGTCGCCGTGCGGGTGCGATCGGTCTGGAAAGCCAGCGCGATAATGTCGCACATCAGCCGAGAGTGTTCGTCGATCTGGTTCGGCAGCCCATCGGGCGGACGCTGCAGTTTGATTGCCTCGGGTTGGTTGAGCCCCTGGTCCGGCTGCTGCTGCAATTTGACCAGCCGCTGCTCGACATCGCGGACCGAGGTGGCGTACTCATCGAGCTTGGCCCGGTCCGAGTGCGACACCTTCCTGGACACATCGTTCAGCTGTTCCAAAACATGGTCGAGGACGCTGATGTGCGCCCGGTTGCCTTTGCTCTCAAACAAGCTGTCGAAGGCGAGCGACGGGTAGAGTTCCGAGGGGACGGGCGAGACGGGTGAACTCCACGAGACGTGCGAGGAGTACATCATCGAATAGCCCGACTCGTGGAACCCACTGACCGGGCGTTCGCAGGCGAGAACTAGACTGGGGAGTACCGTTTCGTCGCCGAACTTCTGGGCGAGGTACTGGTCGAGGCTGGTCGACGCTTGGATGCGGCGACCCCCAATGGGAGCCACTCCCGTCAGTATGCCTGCCGCTCCTTTGGCATGTCCCCCCACGACATCGCCGGGATGAGCGAGCCCGTGAATGAAGTTGACCTTGTGCTTGACCGACTCCAACGACGCGAATGCTGGTCCCAGTTCCAACTCCGCTCCGCTCCCCTTCGTCCACCACTCCGGCGGATGTATCCCGTCTCCAAAGAATAAGAACGCAAACCGCTTCGGCGGCACCTTCGGCACCTCAGCTGCCAGCAGATTCATGGACTCCAGCCAGGGGAGAGCGACGCTGGCTCCGAGGGCTCCCAGAACGAGTCGTCGAGAGAACTGGAGGGATTTGCGGCGGCTGTTCATGGGTGGGGGACTCGCCTAGGGATAAGCAGTCATTGATGATAGCAATCTCCGTGGACTGAGTGGAAGACGGAAGGAAGCCCCCGAATCACCGACTCACCCGGATTATTCATCCCCTTCTTGTTCCGCGTCCGGTCGTGGTTGGCTGATGGAAGATCCCTGGCGAAATGGCCCAGACATCGCTTTGGCAGTCGGGATGACGGAGAAACAGGTGGGGCGAAATGTCGCATGATTCTCCCTGCTGATGCTCCCCTGTCATTCCTCTTGTCTCTTCGCATCCTGAACGCTCAAAGCCGCAACTGGAACAATCCTGCGGGATTGCCCATCGATTCCTAACTGGACAGCGCCAGGTTCACTGTCGAATATGATCGCGACATGAATGAGAGACGGCGTTTCTGTCGTTCCAGTGGATTTCGCAAGTGACAGGGACAGAGAGACCAGAACACACTGATCAGAAACAGGTTACGACATTGAGCCTG
>JAYTCW010000100.1:0-6282 GCA_043736295.1 Planctomycetota bacterium | reverse complement strand
ATCGAGGGGCTGATCCAGCACTTCGAAGTCAACATGCCGAACCGGGGCTACGATGTCCCTCACGAAGAGATCTACGCCGCCACGGAAGCCCCCAACGGCGAACTCGGGTTCTACATCGTGGGCCAGGACAGCACGCGGGCCTACCGCGCCCGCACCCGTCCCCCCTCCTACATCCATTTCGCAGCCTTTCCCCACCTGATTCGCGGACACATGCTGAGCGATGTGGTGGCCGTGTTGGGAAGCCTGAACATCATTGCGGCGGAGCTTGACCGATGAGTGCCCTGACCGAAGAACTTCGCGAGAAGATTCGGGCCGAGTTCCCGAAGTACCCGAACAAGCGGGCGGTGACGCTGCCCGCGCTACACATCGTGCATGACGCCTTGCGGTGCGTGTCGACGGAGTCGATCCGCGAGATCGCCAAGCTGTTGGAACTGCATCCGTCGGAAGTCCACGACACGATGTCGTTCTACAACTTCTTCAAGGATGAGCACCATCCGCTGGGCAACCACCGGGTCTGGTTCTGCCGCAGCATCTCGTGCATGCTGCGGGGGGGCGAGGAGCTGCTGGGCGAGGTGTGCCACAAGTACAACGTGAAGCCGGGGGAGACCTCAGCCGACGGCAAGTTCACCTTGGAGTTTGCCGAGTGCCTGGGAGCCTGCGAAGGTGCCCCCTGTGCGTTGGTGGATGAGGATTGCCACATGAGCCTTGATGTCGATTCGGCGTCGAAGTTGATCGATGGGTTGAAGTGAGATGGCCTCAACGACTCCAGAGTTGGTTGTTCTCGCCGGTCCCAATGGGGCGGGCAAGTCGACCTTGGCTCCGTGGTTGTTGAGAGATGGTTGGGGGATCAAGGAGTTCGTCAACGCGGACGAAATTGCGAAGGGACTCTCGGGATTCCAACCCGAGACAGTCGCCTTGCAAGCCGGACGGTTGATGTGGGAGCGACTCGAAGAACTGGCGGTCAGCCGCAAGTCCTTCGCGTTTGAGACCACGCTGGCGTCTCGAACCTATGCCCCCTGGATCGTGAAGCGAAAGGCGGAAGGCTACCAGACGAGACTCGTCTTCATCTGGTTGCCAAGTGCGGAGATGGCGATCCGTCGAGTGACCGATCGCGTGCGTGTCGGAGGGCATCACATCCCCGACGATGTGATTCGGCGGAGATACGCGGGCGGGTTGCGAAACCTGTTCGAGTTGTACTTACCGCTGATTGATCGCTGGCAGGTTCTTGACGGGACTGAACCAGCGGACCTGCGGTTGGTGGCCTCTGGCGGTGCCGGGCGATCACCGCGCGTGTTGGATCAGAAGACATGGAGTCACATCAATGCCAGCCACTGACGAAGAACTCGAACGCGATGCCGATGTGATGCGAATCGCCTCTCGCAAGGCGATCGAATCGGCCATCCGACTCCACAAGGGACTCGAACTTCCGATGGCTGTCTGGAAGGACGGTCAACCCGCGTGGGTCTCGCCGGATGAAGCGGAGCAAATGTTGCTCCCTAAGAACATGAACCGGGGTTGTGACTGACAACTGGACTTCTGACTCACCGATGCTCCGCTGCGCAAAGCCTTCGCGTCGCAGCTAAACGGGTTTTCTTGACTGACGACTGAACACTGACGACTGAGAACTTTCCACCGTGCCCACATTCGAACCCGTTCTCCTGGCCCGCATCAACACGCCCGACAGTCATACGCTGGCCACCTACCAGCGAGATGGCGGATATCAGGCGCTGCGCAAGGCGCTCGACATGGCCCCGGCGGATGTGACCACCATCGTCAAGGACTCCGGGCTGCGGGGACGCGGCGGTGCCGGGTTCCCATGCGGACTTAAGTGGACGTTCCTGCCCAAGGATCATCCGGGGCCGATTTACCTCTGCATCAACGCCGATGAGTCGGAGCCCGGCACCTTCAACAACCGCATCCTGATGGAGATGGACCCACATCAACTGATCGAAGGGATCGCGATCGCCTGCCATGCGATTCGCTCGAAGAATGCCTACCTCTACATCCGCTTCGAGTACGGGTTGAGCTACCGCCGTCTCGATGCCGCGATCAAGGAGTGCTACGCCGCTGGGCTCCTCGGCAAGAACATCCTCGGCAAGGGGCTCGACCTCGACATCGTGTTGCACCGTGGAGCGGCCGCATACATCTGCGGCGAAGAGACCGGCCTGATCGAGAGCCTCGAAGGCAAGCGAGCCTGGCCGCGCATCAAGCCGCCATTCCCCGCCATCGAGGGACTCTTCCGCAAGCCCACGATCGTCAACAATGTCGAGACGCTGTGCTGCGTCAAGCAGATCCTGGATCGCGGCAAAGACTGGTTCCAATCGATCGGAATCAAGCCCGACCCCGCCAACCCCCGCGATCCCGGCAGCTACGGCCCCAAGCTCTACACCGTGAGCGGACACGTTAACAAGCCCTGCTGCGTCGAGCTCCCACTCGGCGTCACTGCTCGCGAGCTGATCGATGAACACGCCGGCGGCGTCTGGAAGGGCCGCAAGGCCAAGGCCGTCGTCCCCGGTGGGATCAGCATGGGGTTCCTGTCTGACCAGGAACTCGACATCCCCCTCGACTTCGCCGGTCCCGGCAAGGCGGGCTGTCTCGGTCTCGGGACAGCTGCCGTCGTCGTGATTGATGACCAGACGAACATGGTCGATGTGCTGTATAACTGTGCCCGGTTCTTCTCACACGAGAGCTGTGGCCAGTGTACGCCGTGCCGCGAGGGGACGAACTGGATGACGCGCATCCTGGAACGCATCCGTTCGGGGAACGGTCAGATGCGGGACGTGGACCTGCTGACGGAAGTCGCCGCCTCGATGGGGATCATCCCCGGCACCACAATCTGCGGCCTGTCGGACGGAGCCGCCTGGCCGGTGAAGAACGCGATCCAGAAGTTCCGGGGCGACTTCGAAGAGTACATCACCTCGGGCCGGAAGAGCGTCACGCCGTACCCGGTCGGGGCGCACTAGGACTGATGGGATCGAACGAAAGGGAGGTCAAACATGACACAAGGCTGGCTCAAATGTCGCATCCTCAAGGGGATGTTCACCGACGAACGGGTCGTGGTATTCCATAACTGCAATGGAGAACGCTACTCGGAGTTCGTGCCCGCCGATCGGGTGCGAGGCGACATCGATTCCGAAGGAGCTGTTTCAGTGGTCGTCTACCATAAGGACGGTTCCAGCTTCGCCGAACTCCCTACGGAATACGGTGAGCTATACGCCGTCAAAGAAGGGGATTTGGTTTCCCAATGATCTTATCGAATCGTGACATCCAGGCAGCCTTGGACTCTGGCCGATTGATCATCGACCCGGAACCGGAGCCTCGCACCCCGGAAGCTCCCGGCCAGCGATGTCCGTATTCGACTTCCTCCGTGGATTTGACTCTCGGAGACGAGATCTCCCATTTCCGCGAATCGCTTGCGATGAGTATCGATCTTCGCAGAGGACAGTTCCGCGACCTCTTTGGCCCCAATTCGGTTTCCCATCGAATCACCGAAAAACAGCCATACTCCCTGGAACCTGGCCAATTGGTACTCGGAAAAACGCGAGAGCGAGTCCGGCTTCCGTTGCTTGATTCCGAACCATGCCTAGCAGGAAGGATCGAGGGGAAGAGTTCCTATGCTCGCTGCGGCCTGTTGGTCCATTTCACTGCCCCCACGGTCCATGCCGGATTCAGTGGAACCATTACCCTCGAACTCATCAACCAGGGACCATTGCCAATCTTGCTCTATCCCGGAGCCCCGATCTGCCAATTGATCCTCGAAGAGGTCAGAGGCCGTCCCTTCGACAATCCCAGTCGCTTTCAAAACCAATCGACCGCAGGAGGTGCGTAACGCATCGAATTCGTTACGCTGCCCCTCACGAGAAACAGACCATCCATGCCCACTGTCACCATCAACAACAAGCCTGTCGAAATCGGCTCCACCGAGCGGCTGAATTGCATTCAGGCCGCCGATCGCGCGGGCGTCGAGATCCCGAGCTACTGCTGGCACCCCGACCTGTCGGTCGTGGCCAGTTGCCGCATGTGCCTCGTCGAGGTCGGCGACACGAAGCCGGACGGCTCGGTCGCGATGCAGCCCAAGCTCGTCCCCGGCTGCCAGACGCCGGTCAAGGACGGCACCGTCATTATCAGTGACTCGCCGAAGGTGAAAGCCGCACAGCAGGCGACCCTCGAGTACCTGCTGCTGAATCACCCGCTCGATTGCCCGGTGTGCGATCAAGCGGGGGAGTGCGGACTGCAAGACTACAGCTACGAATACGGTCGCGGGTATAGCCGCCTGCAAGAGCCGAAAAACATCAAGCCCGACAAGGACTACATCGGCGACCAGATCACGCTGTTCACCGATCGGTGCATCATGTGTACCCGCTGCGTGCGGTTCACGCGCGAGGTCAGCGGAACTGCTGAGCTACAGGTCTCCAGCCGAGGCTCGCATGAAGAGATCGACATCTTCCCGGGCGAACCGTGCAACAACAAACTGGCCGGGAACGTCGTTGACCTCTGTCCCGTAGGGGCCTTGTGCAGCAAGGACTTCCTCTACGAACAGCGGGTCTGGTGGCTGAAGAGCAAGAAGAGCGTGTGCCCGGATTGCAGCACCGGCTGCTCGATCAACGTCGACCAGAACAACGACACGGTGTACCGCCTGAAGCCGCGCTACAACCCGAAGGCACAAGGGAGCTTCATGTGTGATGAGGGACGGTTCGGCTGGAAGTACATCCACGCTGAGAACCGGCTCTCGCTGCCCGCCAAGAAGGACGGCGACAGGGTCGTCAGTACCGACTGGGACCAAGTCCTGGCCGGGGTTCGCGAGGCATTCCAAGCAGCGGCCAAGTCGGCCCCGAAGCAAGTGGCTGCGATCTTCTCGCCGTGGATGACGGTGGAAGAGGCGTACCTGCTGGCCAGTTGGCTCAAGGGCCTTTCAACCGATGTCACGCTGGTCATGACCCCGGCTCGGGTCGCGGGTGAAGACGACACTTACCCGAAGGATGTCCACGGCCAGCCGGTCCAGCCGGTCAAGTTCACCATCCGGGCGGAGAAGGCCCCGAACCGCATGGGCGTCGAGGCAATACTAAAACACTTCCAGGGTGAGGTGATCCCCTCCGGTCGCATCCTTGACGCAGGCTCGTGCGACACGCTGTTCATCGTCGGCGGTGACCCGAACGCCGAGGTCAACGCCGCGACCGCCAGCAAGCTCGGCGAGGTCAAGACCCTCGCGGTCCTCGATCTCTTGGCCTCTCCGCTCACCACCAAGGCCCACTACGTCCTTGCCGGCGGCTCGTTCGCCGAACGCGACGGCAGCTTCGTGAATCACTCGGGTCTGGTGCAGGCCATCAACCGCTCGCTGCAAGGTCCGATGGAAGCCCGACCCGATGGGCGGATTCTGTCGGAACTCGCCGGACGCGGAGCCATGTTCAACGCCGCTAAGCTGCGGGTCGAGATCGCGAAGGCGATCCCGGAAGCGTTTGGTTCACTCGGTGATGGCAAGCTCGGTGAGTATGGCGTGGTCATGGGACCAGCGGCTGCACCTGCCGAACCAGTCTTGGTGTAGCAGAATTCGTAAGAATTCTGCCGTCCCCCTCCCCACAGAACTGCCCGTTCACCAACGGACACCCTCATGAGTTCAATGATCCCATCCCTGACGACCCTCGCCGCCGACGCAGCACCCGCTGCGCCTGGCTCGGGGAGCCTGTATGAACTGGCGCTGGCCCAGTTGCCGACGCTGCTCACGATCGGGGCCGCCCTCGGGGCGATCCTCGGAGGGGTGTCGTACCTGATCTATGTGGAGCGGAAGCTCGCGGCCTTCATGCAGGACCGCGTCGGGCCGAATCGCGTCGGGCCGTGGGGGCTGTTCCAGCCGATCGCCGACGGGATGAAGTTCATCCTCAAGGAGGACGTGATCCCCGCCTACGTCGACAAGGTGCTATTTGTCCTCGGCCCGTGTGTGGCGGCACTGACGACGATGCTGGCCTTCGCCGTGGTCCCGTTCGGACCAGTCGACGACGCACCGAGCTTTGTGCGGTTCGTGATCGTTCCCAACGTCGATATCGGCATCGTGTTCATCTTCGCGGTCGGGTCGCTGGCGGTGTACGGAATCATCCTCGGCGGCTGGGCTTCGAATAACAAATACAGTGTTCTCGGGTCGTTGCGAGCCAGTGCCCAAGTCATCAGCTATGAGATCCCGCTCGGCATGTCAGTCCTCGGCCTGGCCTTGATGGCGGGCACGGTGAACATCGAGAAGCTGCTGATGTATCAGGCCGAAGGCGGCATCACCGGCTGGTTCTTCTGGAC
>JAYTCW010000099.1:0-9506 GCA_043736295.1 Planctomycetota bacterium | reverse complement strand
TCGCAAGTCATCATCCAAGGTAAGAGCCGTATGCGGTAATTCCGCACGTACGGATCTGTGCGGGGGGCGGTCAGCAATGACCGTCCCTACCGCGATTCTTATTGTTTGACAATTTGAGGAAACAATGAGACCTGACCCCTTTTCCCTTTCTTTTCCCTTTCCCTTTTCCCTTTTCCCCTGACCCCTTTTCCCTTTTCCCTCTTCCTTCGCGCCCTCGGCGAAGAATGAAACCTGGACTGCCGACATCACCTACATCCCGACTCAAGAGGGGTGGTTGTACTTGGCTGTGGTCGAGGACTTGTTCACGCGGAAGATCGTGGGCTGGTCGATGTCACCGTCGATGGAAAGCCGTCTGGTCGTCGATGCCTTGGAGATGGCCGTGCAGCGCGAACTCCCCGGCGGAGGTCTCGTCGCTCATTCCGATCGCGGCGTTCAATACGCCAGCGAACACTACCAAGAGTTGCTCAAGAAGCATGACATCACGTGCTCGATGAGCCGCAAAGGGAACTGCTGGGACAACGCGCCGATGGAATCGTTCTTCGCGACCTTGAAGAAAGAACTGGTCCACCACGAGACCTACCGCACCCGCGCGGAAGCGCGGCAGAGCCTCTTCGAATACATCGAAGTCTTCTACAACCGCGTCCGCCGACACTCGGCTCTCGGCTACAAATCACCCGCCCAGTTCGCCGAAGCCATCTAACCCATCCCCCGCGCCCACGATTCCTGGGGAAGTCCATACACCCGCATCCTGGGAGAGTTACGAAAACTCGGCATCACGCACATCTCTCGCTCCACGGTACGGGCGATTCTCAAAGATCATCACATCGCACCAGTTCCAGAACGCCCTCGCGGGTCATGGAGTGAGTTCATTCGCATTCACGCAGCAACTCTGGTCCAGTGTGATTTTTTGTCGAAGCCGGTCTGGACGCCGAAGGGGTTAGTGACGTTGTATGTCTTGACGTTTATCCACATCGGTTCTCGAAGACTCTGGCTCTCACCGTCCTCCCTTCACCCCGATGCCGCTTGGGTCACACAACAAGCGGAGCGGTTTCAACAGCATGCGAAGGTCGCCGATCTCCCGCTGACGATCCTCCTCCGCGACAACGACGTGAAGTACCCACCCGGGTTCAATGAAGTTTTTCGCAAAGCGGGAGCCACGGTTCCGAAGATGCCGCCCCGTGCCCCGAACTTGCGAGCGCATGTCGAGAGAGTCATCCAAACGATTCAGTCTGAGATTTTGGATGGCATTGTGTTGGTCGGTGAACGCCACCTCAACCACATCCTCAACGAAACGGCCACATGGTACAACGCGGAACGTTCACACTCCGCTCGCGATCATCTGCCGCCCGGTTGGAACAATCCGCCCAAGGTCGACAACACAGCTGTGCCGAGTGAGATCGTCTGCACCGCTCGCCTCGGCGGGCTGCTCAATTCGTACTCCCGTCGAGCTGCCTGATGCGATTAACCGTCCCGCCTTTAACGTGCCTTCTTCGCCAAGGCCACGCCACCGGTCCGTGCATTGCCGGAATTTCACGGGGAAACTTGAACAACCCGCTCAAAAGTCAGCAGTTGACAGCGGACAAAACGAGTCTTGCTGTTCCCATTCCGGCGACCCGACTGCGAACAATCCGTGAGGATATTGACTTGCGGAGTGTGTGCAGAGTTTTCGCACCTCGCGCTCACGAAGGTAAACCATCAACCGGAGAGCCGGATGCGGGAAACCCGCCCGTCCGGTTCGGAGGGAGGGGGGACTCAACTCAATGAGTCCTCCCTACCCCTATCCTGACCTCAGGATTAACTTAGAATTGTCGAACACGGAAGCTGATCGAATGCTTCTCTTTTTTCCCTCCCGATAATCTCACTTTAGTACCGATAAGGTGAGCGGGGCAATTAGGAAAGAGGTCTCGAATCCTACTGACTGCTTCGTTTTCGTGAAGTGGGTGAGAGAGAAATAGTTCAGCGCCCTGAAAGAGTGAGAGTTCCTGTGCGAATGAGAGGTTGTGAGGATCGGCAGTCTCAAGGCTGACTGGTTCGATGACGGATGGTACGAGCGATTTCGCCTCTAAAGACTCGCAGAGAGGAGAGAGGATGTCGATTGCTTCCTCATGCCTGTCAACAGCCGGAAATGCCAGTTTAATATCAAGGACGAGACGAGCGACCAGTGGTTGCCACTCATGGTCCTGGTACTCGCGATCAAAGTCGGCCTCTGCTTGGCGAACAGTTTCTTCAAAAATGCGTGATTCACTGGTGTTCAATGGTGAATCGGAATCGTCTCCAGCGATTATAAAATCGCGAAGCACCACTAACTGGTCACGAGAATCTCGCAGCACTTCCTCATCTCCCCCAACACGCATGAACATCTGCTTATGCATTCCGTAGAGCAATGCCTGATCTGCCCAACCTGGCGGCGCAAGTAACAGTCCTTCATACGAATAGGAAAGACGATGGCGCACACTAGTGACGATGGCGTCAAACTTTGCCATGGCGCGGATACTCATTTTCATTTGAGAAGGACTCATTGTGGTTTCGTCGCCCCGATCATGATGCCATGCGGAGGAGTGGATCCGGTCTTCTTGACATCTCTGAAACCGGCAGACTTAAGAGCAGCCTCAATGTCGTCATAATACTGAGAGAAAGAAATCTCCATCCGTCCCCCTGGCTTGGCGCTGGTCGCACAGCACCCGGCGAGTCAAGGCCCTCGCCCGTAGTATCCGGTGAACGTCGATGGCAGCTCGCTCGGACCTGGGGGTCCAAGCTACGGTCCACCCTTCGGGTGATACCGGCGAGCCAGCATTATGAAGTGGGTAATGCGGATCGTGTTCACTCACGCCAGAATCGGCTCCACGATGTGCCCTTCGACATCGGTCAGTCGGTAATCGCGACCGGTGTGGCGGTAGGTCAGCTGGGTGTGATCGAGGCCCATCAGGTGCAGGATGGTGGCGTGGAAGTCGTGGACGTGGACCTGGTCCTTTGCGACATCGATGCCGTACTCGTCCGACTCGCCGTAGGTGATCCCCGGCTTGACTCCCGCTCCGGCGAGCCACGAAGAAAAGACCCAGTGGTGATGCTCGCGGCCTGCGGCATTTGCAGCTGCGTTGAATGGCGTTCGGCCAAATTCCGTCGTCCAGACCACCAGCGTGTCTTCGAGCATACCCCGCTGCTTGAGATCGCGCAGCAGTCCGGCAATCGCTTGGTCGATGTTCTTGGCCAGTGGGGCATGAGTCAGCATGTCGCCGTGGGCGTCCCAGTTGCCGGACGAACCGACATCGATCAACTCGACGAAGCGGACGCCGCGTTCGGCCAGCCGCCGGGCCACGAGACACTGCCACGCGAACCCTTTTGTGCTGCCGCGTTCGAGGCCGTAGAGGTTGAGCGTGTCATCCGTCTCTTTCGAGAGGTCGAACACCTCGGGCATTTCGGCCTGCATCCCGAAGGCGGTTTCGAACGACTTGATCCGCGCCGCCAGCAGCGGATCGGCGGAGCGTGTGGCCAGATGTCGCTGGTTCATGTGCGACAGAACTCCGAGTTCCAGCTCTTGCAGGCGGCTGGTCGGAGCGCGGCGCTGGATGTTGGCGACCGGTTCTGGACCGGGGACGACGAGTGTGCCTTGATGTGAACCGGGCAGGAAGTCGCTGCCCCACACTTGTCCCCCGGCGTAGGGAGACTGCGGAGCGATGACGACGAACGACGGCAGGTTGCAATTCATCGTCCCCAGACCATAGCTGACCCAGGAACCAATGCTTGGTCGCGCAAACGTGAACGACCCGGTGTGCATGCCGAGGGTTGCCTCGTAGTGGTTCGTGTGATTCGATTTCATCGAGCGGATCACACACATGTCATCGACGCATTCCGCCATGTGGGGGAAGAGTGAACTGACCTCGGTTCCACTCTGCCCATGCGGCGCGAAGTCCCACTGCGGCCGCTTCAGGAACATCTGGAAGTCCCCTTTGCGTCCCTGAAACTCATTCACGGGGATCGTCTTGCCCGCATCCGCAAACAGTTTCGGCTTGGGATCCCAGCTGTCGATGTGCGACACGCCGCCGCTCATATACAGGAAGATGACCCGCTTCGCTTTGGGGGCGGCATGCGAGGGGTGGGGAGCCAGTGGGTCAGCGGGTTCGCTGGGTGTCCCATCCTCCGCGAGCAGCTGGGACAGGATGCCCGGAAAGAGCATCGACCCGCCGACCATAGATCGCAGGACGCTACGGCGGGTGGGGTCGAAATTCATGGTGTCATTCATGTTGGCTTTCTCCTACCTTACTAACCCGACGCGTCAGCGAGGGCGAACGTCCACTAAACTCCGCATCGCTCACTGACGCACTGTCTTCTGCTTCGTTGACGCGAAATGCGGGGCTTCACTCCCTCGGGAGGGCGAGGCTCCTGCCGAGCCGCGACCGCCAGTCGACGTGTCCCTTAACTCGCGGCTCAGCAGGAGCTTCGCCCTCCCGAAGGGATGGTTCGCCCTCGCTGACGCGTCGGGTGAGTGAGTCACTCAGCGTGACTTCAATCCACGTGCAGGAACTCATTGCTGCCGATCAGCGTTCGCAGGTACGCTGCCCACGAGCGATGATCGACGTTGTCCATGTTCGCGGCCACCAGTTCCTCGCGGTAGGCGGCTAGGAACTCGGCGGACTCGGCTCGCTCGGTCTCAGTCGGCAGTCGGCCCAACGCCTGCCGCCATGCGAGATCGAGCCTGGGCGAATCGTCAGTCGCAGCGGCCAGCAGTCGACCGGCCCACTTGTCGGCCTTGACATGGATCATCGGATCGTTGAGGAAGAACAGAGCTTGCGTGGGGACGGTCGTGCCGAGTCGGTCAGCTGTCGAGGCATTTGGGTCAGCTCCGTCGAACAGTGCCAGGAAGGGATGTCGTTTGAGACGCTGCGTCATCAGGTAGACGCTGCGTTTGTTACTGTCGTACACGGCACTGAACGGACCATGCTGCGAGAAGCCCCAGCTGGTCGGAGTGGGAAACGGGTGTTCGCGCCCAGGTGCCGCATCGAGTTCTCCACTGACCGTGAGAATCGCATCGCGAATCTCTTCGGCGTCGAGTCGACGACGGGGGAACCGGACATACAGGTCGCTCGTGTCGATACCGGAAGGCGAGGCCTCGACGCGATCCGAAGCTTGTTGATACGTCGCGCTCAGCATGATTAAGCGGTGCATCGACTTCATCGACCAGCCGTTCTCGATGAACCGCGTGGCCAAGTGATCGAGCAACTCGGGATGTGTCGGTGGGAGTCCCCGGAAGCCGAAGTCGTTGGGAGTCTTCACCAGTCCACGACCGAAGTGGTACTGCCACAGACGATTGACCATCACGCGGACCGTCAGCGGATTCTCTGGGCGAGTCAGCCAGTGAGCGAGTTCCAGTCGACCACTGCCGCTCGTTCCTGCGGGGAGAGTGGAGTCTCCCAGAACCTGGACGAACCCACGCGGCACGACATCGCCCAACTGATCGGGTTCACCTCGTTTATGAATGCGGGCGTTATGCGGTGTCCCTTCGGCCATGCCATAGGTCAACGGCAGCGGGCCATCAGCCAGCAGCGAGTTCAGCTCCTGGGCCTCTTGGTCGGCCACCGTCGCGAGCGTGGCCAACTGGCGGCGCAGCTCGGCGACTTGCTGACGGCGAGAGTCTCCCTCAGCAACTGGCACAGGGGGAGTGTCCAGGGCAGCCAACGGTTGATCGCGGACTACGAAGTTGTCGGCATCCAGCGCGGGGCGGACGCCCCCGATGTGGCCGTAACTGTCGATGAACGAGTAGTCGATCGCACCATCCCACCCGCTCGCCAGTTGACCACTGAAATCGGTCTGACTGTTCGGCGATGCCAGGCTGCCGGTGTAGGTCTTGGCGTGGAGGTCGAGCGTCAGCTGGACTTGATACCACTGCCCGATGACGAGCGGACTGACGGCCTCTCTGGCATCGGCGCTCCGCCGGAAGAACTCCGTCCCATTGAAGAACAGTTCGACAGCTGCGGAGTTTCCGGGACCGTGCCCGATGTAGTATCGCCAGGAGCCCTGCCCTCCGGCCTCTTGATTCGCACAGCGGAAGTCGAAGCTGACAAACAGATGGCCCTCCTTGTCCGGCTTGACGTTCGGGAGCGTGATCCCGAACCCGTCGTACTCGCCGCGATTCGGCATGTGGATGCCGAGCTCGCCAGTTGCGAACAGATTCTGGAAGGGACTCTGCGATTCCGCTGCGACCTGCACGACGCTGTTCGGTCCAGGCCCCCACGGGCTGGCCGGGGGAGTCGCCTTCGTTTGCAACTCGAAATCCCCATCGATCCCGCCGAGTGTTTGGAGTAACCCGGCCAGCGCGACAAGGTCGGGGGCATTGGCCGCGACGGCGATGGTCGGCATTTCGGTTGAGACCGGGGCGATCGCGGCGTCTTGAACTCCCAGATTATCGAATTCGATTGCCGGGCGGATGGCTTCCCGATCATCCCCCGAGTCGAGGGCAACCAGATCAATCAGCCCGCCCCAGTCGGCAGCGAGTGCTTTGCCTGCGAACTCAGTCACCGCACCCGGCATGCCGAATCGCCCGGATAGTGTGCGACTCTTGAGATCGAACGTCAGTTGGAGGTTCTGCCACTGATTGGGCGGCAACGTCCCGAGGACTTCCGTCTGGTCGCCGATTCGAAGCGAGAGTACCTGAGAGGAGATGAGGATTTCGGCGGCGGGCGGTCCGCTGTTCGCACCGATGGAGAAGCGGTGCGATCCCGGCACTCCCACCGCTGGGGCGGCCACGCGGAAGTCGAGGTTGATCGACACGGTGTCCGTGGTGTCGCGGGTGCGAGCCGGATAGACAGCTTGTGAGATGCGATACGCCCCGGCTTCAATAGCGATGCTGGCTCCGATTTTTCCCTGCGGATAGAGATTCTTAAACGGGCTCTGGGCGGCGTTCGTGACGGCGATTTTCCCCTCATAGAGCCACGGCGGAACTAGCACTCCGTTGCTGCCCCCCGCTGCGGGAGCCTGCTGCTCGAAATCGCCGTCGAGGTCGTTGAGTGACCGCAACAGTGCCGATGGGACGGGCCGCTTCTGGCGAAACAGATCAGCCGAGAGGGCGGCGACGCGATGCTCGTACGCGCGCCACTTCGGCTGCGATTCGCTTGGCGGGACAAGGGGGAGCATCGAGCGGATACGCTGCTTCTGCTCCGACCCCGGGAAGGCATAGCGACTGCTGTCGAAGATGCCGTAGAGGGCGTAATAGTCCTGCGTCGAGAGCGGATCAAACTTGTGGTCGTGGCAGCGGACACAGCCGAGGCTCAGCCCGAGGACCGATTGGCCCAATGTGTCTATGGTGTCCTGAATTGTCAGGTGGTGGTAGTTCTCGGAATCGAAGCCGAAGCGCCGCGAGATCGCCAGATAGCCCGTGGCAGTGACTCGCTCGGCATAGCGCTCGGGTGGGCCCTGATTGGCGAGAATGTCCCCCGCGATTTGCTCGCGAAGGAATTCGTCATAGGGCTTATCAGTGTTGAAGGCATCAATGACATAGTTGCGATACCGCCACGCCAGCGGCACCGGGTAGTCAGCTGTCTCGCCCGCGGTGTCGGCATAGCGAACGACATCGAGCCAGTGGCGGCCCCACTTTTCTCCGTAGGCGGGGGACTGGAGCAGTCGATTGATCACCGACTCGAACGCTCCCGGAGAGTCGTCCAGGAGGAATGCGTCGACTTCTTCCGGAGTCGGCGGGAGCCCGGTCAGATCGAATGTGGCGCGACGAATCAGTGTGCGTTTGTCAGCTGTCGGGGCTGGGCGGACTCCGGCGGCTTCTTGCTTGGCTCGGATAAAGGCATCAATGCTAGTACGGCCCCACGCCGTGTCGATGACCTGCGGCAGGGCGACATCGCGGACCGGTTCGAACGCCCAGTGCTTGGCACCCTCGAACTTCGTGGATTGGGCGGGCCAGGCTGCTTCCGCTTTGATCCAGGCGACGAAGTCCGCGACCTGATCCGGTCGCAGTGTCTTCTCTTTCTCCGGGGGCATCGCGGAGACATCGTTCTGATGCCGGATGGCCTGGATCAGCAGGCTCTCATCTGGTTGGCCGGGTATGATCGCCGGGCCGGATTCACCGCCTTTCAGCAGGGCCTCGCGCGAGTCGACTCGCAACCCGCCCGAAGTCTTGGTGTCTCCGTGGCAGCGAAAGCATGTGCCGACAAGGACTGGGCGAATCTTCGATTCGAACAGCTGTTCGCGATCGTCGGACAAGACCGTTCCAACTCTCAGCCAGAATAGGCTCAGGATCAGGACGACCTTCGTGGATGCCAGACAACTCATACCAGACGCTCCCAGATTGCAGTTCATCAGGCGAGAGATCTAACGATATGGATTGTAACCCAATCCTTCGCATAAACCGAAGCCCTTGCGTATTCCGGGGATACTGTAATGCAAGAGGACACGGAAAGTTGACCGGGTAGGATGGCCTTTCCAGGCCGTACATGGTGGACTCAAGCGGCGAGAACGTGTGGAAAGGCCGTCTTACAGAGCCGCTAGATGCCAGCCTGCTGCGCCAACAAAGATTTCTGGCACGCGGCCCTTGCTGGCGCGGCGGGCTGGAGAACTGTGGGGCGGCGAGACCAAGGGGTAGAAACGCAAAAACCCTCGGATGCAAATCATGCGTCCGAGAGTTCTTGTGAAGTTGCGGGGACAGGATTCGAACCTGCGACCTCGAGGTTATGAGCCTCGCGAGCTACCGGGCTGCTCCACCCCGCGTTGTGTTCACTACGAGAGCAATCTCCATAGCGAGATGCGAACTATATCGGTCGCGAGCAGGAAGTCCAGCAACAATCTTTCTGACTTGGCGGGGATTCTTTTTTTGACGGGCTGTCTCGGCATATCTCCCCCGGATCAGCGATTCGTCCGCACTGGGACTCACGATGACAGAACGTGAGGGTAAGGGCCAAGAATGCTGCAGCGCACGATTTGGCGGCATGTCACTCGCCATCGCTCTGCTGCTGCGACCTCTGCTGGATCGCTCTCTCAATATCATGCACTCTTTTCATAGCCTGCTTCTGTACGGGAGGGGCTAATCTCAACGCGTGCTGCGTCCAGTAGACCTTCCATCGCTTCAATTCATCGACGCTCATGGTTTCGAAGCCACTCTCAAACTCTCGCAACTCTTTAAATTTTGCCATGCGTAAAGCGGCCTCTCAACAGCGACAGCCGCTCACCAGGTGGACCGGTGCGCGGCTGTGGAATGTGTGTGGGGATGCCTGCACGGGGACTCGCTTGCCCACGTTCTGGCGAACGTGGCTACGCAGCCACCCAAACCGGTGGTACGTTAGATCACGCCGCCGTGCGTCCGGTACGGAGTCGCCAGATCGGGCATATCAAAGCCCCAGATCCGGTCCCAGATTTCCGGGACGTGGCGATACGATTCCGATTGATAAATCAGCTGCTTCACGCGGTGGTCCGGGTTAGGACTCCAGATCGGCACGATACAGCCGACCTGAATACCCATCAGGAGTGCGAACAGAAGACTTGTCGCGATCTTACGCATTGGAGAGTTC
>JAYTCW010000098.1:0-4668 GCA_043736295.1 Planctomycetota bacterium | reverse complement strand
TCCCACTGGTCTGTCGTGCCACTAAACACAACCCCAGTGATGACCAGCATGTCCGCGTTTGACAAGCCATCCCCCCAAATAGTCGGATGAACCTTAATGCTCCACCTTTAATGCTCCCCCAAACTGACGCTCCCATGATGCGACACTTCAGCTGCGCAGGACTAGTTTGAAAAGCTAGCACTCCGAAGAAGTTGCAGAATCGTGTATTGGGGATCATCTTTGCCAATCATGTACGATACTGTCAGTTCAACAGAATGGCTTCTGACTTTGCGACAAATACATATCCCCTTCTCGTATTCATCTTCACGAAGAAGCAATCCATCGTCATCCCATTCCCTTGCAAATCCATTCAAGGTGTTGTTCCAATAGTTGGATTCTACTTTAACTCGTCCGGATGTGTAGAAGCATCTTGACGTTCCACTTTGGATTCCGTTCTCGAAGGCTATTTCGGAAATCAGGACTCCATTGATGTCCAGTTCAATACCCACACCAGAAAACGGATGACCGTTCCACTGATAGATATGATCGTTCGTCAACTCAATCTCATCCGCATTCACTCTTAACATTGCGTCACCTTCCTGAAAATACGCGTACGCCGTCGGTCAGAACTCCGCAATTGCCACAACGATCCACTGGCACACCCAGTCGATTCCGCCACAGCTGCGTATTGTACATTCCGAAGTCGTCCAATGTGGTTACTGGCAATCCGATTGCTTCTCTTCGAAGCATTGCTTGGTTCAATGCTGCAAAATCTGAATGTGAACCTGGAACCCCCCATCTTGGATTGAGGTTCTGACCTGACTCCATCAAGTATTTTTCGAGCCGAGATTGCAAAATTGGATGAAGTTCCTCTGGAACAGCACCTAGATTCTGGGCAGCAAACATTTCCCCCGTTCTCTGGTCTCGAATGAGGGTCAACACCGGCCCGCGAACAGGATTGGATTGGACGATTGCGAGGTGTGATGCGATATCATCTGCTGTCGTTTTCAGTAAAGCAAGTTCTGCGGATGCAGTCAGCGACTGTGCAACGGACTGCACACACTGTGTCGTCCGCAGCGCATTCAGGTTTTGCTGGGCCGTGTAGGCGGCTACGCGTGCTGCGTCATCGGCGAGCGTACCGAAGGCTGCTGGATTGGCTGTCACCACGTTGATCACAGCTTCGGGCATAACAAAGGGGGCATAACATAGGTGTCAGGAACCGTTTATGGTCAAATCACGCTGAAACAGCGATTAAGGTTCCAGACACCTTTGACTTCCCCCCGGCAACTCTCAATGTGCCTCGTTCTTGGCCGGACCAGTGGCTTGAGTATGTGTTGCCCTCGTTGTAGTCAGCGAAACCGGTGAAACTGCTCGCCACCAGATTCCCCGGGGCATAACAAAGGTGTCAGGAACCGTTTATGGTCAAATCACGCTGAAACAGCGAGTAAAGGTTCCTGACACCTTTAACTTCCCCTGACCCCTTTCTTTGCTTTCTTTGACCCCTTTCTTCTTCCCCGCGACAGTGCCACCCCGCGCCTCTGCCTACAGAGAACGATGGACGGCAAAAGCGACCCATCCCTTTAAGCCGATCTCGACTTCAGCGGCATCCGCACTTTCGAAATCGATGCCAAGTTGGCCTGCTTCATTATTCAGGTTGCTGGGATTCGCCCAAGTCCACTCACATTCTTCGCAATGAAGATAGAGCTCGCCGGAATTACACAATTGACGAATAAACAGTCGCCCCTGTTTGCATCGAGGACAATTTCTGAACCAGAATGCCATACGTCCTCCTATCTTGATGGGTACGCAGTGATGATCAATCTACCGCCAGTCGTGTGAATCGTCACGCTGTTCAATGTTCCGCCACTTCCGAGCCTCCCGCCTTCCCAGCCTACGCGTCCACCCATAGGAACGACGAGAGTCCCTTCTGCATCCATTGTACTGCCCAGCCGCTGCCCTCGATACCATGCCTCCTGGACTGTTAGAGCAGGAGCGTGGTCAAAGACTCCATGATAATCTTTCCCTAGGTTGTCGACACCATGTTTTTGAATGTGCTGCCAACGGGTTTCGCCAGTCGCCTTCTTGACAATTGACCAATCTAGTGGCCCACGTTCTAAGATTTCAGGCTGTTGAATCAAGTTCGCGGTCAGATCATTTGCACAGCGATACACCTGCTGTGACTTGTAGTTGACCCCCTGTGCCCCGTTCAAACCTTGAACGCGGTACATCACATATTGAGAAGCCGGAGAGTTCACAACCGTGAGAGTCCCGCTGCTCGGTCGTGTTTGAACGTAGACGTACACTGCCGTGCCCCCTCCAGAGGCAGCTATTAGACCACCGAGTCCTCCAGTTCCGCCTGTGGCAGCAGCGCCACCTCCCGCTAATGCCGCATCCATCGCGGCCATGTCCAACACGCTCGCTGCCGATATCAAGGCACTCTTGCTTGCCGCGATCGCGATCGGTGTCGCGACGACCAGAACGACGTAACCACCCGCTGCCCCGGCGATGACGTAGCATGTCGTCTGGCCGATCTGCACCCAGCGGACTTCCTTAGCGGCGGCGTATTCCTCAGAAAATGACGGACCGTCGGAGATTCCCTCCACGCTACCCAGACGGTTCCGCATCACACCGGCAGAGGAATTCTGTCCCAGCTGATTCTGGAGTCGCCCGGCAGTCTGAATCAGAGCATCATGCCTTTTGTTGAGTGTCGTTCGTTCGTTCTGACTGTCGAACATATTGAATAATGAATGGTTCTCTTCGTTTCGTTGAATGAGAATCTGAGTCTCGTTGATCGCTCTGATCGTATTCTGATATGCCTCCTCTAATGCCAATCGTGCTGGGTCTTTGATCGCTTGGCCTGCATTTGAATTCCCTGCTGTTTGCACGCCGGTGCCGCGGTTGTAACCGACCACTTCGATTCCCGTGGTGGTTTGGGACGAACCGGGGGTGCTGGCGACAGTCTGCCAGATAGGAGTATCCTCGCTGTGGCAGCTGTTGCCGTCGCAGACGATGAACTCGGCGACCGCGCTGGCGATCTGGTTTGTCAGGGACTTAATTGCGGCGGTATCACCGTTCGCAATGATCATGCCCGTGGTTTTTATGAAATTTAGGCCCGCTGGTCCGAACATGGCTTCTGCTTCGGCTTCGGCGGCTGATCCGCTGGAGCCGCCAATGCCCGTGCCGTAGGAGGTGGAACCGCTGCTGCCGTAGGCTCCCGCGCCGCTGCCCGCACTGCCAGCGTTGTCGCTGTTGGTCGTACTCGACCCGGGGGTCGCAGCGAGGGTTTTCTGGGTGTTGAGGTCGGTGCCAAAGTTGCGGGAGAAGGCTTGGGCTTCGGGCGGGGCGGTGGTGCCGCCGACGAGGATGTCGTTCGCCAGCCACAGATAATCGCCGACATAATTCGTCGGGTTATTATTAAACGCATAACTGAGTCCGTCCGAACCCACCGGCACCAGCGCGTGGGCCACCATCGAGATTCCGCTGACTCCCGGACTCGAATATGTCCCCGCCGTACTCGTCCCGCCCCAACTGTTGCCCAGGGTCGAACTGCCCGTGCTGGTCCGCAGCACCGTGGCCGAGTGCCCCAGCTCCGTCGCCGAGGTCGTCTGCTCCAGCGCCGTCTGCGTCGTGAACGCCACAGCCGCCCCGGTCGCCAAGTCGGGCATCGACTGCCTCGTCTGACCGACCGTCTCGTTTAATGTCGACGACTGACTTCCCGTATTCGTCCACGTCCAACCGGGAGTGACCATTAACATCGACGAATAATCCCCCGCCGAGAAAGCTGTCGATCCCGCCGCATTCGGGTCGCGGACGCCGGTATTCGTGATGTCGCTACTACTGCTGCCATTCAGCGTGACCCACGCCGACACCACCTGCCCCGGACTGGGCGGAGCAGCCCCCGGCGGCGTGAGCTGATCCCGCCGCCCCGAGGCACTCGAAATCATGTCCGAGGTCGTCCGCCGCGTCGCCGTATTGCCATCATCGTCCCCGACCAGCGTCTTCGTGTGCGACCGGTCTTGGGCGTATTGCACACGTTCGGTCGGCGTGGTCCCCTCCAGCAGGCTGGTGGCCGAGTCGGTGCGGCGTTCCCGCACTCGCGTCCGGGTGACGCCGTTGGTGAACTCGAGGCGGTTGTACAGATCGTAAGTGACATCGCGAGTTTCGATCGCCTGGGTCAGAACCAGTGGGGTCGATCCATTCGTACGGGCGATGGCCAAACTGGCGGTGGGGCGCTGAATGATGTAGCTGACCGCACCGATGCTGCCCGCGTGCGAGACGCGATGATCGAGTTCGGTCACCGTGCCGTCGGAGTTCTCGGTGCGGGTGCGATCCGCAATTTGCGCCCGGTACGATTCGTCTGTCGACAGCGAGTACGAACTGCCATCGTCCGACACCAACTGCCGCCGGGTCTTTGTCTGCCAACCGCCCGATTGCACGGCTGATTCGCTCTTGAGCAGCTGGGTTTCGCCCGCTGCATTGGTGGTGGGGGTGAGGGTCCGTTCGTAGTGGTAGCCACTGCCCGAGTTGATGTAGTCATCCGCCTCGATGGACTGGCTCAACCCGCCGGTAATGGGATCGGTCCAGTGGCCGTGCCCCGTCGATTCGAGAGAGGTCGTGCTGGAAGAGGAAGCATCGGTCTCCAGGTGAACCAGACCGGTGGGGGAATACTGGGAGGTGGTGGTTTGCTGG
>JAYTCW010000097.1:0-22359 GCA_043736295.1 Planctomycetota bacterium | reverse complement strand
CAGGATGCGTTCACCAAGAAGCACGGGATCAAGCTGGGCTTCATGTCGTTCTTCGTGAAGGCCACGGTGGATGCCTTGAATCAGTTCCCGGCCATCGGGGCGCGGCTGGAAGGGACCGAGTTGGTCTTTCCGAATTACTGCGACATCGGCGTGGCCATCGGTGGGGGTAAGGGGCTGGTGGTGCCGGTCCTGCGGAGTGCGGAGCGGATGAGCTTCTCGGAGATCGAGTTGGCCATCGCCGACTTCGGCAAGCGGGCCAACGAAGGCCGCCTCTCGATGGAGGAAATGCAAGGCGGCACGTTCACGATCAGCAACGGCGGCGTCTACGGCTCGCTGCTCTCGACCCCCATCGTGAACCCGCCGCAGTCTGGCGTCCTCGGCATGCACAACATCGTCGACCGCCCCATCGCCCTCAACGGCGAAGTCGTGATTCGCCCGATGATGTACCTCGCCCTGACCTACGACCACCGCGTCGTCGATGGCAGGGAAGCCGTGTCGTTCCTGAAGAGGATCAAGGATGTGGTCGAGGATCCGACGCGGCTGATTCTGGAGATTTGAAGGGGATCGTTGAGCGATGAGGGTTGAGGGTTCATCGCCAGCAGGGAGAGAGAGTCACACCCTTTCCTATCCCGAAGGGATTCCAGCCAATAGCCGGTGGTCAGCGCAGCGCCACCACCGGACAAAACGTGAGCACCGTGTCCCTATCCCGGCAGGGATTGCAGCCAGCCCATGGGCCGCAACTGAAGGTTAAGTCGTCAGCCATCAGCCAGAAACCATTCATCGTCGAGCCGTACTTTGCACCCCGAAGGGGTGACACATCACAGCCCAGGGTTGCGACCAACGGGAGCGCACCCTGGGTCAACACGCCTCGCGGACACGAACCCTGAAGGGGTTCCACACAGGGCGTGCAAGTGTACAACCCCTTCAGGGTTGGCGTTCCCAGAAACGCATTTCCCAGGGTGCGCTCCTGCGTCGCGACCCTGGGCTGTGATGTGCAACCCCTTCGGGGTACAGAGGTCTCCAGGCCATTAAAAATGCGATCCAGTGTGCGGGAATCGCGTACGACGATCGGTACTTGGATTGAGATTGGCTACAATCCCTGCCGGGATAGGGTCATTCTCGCAACGTTCATCCATTGGTGGCGCTGCGCTGACCACCGGCTATGGGCTGGAATCCCTTCGGGATAGTGACGCTGGCCACCCTCAACCCTCAACCCTCAACCCTCAACGATCCCCCTCATGCCTGACCTCATCATCATTGGCGGCGGACCCGGCGGATATGTCGCCGCCATCCGGGCTGCCCAGCTCAAGAAGTCTGTCACCGTCATCGAGAAGGAACCGATGCTGGGCGGGACGTGCCTGCGCGTCGGCTGCATTCCTTCGAAGGCGTTGCTGGAATCGAGCCACATGTACGAGATGGCGCAGCACACGATGGCCGCGCGCGGAGTCGTCGTCGGGTCACTGAAGCTCGACTTGGCCACGATGCTGCAGCACAAGGAGTCGGTCGTCCGCACCCTCGGCGGCGGCATTGATGGGTTGATGAAGAAGAACAAGATCACACGCGTCCTCGGCACTGCGACGATCACGGCCCCCGGGCGAGTGAGCGTCGAAGGCAAGGACGGCAAGCAGGAACTCCAGGCCGAACACATCCTCATCGCCACCGGCAGCTCCCCCGCCTCGCTGCCCGGCATCGAGATGGACGGCGACCGCATCGGGACCAGTACCGAGGCGCTGTGCTACCCCGAAGTGCCCAAGCATTTAATCGTCATCGGGGCCGGGGTCATCGGCCTGGAACTCGGCACCGTCTGGCGGCGACTCGGGGCCAAGGTCACGGTCCTGGAATACCTCGACCGCATCCTCCCCGGCATGGACAACGAGATCGCAGCGGAGGCCAAGAAGATCTTCGAGAAGCAGGGGATCGAGTTCCGCCTGGGCTGCAAAGTCACCGGGGCTAAGGTCGTCAAGAAGGAGTGCCTGGTCACAATCGATGGCGGCGAGATTCTCAAGGCCGACCGCGTCTTGGTCGCTGTGGGTCGCAAGCCGAACACGCAGGGGCTGGGTCTGGAAAACGTCGGCGTACAGCTCGACAAGCGGGGCTTCATCGTCGTGGACAAGCACATGCTCACCTCCGCTGCGGGCATCCTCGCGGTCGGTGATGTGGTGGGCGGCGCGATGCTGGCTCACAAGGCCGAAGAGGAGGGGGTGGCTGCGGTCGAACACCTCTACACCGGCTACGGCCATGTGAACTACGACGCGATCCCCGGCGTGGTCTACACCGAACCCGAAATCGCCACGGTTGGCTTCACCGAAGAGCAACTGATCCAGCAGGGCCGGAAGTACCGCAAGGGGAGCTTCCCGTTCCTCGCCAACGGTCGCGCGAGGGCCAGCGGCACCACCGACGGCAAGGTCAAGATCCTCGCCGACGCCGAAACCGATCGCGTCCTCGGCATCCACATCATCGGCCCGCACGCCGGGGAGTTGATCGCCGAATGCACAGCTGCCATCGAGTTCGGAGCCAGCAGCGAAGACATCGCCCGCACCTGTCATGCGCATCCGACCTTGGCCGAAGCGGTCAAGGAAGCGGCACTCGCCGTGGATGGGCGCGTGCTGCACATGTGATAGATGCGGCAATGTTCTTTCCACACATCGACAACCACGGGCAAGTTTCTACGGCCCCGTTCGCGAGCAGTGCCCTGGATTTCATCGCCATGACCAGCGGGGAATTGACTTGGCGTATGCCAGCTTCTGTTTCACGCGGTCCGAAATGAGACGTAGCTGCCCCACGCCAGAGGGCGGGCACGCAACCCAATTCGCCCACGTTCTGGCGAAAGTGGCTACGATCAAATGACTCACTTCGGACCGTGCGAAGTCGAATCGCGACATTGGCAACACCAGTGCGGGAATCCAAGATACCGAAACCCGCTGGCCAATCTTGATGCGTGCTGCTGTCCTCGACGGACCGAGACTGGCGGATAGAATCGTATTCGTGAGAGATTCGAAGTGAGCGCCGGTGATGCAACTCCACCGGCCTCGGGCGTTATGCCACATCCGAAAGCTGTTCGATGAACCTGGAGAAGTCCCTCGGTTTCCGTGACCATGCCAATTGTCTCGACGCGGAGGCGTGGAAGAATCTGAGACGGTACGCCAACCTGCTCCTCGCCAGTCAGGGTTTGCCCACAGCCCCGCTGAATGATCCCGAGGCCGAGCGGCTCTTCGAGGTGGCTGGGTCGCTGGTCGAACGCACCGCCGAGAAGAGCCGCCTGCTGGGCCAATATCGCAGCCCCGTCGATCAGCGGATCGAGTCGTATTTGCGAGGGCACTTTGACGATCTGCCCGAGGGGGCGGAGGCTCGTTTGCCGATCCCGACGCTGGAACTAAATCGCTACGGTGTGGGCCGCGTTTTATCGGTCCCGGCGGATGGAAGCAAGTACCAGAGCGAGTTGTTGACCTCTTACCGGGTGCGGAATGGGGTGCTGCACAACCCCCGCTCGGATCGCCGGACCACGCAGGGGACGTTCCATGTCTGCGAGGGAGGCTTGCCGATACCGGGGGACAAACTCGCCGTTCCGCGTCAGACGTATCTGGCGCTGTTGGAGGCCGCGGTGAGTCCTCCCGAGGAACTGCTGAAACTTCCGTTCACGGACAAGCAGGCTGAGCAGACGAAGACGTGGGTGTCGCTGCTACTCCGCCCGATCGTCTCGCCTGCGGTGGCTGGTTACAGTCCCGAGCGGACGATGGAGGTGCGGTTCTTCGCCCCCGGCAGTCTGGTCAGTAACCTCGACTTTGTGGAGTCGATCTTCGGCAATGCGGGCGACCCGAGTTTGGCCCACAACGATGCGGGTCTTGATGTTGAGCATTGGACGGGGCATACCGGGTGTGTGATCCTAGCCCCGCATTTGGTACTGCTCACCAAGAAGTCGCTGGAACTGCCGCATCGCAGCGTGGCGAAGGCTACCGAGCTTCGCGACGGGATGTTCTGGGAGAGTGAGGACGAACTCTACAACGGGGGCAATGCCTTCAAGGTGACATGCCGCACCACAGAAGGAGTGATCGTCACGATCATCGCCGATAACTATTACGGCTACTGCAAGAAAGAAGTCAAGACGCAGATCAGCTACGCCGCGAATCTGCTGGGGAACGTGGAAGAGGAGCATGCGGGCGGGGCGCTGGTCTTCGCGAGCTTCAGCCTCGGCGAGCAGTTCCAGTTCAACAGCAAACGGTACAACGGACGGACCCTCGCGGATGTGTTTCACGATTACCCGGACACGATCGAAGTCCACGAGCATGGGTATGGCATCGACCGTCAATTCCCCGAGGTGATCTATATCTCGGAAGAGGCCAAGGCGGACTTGCGTCTCCAGACGATCACTTGGCCGCAGAACGGAGCAATGCGATCGATCCCACTCCTGCCGGGGCAAACGTACCTCGCCCCCAGCGGGTACAAGCTGCGGATGGAGAAGCACCCGCAGGCCCCTTCGTGGCGGCTGATCGGAACGGCGGGCGAAGGGGTCTTTATCCATAAACCATGTACGGTCTCGGGCGGTGGAAAGAGCGAGATCAGCAAGCAGATCGGCGACTACATGCAGTACGGACCGATCTATGCGATGAACTTTGAGAGTGATTCGCGACTAGTCGACGGAGTCTTTCACAAGGACTACGGCACGCGATGGAAATCGGCTCTGACGCGGCAGGCGAAATATAAGGACCGCCCGAGCCGACCGCTGCTCTCCCCCGAACGATCACTGGGCAGCGTCATCAAGTTGCTGACTCCCTCGGAAGAGTACACCGAGGATTACAACTTCTGGCTGTCAAAAATCCCCAATCACCTGCACGCGCTGGTCTTCGCCATCAAGCGGTTCTACCAGCCCGACTGGGGCGATGACTGGCGGAAGCACTTCCGCGTCGATGTCGTCAACGGCATGCCGGGTCACGAGCTGAAGCTGCATGACCGCCGCATCGTCGGTTCGTACTTGCGAGTCGGACTGTTCGGCGAGCATGGCTGGCGGACCTTCAAAGTTCGGCAGGACTTCGCAGCTGCGGCCAAGGTCCAGACAGAGGATGATATCTCGGCCTCGATCGTGGTCCCGGGGCGGCGGCTCAGCGGCCTGAATGACAAGTACCACGCACCGAGCTTTAAGTTCATTGCCAACTGCGAGTCGCGTTTGTTCCAGCGCCCCGATGATGCAGTGCATCGCGGGCTGGATAAGCAGGCGGAAGCGGACCTGGCCCGTTGTGATGTGAACTTCGTCTCAAACTACGAGCCGATGTCACGGTCGACCGTTCAAGAGATGCTGTCCAAGGTGGTCGACTTCGACGCCTTCACACCGCCGATGCAGGAGTTGTTGCAGTCGATGGGACACGGGGCTTCGTTGGGGGAAGGGGAGTACATCGTCTGCTCGGATAACCCGCGCCGCATCAATGGCGTGCCGTCCAAGAACCCTCGCTATCTGCAAGACCGCCCCGATCTGGTCCGACCGCTCGACAAGTACATCGCCGAGATGGGCGTGCGGCTCTACCGAAAAATCCCCGCTGACCAACCGGTTCCGCTGCCCGTCAACGCGGTGATCAGCGGTCGTCGCAACAGCCCGCCGGACCCCGCCAAGAACATCCGCAGCCTCGCCGTGTATGGCCCGATCCATTACCAGGAGTTGCCCGAGCTGTTCATGGACTACATCTGCTCGCTGACGGGCAAGAGCCCCTCGACGACCGCAGCTGGCAGCGAAGGGGCGCTGACCAAGGCCCCGTTCAACGCGCTGCGGACGACGGCGGACCTCAACGCCGCACTGGTCTCGATGATCCTGACCAACCTGTCAGGATTCTCCTCAGCTGCGGGTCATGTCGGGCCGAACTCGCGGTTCGATCATGACATCAGTTTGCTGGTGCCCGAGGTGTGGTGCCGGATGTCGGAGGACGAGCGCGAGCCGCAATACTTGATCGATCATAAGTACCTTGAAAAGGTGTCCGACACGGATTGCGGGAGCGAAATAATCCCCTCGCGGCGTTTGGGTTACCGAATCACCGAGCGCTTCGTGAAACACTTCTTCGCCCGCATCTTCGACAACCCGGACAAGGTGTTCGACTCTCACATCCTGCAACCGGAGAAGCAAGACCCCGCGTCGTACGCCGATGGGGTGAAGTACATCATGGAAGCCTACGAGCGCGTGGCGCTGCAATACTTCGAGGATGGCTCGATCGAAGACGCCTGCCCTCCGCTGCGGGCCTTGCTGTCGATCATGGCTCACGGACAGTACGAAGGGATGGACGAAACCGACCCGCGAGTTCGCGAGATGTTCACTCTCGACTCATTACTCAAGGGCGACTGGTATCACAATCGACTGCTAAAAAAGCAACAGCGGGATATCGAGTTGTGGACAAAGCTGCTGGCCAACAGCGAGAACGCGTTGGCCCACTCGGAACGCTTCGATGCCCCGTTCCTGGCCGAACTGGCAGCCCGCCGCGCGCACGCTCAACGCGAGTTAGATCACGTCCAACGAGCGGAGTACCTGCAGGAGCTGGTCGGAACGCTCGGCGCGTGACCCGAGTCCCTGCTTGCGTCAGGAGGGCGAAGCTCCTGCTGAGCCGCGATCCGGGGAAGACGTCCATTCGCAGTAGCGGCTCGGCAGGAGCCTTGCCCTCCCGGGGAAGGCGAACGCGTAGGCGTCGCCTACTCTCGATAGGCCTGCGTCGTCAGCGAGTAAGTGAGTGCCCCAAGTTTGTACTGGTACTCGCCGAAAATGGCGACGTGTCCTTGGCCGGACTTCGGGTGATTGCCGTTGAACGTACCGTTCGCAATGCTCAGCGGCTGGGAGGTCCACTTCGAGTCGCGGAAGTCCTTGTCCTCGGAATCGGCCGTCCAGAAGCGAACGCCGACGGGGGCGGGGTTCGCAGTCATGGCGAGATGGACAGCGTCCGACTGGGCGGCGTACTTCCAGTCGAGCTTCGGCAGTTCGAGGCCACCCGCCTGATGCCGAAAGAAGACGGCGACCGTGGTCAGAGCCGCATCACGTCCATCATCCAGCCCGTGCCCGGCATTCGGCACCTGCAAGGTGTACTTCGGTCCTTCCAGTCCATCCCAGTACAGATTCATGGCGTCCACGACCCAGTACGGATCGTTGGTCCCGACCACCATCAACTTGGGCAGGGTCAACTGCTTTCGGTAGCTGTAGGGGTCCATCATGTTCATCAACTGCTTCTCGCGAACCGTCTCGGTGCCACTCGGCTTGATGAGTCCCTTGCTGGTGTAGTCGTTGATCTGCTCGCTGTACTTGCCCCAGGTTTCGAGCTGGTACTTCATCTGTTCGGAGAAGTTGAGCATATTGATCACGATCGGTGCGGTGGCGATCACGCGTTTGTCGGCCACCGGGGTGAGCCAACTGGTCCAGCCGCGTTTGGATGCACCGGTGATGACGAACCCCTTCGGCTTGACCTGGTACTGCTCCAGAGAGAACTGTTCGAGGGCGTCCATCGCCTTGACCGCACTCTTGACCATGGGGAACAGGAGCGGCCAGCTGTCGTCGCCGGTTTCGAGGTACTTGAGCCATGTCTCAGTGATGAGGTCGTCTTCATAGCGATCTCCCAGGAGCGGCTGGTTGGGGACAGCGTGGAGCGTGGCGACGCGGGCTCCGCAGCGTTCGGCCAAGGCGAGGCCCATGCCGAGGTCTTTCTCCTTGGGGACACTGTCCGTCGAACCGCCGGTGACGAACAGCAGCATGTGATCCGGGTGGTCGACGATCTTGGGTTCGTAGACCAGCAGGGCATGCTTCCAGACCAGTCCCTGCCACTTCTGGGAGGTCAACTCCAGACGCTGCACTGTCCCTTGCGGTGTCGTGATCGTCTGCGCCAGTTTCCAGGCGAAGTCGGGCTCCGCACGGGCCACGTAGCGATGAATCGCATCCGCAGGAGATAACGCGACCGGGCGCTCTTCCGCGATCAAAACGGAAGGGGCCATGAACCACAGACAGAGACAAAGCCATCGCATCAGATCATTCTCCACTTGTCGTTGCACCACTGGGGTGCTGTCGGGTGTCTTCGAGCGAGATGTGTGTCAGATGATGATCGGAGGGAATCCCGTTCCACGCGACCCGCATCATTTCCACCCACGAGGGAGACATCAAGGGTGCGCCGTGATTTCATGAAAAACGCCCCGAGGAATACCTCGGGGCGTTTGATCGATTCTCGACCCCAATCACGTGGGATCACTCGTCGGGTAGCAAATCACGCAGGGACGGAATCTGAGGGCCGCCCGTGCCCGCTGCTCCCGCTTGACGCTGCTGTTCTTCGGACTCGTTCAGCATATCGCGGCGAGCGGCCAACACGCGGGCGTGTTCGTCTCGCAACTCTTGTTGTGCTTCCGGGCGAATGCGGACTTCGGAAGACTGGTGGTTGTGGAAGCCGGTGCCCGCTGGGATCAGGTGACCCAAGATGACGTTTTCTTTCAATCCCACCAGATTGTCGACCTTGCCCGCCAGCGCGGCCTCGGTCAGCACCTTGGTCGTTTCCTGGAAGCTGGCTGCCGAGATAAAGCTTTCGCTCGACACGGCGGCCTTGGTGATTCCCAGCAACTGGGTGCTGGCCTTCGAGGGGCGCGGCTTGCCATGCTTGCAAGGCTTGCCACCGTCGGCCTCGATCGCGGCGTTGACTTCCTCGATCGTGGCCAGCGGCACCATTTCACCGATTTGGAATTCCGTGTCGCCCTGGTCGGTGATGCGGCCCTTGATCATCAGTGCCCGGTTCTGGCGGCGGAATTCGAACTTGTCGATCACGATGCCCGGCAGGAGATCTGTGTCGCCGACATCGTCGACGCGGACCTTGCGGAGCATCTGCGAGACGACGATCTCGATGTGCTTGTCGTCGATTTCCACACGCTGAGCGCGGTACACGTTTTGGGCTTCCTGGAGGAGGTACTGTTGCACCGCCTCTTCCCCACTGACCCGCAGGATGTCATGCGGAACCAGCGGACCACGCACGAGGGCATCACCCGATCGCACCAAGTCGCCGGTGTGAACCAGCAGCGGCTTTCCGTGTGGCACAGCGTGTTCGCGATCCACCCCATTCGGACCATGCACAACGATGACTCGCTTACCGCGTTTCTTCTCAAGCATGATCTCGACTTCACCGTCGATTTCGGCGATGACCGCCGGATCGCGGGGCTTGCGAGCTTCGAACAACTCGGTCACGCGGGGCAGACCCCCGGTGATGTCCTGGGTTCCACCGACTTCGCGGGGAGTCTTACCCACCACCGTACCAGCGGAGATGTGGGCTCCTTCCTCGACTTCCACGATCGCCCGTTCGGGGATGTAGTAGAAGTTGAGAATCTTCCCGGTGCTGTCTTCGATGACGATCTGTGGATGCAGATCGCCCTTGTGATCGATCACGGTGCGGCGGATGTGTCCGCCGACCTCCTGCTCAACCTTCATCGAGCGGCCTTCAATCAGATCTTCGTAGCGGACCGTACCGCCCACATCACACAGAATCGGAACCGAGTGGGGGTCCCACTGACAGAGAACCTGGCCAGCGACGACGGTTTCGTCTTCCTTGACCATCAGCACCGCACCGTTGGGAATCGTGTACTTCTCGAGTTCGCGATCCTTTATGTCGATGAGGACAATTTCGCCGTTTCGAGTCAGAACCACGTTCTGGCCTTCGGAGTTCGTCACGCTGCGGATGCGGGCAAAGCGGACCTTACCAGCCTTTTTGGCACGGAGGTCGCTGTCCTGCAACTGCCGTTGGGCGGCTCCACCGACGTGGAACGTACGCATCGTCAGCTGGGTGCCCGGCTCGCCGATCGACTGAGCGGCAATGATGCCGCAAGCGAGGCCCACTTCCACCAGCTGACCCGAAGACAGATCCATCCCGTAACAGAGCTGGCACACGCCGAGTTCTGCTTCGCAGGTCATCGGGCTGCGGACCTGGACACGTTCCAAACCCAAAGCCTCGATCTTGCGGGCAATGGTCACGGTGATCAGCTCCCCTTCGCGGACGATCACTTCGTCCGTGATGGGATGCACAATATTCGAGCGGCTCACGCGACCACGGATGGCATCCGCGAGTGACACTTCCACACGTTCACCACGGTAGACCACTCCGCGTGTCACGCCCTTGGTCGTGCCGCAATCATGCGTGGTGCAGACCATGTTCTGGCATACATCGGCCAGCTTACGGGTCAGATAACCGGAGTCAGCTGTCTTCAGTGCGGTGTCAGCCAGTCCCTTACGAGCACCGTGAGTCGAGCTGAAGTATTCGAGGACGGTCAGACCTTCCTTGAAGTTGGACTTGATCGGCGTCTCGATGATCTCGCCGCTCGGCTTGGCCATCAGACCACGCATCCCGGCCAGCTGGCGAATCTGCTCCATACCGCCTCGGGCACCCGAGTCCGCCATGAGGTAAATCGGGTTGACGTACGCACCCTTTTCACGCAAGTCATTTTCCAACTCGATCTTCATCGCATTGGTGATCTGCTCGCGAGCATGGGTCCAGATGTCGATGACCTTGTTGTAGCGTTCACCGCCGGTGATGACCCCGCGATCGTACAGCTTTTGCTGCTTCAGCACATGGCCTTCCGCCTCCAGGATGTACTTTTCCTTCGTCGGTGGAATCACTAGGTCGCTGATCCCGAACGACAGGCCGGAGCGAGTCGATTCGGTGAAGCCGGTCCGCTTCATGTTGTCGAGCAGCTCAATCGTTCGTTTGCGGCCGAATTCCTGATAGCAGTCGGAGATGACGTGTTGCAGATCCTTGCTCTTCAACGTGTAGTTGTAGTAGTGCATGCCCGGGAAGAGCATGTCGTTGAAGATGATCCGGCCCACGGTCGTCGCCACGAGAGTGCCGGACGTATACGTTTCTGCACCGTCTCCCTTGACTCGCTTGCCCTTGGGCAGTCGCAGCTTGATGATGGCATGCCGGACAACCTTGCCCATGCTATAGGCCATCAGAGCTTCCCCGGTCGAAGCAAAGGTCATTCCTTCGCCCTTCTGACCGGTCCGCTTCATGGTGCAGTAGTAGCAACCCATGACGATGTCTTGCGACGGCGAAATGATCGGGGCACCGTTCGACGGGCTGAAGATGTTGTTGGTCGACATCATCAGGGTCGTGGCTTCGACCTGGGCCTCGATCGACAGCGGCAGATGGACGGCCATCTGGTCGCCGTCGAAGTCGGCGTTGAAGCCCTTACAGACGAGCGGGTGAACCTTGATCGCGTTGCCTTCGACCAGGATCGGCTCGAACGCCTGAATCCCGATGCGGTGCAAGGTCGGTGCCCGATTCAGCAGCACGGGGTGGTTCTTAATCACCTCGTCGAGGATGTCCCACACCTCTTCGTCCTTGCGCTCCAGCATGCGCTTGGCCGACTTGATCGTGTCCGCATGCCCGAGTTCTTTGAGCCGGCGAATCACGAACGGCTGGAAGAGTTCCAGCGCAATCTTCTTCGGCAAACCGCACTGGTTCAGGGTCAGTTCGGGACCGACCACAATGACCGAGCGAGCCGAGTAGTCGACGCGCTTACCGAGCAGATTCTCACGGAACCGCCCTTGCTTGCCCTTGATCATGTCAGTCAAGGACTTCAATGGGCGATTCGAAGAACCGAGCACCGGTCGTTTGCAGCGATTGTTGTCGAACAGGGCGTCGACCGATTGTTGCAGCATCCGCTTTTCATTACGGACAATCACTTCCGGCGCATTGAGATCCACCAGCTTCTTCAGCCGGTTATTGCGGTTGATGATCCGGCGGTAGAGGTCGTTCAGGTCGCTCGTGGCGAAATTGCCCGACTCCAGTAACACCAGCGGACGCAGATCCGGCGGAATCACCGGCACACAGCTGAGGACCATCCATTCCGGCTTGTTATCGCTGTCCCGCAGGGCTTCGATCACCTTCAGCCGCTTGATGTAGTCCTTCTGCTTGGCATCACTGGAGGTCTTCTTCAATTCGTCGCGGAGCTTCTTCGACTCCTCGACCAGATTGATCCCTTCCAGCAGCTTGTAGATCGCCTCGGCACCCATGTCGGCTTTGAACGAGTCCTCGCCATACTTCACACGGTTCGAGGCATAGTCATCCTCGGTGAGCAACTGGCAGCGGCGGAGTGGAGTCTCGCCGGGATCGGTGACAACGTACTCTTGGAAGTAGATCACCTTTTCCAGGCTGGTCGTCTTCATGTTCAGCAGAGCGCCCAAGCGGCTCGGCATCGACTTAAAGAACCAAATGTGGACGACCGGAGCAGCCAGTTCGATGTGGCCCATCCGTTTGCGACGCACGCGGCTGTGTGTGACCTTGACCCCGCAGCGGTCGCAGATCATGCCCTTGTACTTCATGCCGCGGTACTTACCGCACGAGCATTCCCAGTCCTTTTCCGGCCCGAAGATCCGCTCGCAGAACAGACCGTCCCGCTCCGGACGGTAGGTCCGGTAGTTGATCGTCTCCGGCTTCTTGACTTCGCCGAACGACCAGCTGCGGATGTCGTGCGGGCTGGCCAGACTGATCTTTACCGCGCCAAAGTCATTGACGCGGTCGTAGACACCGTCACCGGAAGTGTTGGTATTGCTCATGGCGATCTCCCAAGGAGGAGTGAAGTGATTCGTCGGGGGTCACGGCGTTCGAGGCAGCGGGTGGGGTGGGACGAAGACTTCCGAAGTCTGCTCTCACCAGAAAGCGTGACGTGTCGGAGTTGCAGACTTCGGAAGTCTGCAACCCTTGACGGTCGGTCACACCTTGGCCTTTTCCAGCTGCACGTTCAGACACAGACCACGGATTTCGTTGATGAGGACGTCGAAGCTGGCCGGGGTGCCCGCTTCGAGGGTGTTTTCCCCCTTGACCATCGATTCGTAAATTTTGGTCCGGCCCTCGACATCGTCGCTCTTCACGGTGAGCAACTCTTGCAGAATGTAGGCGGCACCGTAGGCTTCCAGAGCCCACACTTCCATTTCCCCAAACCGCTGTCCGCCGAAGCGGGCTTTGCCGCCCAGAGGCTGTTGGGTAATGAGAGAGTATGGCCCTGTGGCACGGGCATGGACCTTGTCATCCACCAAGTGGTGCAGCTTGAGCATGTAGATGATGCCGACTGTGGTCTTCTGCTCCATCAATTCGCCGGTTCGGCCATCGTACAACTGCATCTTGCCCTCTTCGGGCAGACCCGCTTCTTTGAGGCAGGCCCGGATTTCTTCTTCGGCGGCCCCGTCGAACACCGGACAGATCGCCCGGTATCCCAGCTTCGCGGCTGCCCACCCGAGGTGAGTCTCCAGAATCTGTCCCACGTTCATGCGGCTCGGCACGCCCAGCGGGTTGAGGACAATGTCGACCGGCGTGCCGTCGGGCAGGTACGGCATGTCTTCGATCGGCAGGATCTTGGAGATCACCCCCTTGTTTCCGTGGCGACCAGCCATCTTATCCCCGACAGAAATCTGCCGCTTCGACGAGACGTAGACCTTGACCATCTGCAGCACGCCGTTCGGCAACTCGTCGCCGCGCTTCATGCTGTTCAGCTTCAGTTCCGCATCATCGATCACGTCGATGACGAGCGGCCAGCTGTCTTTGAAGAGCTTGCGGGCGTCGGCCTGCTTTTGCGGACTGCGGATGTCGATGGCCTCGAAGTAGGCTTCGAACTTGCGGGCGAATTCGGACAGGAACTTCGGATCGTCAATCGAGCGCAGTTCGCGGCCATCGTCGTCGCTGACGTGCTTACCCAGCACGCCGTCGAGTTCGGCCACGAATTCGAGCAGCTTGTCAGCGACTCGCTTTTGGCCATCCTGTTCGACCTTCTTAAGGTCGGTGTCGAACTTCTTCTTCTCCAACTCATTGAGACTCATCCGCCGCGAGAACTTCTCGGTATGGATGACGATCCCCTCGATGCCGCTGGGGACTTCCAGAGATTCGTTCTTCACATCTTCCCCGGCCTTGCCGAAGATCGCGTGCAGCAGTTTTTCTTCGGGAGTCAGTTCGGCCTTAGCCTTGGGAGTGACCTTGCCGACCAGGATGTCTCCTGGCCGAACCCGTGTTCCGACATGCACAATGCCCTCATCGTCGAGGTGCCGCAGGGCCTTCTCGCTGACGTTGGGGATATCGCGGGTGAACTCTTCGCGACCGAGCTTCGTCTCGCGGATTTCCACATCGAACTCGTCGATGTGGATCGACGTATACACGTCATCCTTCACCAAGCGTTCCGACAGGATGATCGCATCTTCGAAGTTGAACCCTTCCCATGACATGAACGCCACCATGACGTTGCGTCCCAAGGACAGGATACCATCGCGAGTGGCAGCTGTGTCAGCGAGGATTTCGCCCTTCTTGACACGCTGGCCCATCTTGACCAGTGGCTTCTGGTTCAGGCAGGTCCGCTCGTTGAGTCCCGTGAACTTCCGCATCGGGTACTTTTTGCCCTCGATTTCAATGCGGTCGGCGTCAACGTAGGTGACCTTGCCCGCACGCTCGGCACGCGGGGTCATTCCCGAATAGCGAGGCACTTCATCTTCCATACCCGTGCCGACAAGTGGCGGCTCGGTAATCAGCAAGGGGACACCCTGCCGCTGCATGTTCGAACCCATCAGTGCGCGGTTGGCGTCGTCATGCTCCAGGAACGGAATCAAAGCTGCCGAGATCCCCACCATCTGGGCGGGGGCCACGTCGATGTACTGAATCGACTTGGATTCGACCCAATGCACATCGTTGTGCCAGCGGGCCAGGCAACGCTCGTCGACAATCTTGCCCTTCACGACGTTCGTGTCCGCCGGGGCCACCATCACGTTGGCCTCTTCGTCGGCGCGCAGCCACTCGACCTCTTCACCGATCTTGCCGTTGTGAACCTTGCGGTACGGAGAGATCAGGAAGCCATAGGCGTCGACCTTGGCATAGATGCTCAGGCTCGAGATCAGGCCGATGTTCGTGCCTTCGGGCGTCTCGATCGGGCAGATGCGTCCGTAGTGCGAGATATGCACGTCGCGGACTTCGAAGCCCGCACGCTTGCGATTCAAACCGCCAGGCCCCAGGGCCGACAGACGCCGTTCGTGTGTCAGCATCGACAGCGGGTTGGTCTGGTCGACCACTTGCGACAGTTCGCTGCGACCGAAGAAGTATTCGATCGCTGCCGAAACGCTCTTAGGGTTGATGAGCGAACGCGGGCTCATCTCCTGCACATCTTTCATCGCCATCCGCTCGGACACCGTCCGCCGCAGCTTCAGGAATCCCTTGCGGATCTCCTCCATCGCCAATTCGTCGATCGTCCGCAGGCGACGATTCCCGAGGTTGTCGATGTCGTCCACATGGGCGCTCTGGTCGCCGACTCGCAGCTTGATCAGATAGCGAATCGAGTTGATGAAGTCTTCGGCCCGCAGGGTCATCTCGTCGTCGGGGATGTCCTGGCCGAACTTGCGGTTGATGCGGAAGCGACCGACTCGACCCAAGCGGTAGCGATTCACATCGAAGAACTTCTCGCGGAACAGATCCGTCGCCTTCTCCAACTGGGGGGGGTTGCCGGGACGCAGCCGCTGGTAAATCTTAAGCAGGGCCTCTTCGTGGCTGCTAGTTGAGTCTTCCAGAACGCTGTTGATGATCATGGGGTCTTCGACCTTGGAGATAATCTCCACGGTCTTGATTCCGGCTTCCACGATTTCAGCTGCGTTCGACTTGGTCACACGGTGGCCACACTCGACAATGATCTCACCCAGACGGTCTCCGTTGGAGTAGACAATATCATCGGCGGCCCACTTGCCTACCAGACCTTCGGCTCCGACCTTCGAGACCTTGGCAGTCTCCACATCGTAAAACAACTTGAGGAGGGAATGGCTCGACGTATACTGCGGATCCATGGCCCGCAGCAGCGTGACAGCCGAGAAGCGACCGCTCTGGTCGATGCGAACGCCCAGAGTCTCTTTCTTACTAACGACGAACTCGATCCAGCTGCCACGCTCGGGGATCACGCGACAGGAGTAAGTCCGGCGTTCGCCAGGTTCTTCCGACTTGACGAAGTCGACACCTGGCGAACGATGCAACTGGGAAACCACACAACGTTCAGCTCCGTTGACGATGAACTCTCCACCGCCCAGCATGATCGGGATGTCACCGAGGTAGACCTCCTCTTCGATCGGCTGCTCCTTGACCAGCCGCAACCAAATGCGGAACGGCATACCGTAGGTCAGGCGCAACTGACGACATTCAGTCGGGGTGTACCGGGGCTTTCCAAGCTCGTACTTGACGTACTCCAGCCGGAACTGCTGGTCATTGCTGACCACGGGGAAGACTTCTCGCAGAATCTCTTCCAGACCTTGACCGCGACGCTGATCTGAGCGACGATCCAGCTGGAGGAAGCGCGCGTACGATTCCGTTTGGATCTGTGTCAGATCCGACAAATCGAACGACCCTTGTAAGGTGCCGAAATTACGGACAGACGTGGCTTTGATGTAGCGATCAGATGGAACCGGCATGCCAAATCCTCACAATGCGGTGGCGAACAATCAACCGACATGATTCACGGAAAGCAAGTGCCCCAGCCGTCCGCGAATCCCACTCGACGCGAACCCAATCAGCTCAAGCCATTCATTGGCGAACTGAATTTAACGACGCACAGGCAAACTCTGTGTCGTGACCGACGTACGCGTGTCGACAATAGATTGGACATGAATCGCGTCATCAGATGAATGAGTCGCAAGGAGCCGCACTCCTGAAATGGATGCGCGCAGCGGGCCCACCGCACGCACCGTTTGAACCTGCGACAATCAACAGTGGGTGGCCGACATGCGACCACCGACTTAACGTCGCCCCGATGTGACAGAAACAACACGAGAGGTGTAGACAAAGGCCACACCTCTCGTGGGTTGTGTTCCGCGCATCTCGCACTGAGCACCGATTCCGGAGTATCGGGGCTGGAGGCGTCAACGTCAAGTCTGCGGGAATCTGACAAGAACTTTTGTGCCAAATCCCCACAAATTCAAAACTACTTAATCGTGACCGTCGCACCAGCTGTGGTGAGTTCGGCCTTGATCTTGTCGGCGTCTTCCTTGGAAATGCCAGCCTTGACTGACTTTGGAGCGCCTTCCACCAGATCCTTGGCTTCTTTCAGTCCCAATCCGGTGATGGTCCGGATGACCTTAATGACTTCCAGCTTCTTCTCGCCGTAAGACGCCAAGACGACTTCGAACTCAGTCTGAGCTTCGACCACAGCGACTGCAGTTGTCGCGGCAGGTGCCATCATCATGCCGCCGCCGCTGGCCGCCTTGATACCGTGGACATCTTCCAGGTAGTCAGCCAGAGCCTTCGCCTGCAACAGAGTCAGGCCCACAATCTTGTCGCCAAGGTCCTTGGTGACAGCATCAAATTCACGAGCTTCGGACATGGAAAGTTCTCCAGAAATCGGGCAGCTGCCGGACTTCCCGGGAGCTGCAAAGACACACGAAACGTTGATTTAGGTCCGGACACGCGCCGGGGTGATTGAATGAAGTTAGGGAGCGGGCTGATTCTCAGCTGGGGCTGAGTCGACTTCCTTGTCGGCGATTGTCTTGAGTTGCCCGGCCAATACACCACCCGCTCCGAGCAAGGCACCCGCGAGGCGTGCCCCAGGAGCCAAGATCAGCCCCGCAATCTTGCAGAGCAGTTCCGGGCGGCCCATACTCTTGCTGAGGTCGGTGACCCCTTCGAAAGTCAGGAACTGACCGTCGACCGTGCCGCCACGGATCTCAATCGTCTTGTTCTCGCCAGCGATCTTGACGATCTCTCGCGACAAAGCGACGATGTCTTCGCCGCCCCAAACCACGACTGTGGGGCCAGACAGAATTGAATCAACATCTCCGGCACCAGCTTCTCGCAGAGCCACACGCACAAGCGTGTTCTTGACTTGCAGAACTTTAATTCCCTTTTTGCGCAATGCGGATCGCAACGCCCCGTCCTTCACGGACCCGAGCTTAGAGGTATTGAGCACCAACAGATCGCGCGCTCCGGCCAGTTCGGCACAGATCGTGTCGATCATCAGTCGTTTGATCACTTTGCTCATACGTCACCTTGTCCGCCAACCCGGTTAAGAATCTGTAGATTCCTTGCCCGACTCGCGTCGTACCGGCCTGGAAATTGCCTGTCTGTTCCCAGCTCACCTTCCGGTGGGCTTCGATCTCAGCGTTGCTTCTCAAATTACATCGTGGCAGCGATCTTCACGCCGGGGCTTTGAGTTCCCGCGACGGTCACGCTGCGGATGTACTGTCCCTTGGATGAATTCGGCTTCAGCGAACGAATCAGCTGCAGCATCGCCTCGACGTTCTCGGCCAACTGTTGCTCGGGGAAGGAGAGCTTGCCGACCAGGCAGTGAACAATCCCGTAGTCGTCGTTGCGGAACTCGACCTTACCGGCCTTGTACTCGCGAACGGCGTTCGCGACATCCTGTGTCACTGTGCCTGCACGAGGCGAAGGCATCAATCCTCGCGGACCAAGCACACGGCCCAGCGGACCCACAACACCCATCATGTCCGGAGTGGCGATTGCAACATCAAAGTCGGTCCAGCCTTCCTTGATTTTGTCGGCCAGTTCCTTGCCACCGGCGTGTGCCGCACCGGCCTTCAAGGCGATGTCAACATTCGGGCCTTGGCAAAATACCAGCACGTTCTTGGACTTGCCAATTCCGTGAGGCAAGACAATGGAACCACGAACAATCTGGTCAGCCTGCTTCGGATCAATCCCGAGTCGCATCGCCAAGGCGACAGACTGATCGAATTTGCAAGGCTTCACACCCTTGGGCAAATCGGAGTCAAACTTCTTAAGAGCGGAGATGGCATCACCGACGCTCAACACTCCGAGCTTGCTGGCTCGCTCAGTCAACACTTTTTGCCGCTTGGACAACCACATGGTTCGGTCTTTACTTGCAAATGAATCAGGGAGAGGACAAGGGCCACAGAACAGCCACGATCAGTCAACAACTTCAATTCCCATGCTGCGGGCTGTTCCGGCAATGACTCGGCAGGCTTCCGCCATCCCCGAGGAGTTCATGTCGGCCTGCTTCGCCTTGGCAATGTCCATCACCTGAGCCATGGTCACACGGCCCACCTTGTCAGTTTTGGCGTTCGTGGCACCCTTGGCAATCCCGGCAGCCTTCTTCAGAAGTACAGCTGCGGGAGGACTTTTGAGAACAAACTCAAAGGAACGATCGCTATAGATCGTAATCAAGGCCGGGACAATCATCCCGTTCAGATCTTTGGTCCGGTCGTTGAACTGCTTCACGAACTGGCCAATGTTGACCCCGTGAGGCCCGAGAGAGGTCCCCACCGGAGGCGCAGGAGTCGCCTGTCCGCCGGGGATTTGAACCTTGACTTGTGTGACGACACTCTTCGCCATCGAAACCATCCAAAAAGTAAGCGCGAGGAACGGGTGTTCCAAGCGACTGCGTGTTCAGTCTCAGACCTTCTCGACCTGCCAGTGTTCGAGTTCCACTTCGGTGGATCGACCAAAAATCTCAATCATGACCTTGATTTTACCGGTGTGGTCATCCAGTGAGTGAACATGCCCTTCGAAGTTTTCGAATGGCCCTTCCTTCACCTTGACCGCTTCACCGATAGACACACTGAACCGAATCAGTGGTGCGATCTCCTTGCCCTTCGCAACAACTGGCTGTTCGCCATCCACGACCTCCTCAGTGACGGTTTCCTGGCCCAGGAGACGACGTACCTCAGATTCCGGCATTGGCATCGGCTTGCCGCCAGCACCGGTGAAGTCCCCGACTCCACTGGTGCCGAGCACGACATACCATGTCTCGTCGGTCAACCGCATCTGGATCATCATGTACCCAGGAAACAGCTTCTGCTCGCGAACCTTTCGCTTGCCGCCTTTGGTCTCCACGATTTTTTCAGTCGGGATCACCACGTCGCCAAAGTCAGCCTCCAAGCCTTCCATCTTGATTCGTCGCAAGAGCGAATCTCGAATCGACTTCTCGCGATTGCTCTGAACCTTCAGAACGTACCACAGCTTTTCGTCCTGGAGTTCACCAGTCGGAGGAGTTGATTCGGTGGTTTGCGGTTCAGTAGTCATAGGAGGGGCGAATATGTTCGACGAAACAGAACCAAGATGCAAGCCAATGCATCGTGTTTTTTGTGTTAGGGCTTTTGGACTCGAAGGAATCCAATTTTCTCAAAGAGATAAATCCATGCAAAGTCGCAGATCCAAAGAAATGTCGCCGCGATGACCATCGTCACCAGCACGACTCCCGTGGCACGAATCAAATACTCCCATGTCGCCCAATTCACCTTGTCCAACTCGCCCTGAACTTGCACCAGGAAGTCGGCGAACTTAGGCCAATGCGTGAGGCGGTAGACCCCCCAAGCGCCCAAGGCAAACAGCAAGGCAGGCACACCCAGAGTGATCAGCTTGCCAGAATCCTGGAGATAGACTTCAGAGAGGCGGAAGCAACCAAGCAACACTCCCGACAGAAGTACAGCCAAAGTGACTTGGCGGACCATCCGCCCCTGAGTCCGCTTGTACAAACGTGTGGAAGCGAGGGTGGAAAAAAGCGATGGATCATCAGCTGCCGTCGACATTTCGCTTCCGAATCCAGTGAGGTTCACGTGAATGGTTTGACCTGACTGTCTCTGTGTTATAAGAACACTGGAGACATGGAGCACGGGCGGAAGGACTCGAACCTTCAACCTGCGGATTTGGAATCCGCTGCTCTGCCAATTGAGCTACGCCCGTGTGCCGCCCGCACTCATAGAGCACGGCGAATCGTGCGATCACCAAGCAGGTGAGTGTATCAACTGCCTCGGCAAACGACTACTTCTTCCGAGTTTCTTTGTGAGCGGTGTGCTTGCGCAGCTTCTTGTCGTACTTGCGCAGCTCCAATCGCTCAGTTCCCCGAGTCTCCTTGGGGGTGCGGTAGTTACGGCTACCAGACTCGATGCATTCCAACCAGACGTATTCGCGCACAGCGGACACTCCCATCCAAACAGACAACCGCCCGACTCGCTGTGAGCCGGGCGGTTGAACCTGTGATTGAAAAACTACTTCAGGATCTTGGTCACGACGCCGGAACCTACAGTACGGCCACCCTCGCGAATTGCGAAGCGGCTTCCCTGGTCCATGGCGATCGACTTCTGGAGTTCAACTTCCAGCTTGACGTTGTCACCGGGCATGCACATTTCTGCACCGTTCAGCAGCTTGACGCCGCCGGTCACGTCCGTCGTTCTGAAGTAGAACTGAGGACGGTAGCCGTTGAAGAATGGGGTCTTGCGGCCACCTTCTTCCGCCTTCAGCACGTACACTTCACACTCGAACTGACTATGCGGCTTGATCGAGTTCCCAGCTGCGAGGACTTGACCGCGTTCGACATCGTCTTTCGACGTACCGCGGAGCAAGAGTCCGACGTTGTCGCCAGCAATTCCCTGATCCAGGGTCTTGTTGAACATTTCAACGCCGGTGACGGTCGTTTCTTGCGTGTCACGCAAGCCGATGATCTGAATCTTCTCGCCAACCTTGACGACACCACGTTCAATACGACCGGTGACCACAGTTCCGCGACCATCAATCGAGAACACGTCTTCAACGGCCATCAGGAACGGCTTGTCCTGCTCGCGAGTCGGCTCCATGATGTCCTTGTCCAAGGCGGCCACCAAGTCGGTGATGCACTGGGACGCAACTGGGTCGGATGGATTGGCGTAAGCTTCCTTCGAGTTGCCCCGAACAATCGCCACAGTGTCGCCGGGATAACCGTACTTGTTGAGCAGGTCGCGGATCTCCATCTCGACCAGCTCGAGGAGTTCTGGATCGTCGACTAGGTCAACCTTGTTCAGGTAGCAGACGAGGCAAGGCACGTTCACCTGGCGAGCCAGGAGAATATGTTCGCGAGTCTGAGGCATTGGACCGTCAGCGGCAGACACCACGAGAATCGCCCCATCCATCTGGGCGGCTCCCGTGATCATATTCTTGATATAGTCGGCGTGCCCGGGGCAGTCGATGTGAGCGTAGTGGCGAGTTGGGGACTCGTACTCCACATGCGACACAGCGATGGTCACGGTCTTGGTGGCGTCGCGAACCGTACCGCCCTTAGCGATATCAGCGTACGACTTGAGCTTGGCCAGCCCCTTAGCGGCCTGAACCGCGAGCAGGGCAGCTGTGGTGGTTGTCTTGCCGTGGTCGATGTGACCGATGGTGCCGACGTTGACGTGCGGCTTCGTGCGATTAAAGATTTCCTTTGCCATAACTCGTGCTCCAAACCCCCTTGAGAGTCTTCCGTCTTCGGGATCCTGCAACCCGACGGGGCTGCCACCGTTCCAATTCATCACGAGCTTTGCAGCTCGCCGCAGGAGCACTTGCCCCCGCCGACCTCTTCTCACCGGCAACGCACCGGTAAGCTACTGCTGGGATTCGAACCCAGGACCTCGTCCTTACCAAGGACGCACTCTACCAACTGAGC